>CAZQYU010000135.1:0-8078 GCA_964597585.1 uncultured Thermoanaerobaculia bacterium
TACGGCATCCTCGGCAGCGTGTAGGAACAAGGATTGAACCACAGAGGCACAGAGGTCACAGAGAGACACAAAGCCCCCTCCCGCCCGATTGGGGTTGTGCCGGGCTCGTGCTCCGGGAGCACGAGCCCGGCACAACCTTCGAGTGACTGGGTTGGTGCTCCTCCGTGCCTCTGCGTCTCTGTGGTATTCCCTCTCCTCGCGAGGTCGGGGCGGTGAGGGCGGACCCCGAGATCTTCCTGCGGCGGGCCGGCGAGGAGGCGCGGCGGTACGGTGCCGATCCCTGGATCTTCGTTCGCGAGCTGGTCCAGAACGCCCGTGACGCCGGCGCGTCGCGCGTCGAATTCTCTCTTGGCAGCGGCGACGGGAGGGAGTGGATCCGGTGCCGCGACGACGGCGGTGGCCTCGATCGTGAGGTTGCGGCGAGATTCCTCTTCACCCTGTACGCGTCCAGCAAGAGCGCCGCCAACGACGCCGGGCGTTTCGGGGTCGGTTTCTGGTCGATCCTGCGCTTCGCACCGACGCGGATCGAGGTGCGCTCGGTGCCGAGGTCAGGAGAGGGTTTCCGGGTCGTACTCGATGGAGGTCTGCGGCTCCTGGAGGAGGCGACGGCTTCCGGACCCCCCGGGACCGAGGTGATTCTCGAACGGCCCGGGTCGGGAGCCGGGCTCACCGAGGCGCTCGAGGCCGCAGCGCGAGACCAGGTCGGTCTCGTGACCCGCAAGGGTGGGAAAGGGGAACCCCTCGAGGTGACCGTCGAGGGGCGGCCCGTCAACCGCGAGCTTGCACTTCCGACACCGTCGTCCCGGTTCTCGGGTCCCGGCTTCCGAGGTGTCGTGGGTCTCGGCGACGACCCTCGGGTCGAGCTCTTCGCCTGCGGGCTCAAGGTGCGTGAGGCCGCGAGCCTGGACGATCTGCTCGCGGAGGGCAGAAGGCCGACCGGCTCGCGCCGGAGCGCGCGCGCCGCCGGACTGGTCCCCCGGGTGCTGCTCGACGGCGACCGGCTCGAGCTGCTGCTCGCTCGAGGAGATGCACGCGACGACCGAGCGCTCGAGAAGCTGGTCGCGCGTGCCCGGCGGGAGCTGGACCGGCTGATCACCAGAGCCCTCGATCGGAGGATGCCCAGGACCTTCGCGGGTCGCTGGGCAGAGAGGGCCATGAGGTGGCTCGCAGTGGCGCGTTCCCACCCGGTGCTTGCTGTAGGCGCTGTTGCGGGCGCTGTCGGCCTCGCCGCCGTGTTGTTCGTGGGGACCCTACCCCAGCCCAAGGGCGAGCCGCGCCAAGGTGCGGAGGGTCCGGCCCTGGGGCGCCCACTCACGGACCTCGCTGTGGGCTACCGCGGGCCGGACGTTGGCCTGTCCAGCGGCTCAGGGCCGCGGGTCGAGCTTCACTACGCTCCGCCCGACCGAGACCTCCTGCTCGCGGTTCTGCGGCTGGACGGCCCATCCCTCCAAGCGCCTGCCGAACAGGATGGACTCGCGCCCGCACCGCCTCGACCCTGTGCCCAGCCGTGTGTCGAGCTCGAGCTGACGTTCGATACAGGATCGGGGGTGTTCCGGCTTCCGGTGCCCACCGGGGCGGCGATCGACCCGGCTTCGGTTCGCCTCGACGAGACGCCCGCCGAGCTGTGGCTCACAGCCCGAGGGGAGGGCGCATTGCGCCTCTCCGCGCCCGGGCGGGGCCGGGTCCGATATCGGGCAGGACCTCCTCCGGCGAGGCTGGCCGACCGGCCGCCGCAGTGGCCGAACCTGCCGGCCGTGCTCGCAGCCGAAGCCGTCCGGCTCGGCGACCTCCCAGCCCGCGAGAGGGTTGCAACGGCCACCGCGGTCGTGCGTCGCCTGGTCCGCTACGACCGTTCTGAGGCGGTGGTGGCCCGTTTCCGTGCGGCCGAGGCTGCGGGCCTCGGTGTGCTCGATCGCGCCCTGGCGGTCGGCGCGGGGGACTGCGACGTCCAGAACGCCGTCCTCGCCGCGCTGCTGACCGCGGCCGGCTCGCCGGCGTGGCTCGCGGTCGGCTATGTCGGTCACGACGGCCGGGCATTGCCCGGGCTGCACGCATGGGCCGAGGTCGAGGGCCAGGACGGCCGGCGCAGCGCCGCGGATGCCAGTGTGTCGGAGCTCGAGGACGGGGTCTCAGTTTTCACTGAGGGGCCTGCTCCGGTCCGGGCACCATCCACCGGGTCCGGCGCCCCAGATCGATCTGCCGGTCCCGTCCGCCGCGTAGCCGTCATTGTAGGCATCGCTGTCTTCGTTCTTGCTACAGTGACCTGGTTTGCCTCCCGCCTCCGGGTGCGGCGACGTCTCGCCCTGGGTGAGCCGCTCGAGCTCACCGAGCTCGTGCGCGGGGCCCTGGAGCACGAGGACGCCTTCGCCGGTGCGCCCAGCATCACCTCACGGCCGCTGATTCCCTGCCTCGGTGGTAAGCGGGTGTCGCTCGCCCGCGCCCGGGCCATCGCCGGCGGCGGTCAGCTGCTCGCCTCGGCCCGCGAAGGAGACCTGGCCATTCGGGCCGCGCGTGCCGGGAAGGTGGTCGTGGACGCCGCCACGGCCGAGGGCGCCGTGGCGGCATCCGTGCTCGCCGCGGTCGATCTCGACTGGTGGCAGGCGGCGCTCGACCGGATCGAGTCCGACACCAGGCTGGTCGCTGCCGATCGCCTGCTCCGGACCCTCGCAACCGGTGTGCGGCTGGCCGCGGCGCCGGGGCTCGGGACCGCGATGCGCTGCCTCGACCTCGTCGGGATCGGCTGCGGCCGGGACCTGGTGATCGCGGTTGACCCCGGGGCCGGCGCTGCCGCCGCGGCTGGACGGGAGGCGGCGAGCCATCCCGCCACGGCCACCCTGCGGCTGCTCGAGCGCGCCTGCGAGCGGCTTGACATTCCGGGACACCGAGGCCGGAGAGCGCGCCGCGCGGTGGCTGCGGCGGCGCTGGGCGAGGCAGTCGGCGCATGAGCGCGCCCGAGCACCTGGCGATCGACATCGCGGCCGAGGTTCGAACCCTGACCGAGGCGACGCTCCAGGGTCCCTGGCAGGTGCCCGCCGAGGTCGTGCGCTGGGCCCTCAGCTGCGCCGCCCGCTCCGTCGAGGTGCGCCTCGGGCGCGGTCGCGCGGCAGTGAGTTTCTCGGGGGGGGATGTCCCACACGAGCTGGTCGACGCGCTGGCCGTGGCGAGCGACGTCGGGACCGAGCCCCGAGCACGCCACCGGGCCGTCCTCCAAGTCGAGGCCGCCGGGGCGCTTGCCCTGCTGTGGGCTGCCGTGCGGCGGGGTGGCCGGCTCGAGATCTCGCCCGGGCAGGGGCGGTCCGGACTTCGGGTGGAGGGCGGCCGCGTGGTCGCGACCCCCGGCGTGGCTGGCGACGAGTGCGATGTCAGGGTCGCCGGACCGGGTCTCGACGCCGCCCGTGCGCGCGAGTGGCTGATTGCCGTCGGGCGATTCGTGCCGGTGTCCGTGACGGTCGACGGACGCGCCCTCGGGGGGCGCTTTCCGGACGGCCTGTACAGCCTGCCCGTCGGCGGGCACGCCCCCGGCGAGGTCTGCGTTGCCGCATCGGGCGACGTGCCCGAGCTGTGGCTGTTGCGCAACGGGCTGGTGGCGGCACGCGCGACGGTACCCGGTTACCCGCCGTTCCACGCCGCCCTCGAGATGTCCGGCCTGGTCGGCCCGGCCGCCTCCCCGGCTGCGCTGCGCGAGGTGGTGACGCCCCTGCTGCCCGCGGTGGTCGAGGCTGCGGTCAGCCTGACGATCCGCCTCGCAGAGCGCGCGTCCGGCCTCGAAGAGGGCGTGCGCCGCAGGGTCGCCGCACTCCTGATGGAGGCCGCGGCGATGGGGCTCGCGCGCGAGCGGGCGCTCTCGGTGCCGATGCTGCGGCGAGCGGATGGCGGCCTCGTGAGTCTCGCGCAGGTGGCTGAGGCCGCCGACACCTGCGGTGGAGTTGTGGAGGCGGTCGAAGCCGCAGCGATTCGAGGCGAGGGCGGTGGCGGAGCGCTGCTCGTGCTCGGACCAGCCGAACGCGCAGCGCTGGTCCGTGTACTGCCCATCACGCTGAGTGGTTCGCCTGCCCAACCGCGGTCGCGGGTAGGGGTGCTCGGTTCACGGCTCGAGAGCGGCATACGCCGGGTCCGCGCGGTGGCCGAGTTCGTCCTCACGCGACCGCTGAGCGAAGGCCGGCTCACCGAACGTGAGCGCGAGTTCCTGGCGGAGCTCCGGCGAGCATGGCCTGAGGCGCCATGGGTCGAGCTCACGGCCGGGCGTTCGGGGAGTCTCCCGGCGGTGGCGGTGTTCGGCCGCGTGCGGCTGCCCCGGCACTCCGACACGTTCGGCGCCGCAGTGACGGCGGTCGCGTGCGATCGACGTTGGCTTTACCCGGCCGTGCTCGCGCTGATCGACGCCGGTGAGCCTCCTTCCGCGCTGCGCGAAGGCTGGCTGGCCGGGGCGGCGTTGCCGGCTTGTCGGGTGTAATGTGGACCTCCGGAGGTAACGCCCATGCGTGCTCGTGCTCTTGCCGTGATCGTCGGCACAGTCTTCGCCTTCCCTGCCTTTGCCCAGGTCTCCGAACCCCTCGCAAGCACCTTCGACGGGCCCGCGGGCTTCCTGATGACCTCCGCGGAGCAGCACGCCTGGAAGGCGATCACGGACGACGACGCAGCGCGGCGCTTCGTCGACCTGTTCTGGGCGCGGCGCGATCCGGACCTGTCGACGTGGGTCAACGAGTTCAAGATCGGGTTCGACCTGCGGGTGGCGACCGCCGACCAGCTCTACGGTTATGGCACGACGCGAGGGGCGATGTCGGACCGGGGCCGCGTGCTCGAGATGCTCGGGTCTTTCGACACCCAGTACGAGAAGCCGCGCGGCACCGACACCGGTGATGCTGGCTTCACGCAGTCTGGGACCATGCTGCTGCGGACCGAGCGGCCCGCCCTCGAGATCTGGGAGTACCGGGGAGAGCGTTTCCCGGAGCTTGGCCGGAAGAACGTCTTCTACGCGATCTTCGTCGAGACCCAGGCGGGGCAGAAGGACTTCGTCCTCGATCGGGCGAACAAGAAGTGCCTGACCGTCGTCAAGCTGCTGGGTGACCGGCCGCAGCAGCTGCTGCTCCACCCGGAGCTCAAGGAACCGCCCGCGGTCGGCATGGTGGAAGGCTCCCGTCCTGCCACCGAGCAGGAGCTCGCGTGGTTGACGGCCCCCACCCAGCCGTGGCCCGAGGGTGCCACGGCTGTGGTGCGGCGGGGCGTGGTCGCGAGCGCGCCGCAGCTCGCCTGGGTCCACCTGTCGGTACCCGAGGGCACGCCGCCACTGCGGGCCCTCGTGGGTAGGGTCAGCGATGTCGCCTCGGGCCGAGTGCTGGGGACGTTCAGGACTGCGGTCTCGCCGGTGCCGATGGCGCACGACCTGGTGGTCGAGGAGGCCATTCCGATCGAGCCCGGGCGCTGGTACATCGAGTTGGCCCTCGCCGGCGACGACGGTCCGATCGCGGTCACCGCGTCGGTGTTCAGTGCCGAGCCGGTCGCGGCGAGCGGTACCGTGTTCGCCCCGCTGGTGTGGGGGGCGACCCGCGTCGAGCGAGCCTCCGCTCCGCTCGGCACCGCCTTCGTCGTCGGCGGCTGGCACGTTCTTCCTCGTGCCGGCGATGTGTATCGGCCCGACGAAACCCTGAGCTACCTCGGCTACGTTCTGCGGCCGGTCCTCGGCGCGGACGGCCAACCTCAGGTCGACGCCTCGCTGGTCCTTTCTGCGGGTGGCCGCGAGCTACTCCGCCTGCCGGCTCAGCGGGCGACCCTGGCCAAGGTACGCGACGATCTGTGGATGTTCGGCGGCGCGCTGCCGCTGTCGATGTTGACCCAGCCGGGTCGCTACACCCTCGAGGTGGTGCTCACCCAGGCCGGCGGAGGCGTCGAGCTGCACCAACAGATCCCGCTCACGATCACGAAGCCGAAGGATGACTCCTCCCCCGCCGTTGGGGGAGGCTGAGCCCATCATCGGCCGCGCCGCCGGGGTTCTGTCGGCTCGCCGCGCCGCGCGGCTCGACCCCGTCGGGGCCCTGCGAGCGGAGTGATACGAGGCGTTGTCGCCCGGACTCCGAGGAACTCCCTATGAAACCGCGGGGTTGTCCCGATCGTACGGAAGGATTGGCGGGCGTCGGCGGTTGGCTGGGAAGGGGAAACGCACCGCGCGTGCGGCGCCCGATACACCAGGAGGGTCGAACAGGGATGAATAGAGCGACTGCCGTTGTGCTCGCGCTGGCGACGGTGCCCTTCGCAGCTTGCCGCGACGGGGGGAAGACCGCCTTTTTTCGGGGCGACGTTGCGGCAGCAGTGACCGAGGCCAGGACGCGCAACACCCTGGTGATGGTCGAGTTCTTCACCGATTGGTGCACCTGGTGTCGACGGCTGGAGACTGAGACCTTTGCTGATCACGACGTGCGACGCGAGCTCGCGGGGGTCGTACCGGTCAGGCTGAATGCCGAGCAGGAGGGCGCTGAGCTCGCCGCCAAGCTCGGGGTTGAGGGTTACCCGACGGTGGTCTTCCTCGGGCCCGAGGGGGACGAGGTCGATCGCATCGTCGGCTATCTCCCGCCCGACCGGTTCCTCGAACAGCTGCGTCTGATCCGCGGCGGCGACACGTTCGCCGCATGCTTGGGTCGCCTGACGACCAATCCCGCGGACTGGGATGCGTTGCAGCGAGCGGTTGACGGCCTGCTCGAGCGCTCGGACCCGGAGGCGGCAATCGCCCGAATCGAGGCTTACAACCAAGCCGCCGGAGGCCAGGCCACACCGATGTGCCGGGTTCTTGCGAGCACGGCCCGGGCGGCGCTCCAGGACCGGGTCTACCGCCGCGCCGCCAAGCTGCTGAAGGTTGGCTGGGACGAGCCGCTGTGGGTGCCCGATGCGGCTGGTGCCTCCGCGCTGAAGGGTCTCGTCGCTCGCCGCCCGAAGCGGATGGACACGACCGAGGTTGCGCGCGAGCTGCGCGCTGCCCGCACCAGCGACGCCCGCAGCCTGTTCGAGGGCATCGACATCGACTCCCTTCCGGCCGACACGCTCATGCAGGCGGCGAGCTTCGCCGATCGGACCGGGAACTACGACCTCGCCTCCGACCTCTACATCCGCTGGTATCGGGCCGATGGGAACGACGCGACCCCTGAGGCACTCAACGGAGTGGCCTGGCAGCTCTACCTCCTCGGCCGCGCCCCGGACGTGGCGCTCGAGATGGCCCGGACCGCCTACGCGAAGGACACCTCACCGGACATCGCCGACACTCTGGCCCGCCTGCTCTATACGACCGGCGAGACCGGCAAGGCGATCGACCTCCAGGGTATCGCGGCCGAGGCGGCGAGCGGCACGGCTGCCGAGCAATACCGCAGGGTGATCGAGCTCATGAAAAGGGGCGAGCCGCTCGGCGACCGTCCCGACTTCGAGAGCTTCCCATGGGGTGCGAAGGGACCACCGCCGCCGGCCGCCGCGGCTGCACCGAAGCGCCCGTCGACCTGAGGTCGCGAGCCTTCCCACTCGGCGGATGTTTGCCGCTGGTGCGGACGCTCGCTTCGGCTGAGTGTGCTCAGGCGAAAGCGGCTCGTTTGTTCTGAAGTCACTGAGGCGCGCAGCGCATCAGAGGCACGTGTTGGTCACGGGCCGTCGCAGGCACGTTCGTGAATGGCGAGGTGTTCCCCGGCCCGTGACCGACACGTGCCTAGAACAGCGAGCTGCCGCGGATCCCAGCGTTGATGCACATCAGGCCGAGGGCAATCGGCAGCAGGGTGAAGGCAACCAGGTGGAGCATGGTGCCGGTGGTCTGGCCCAGCGTCTGCTGCATGGCCTCCAGACGTCCGTATACGAGCGGGTTCGAGAAGCGGACCGTGAAGGTCCAGGCGCCGAATCCGGCGACGGCGAAGCCGAGTGCGACAAGCAGCAGGTTCACGTGATCAACCTCCTTGAACTGAGTTGATGCGCCCGCATGCGTCCGTTCTTGGCCTTCCCTGGTCTCGGGGCGTCAGGGAAACCTCGACCATCGCCCGCCCTGTGCGGGAGCAGGCGTTGTCGCGCCGTGGGGCGGACGGGACGGGTGCGATATGACATGAGCCGAACGA
>CAZQYU010000136.1:0-8023 GCA_964597585.1 uncultured Thermoanaerobaculia bacterium
GCAGCTTGACCTGGAGCAGGGGCGGCAGCTCGCCGACCTCGTCGAGCAGCACGGTGCCGTTGCGTGCCGCCTCGATCGCTCCCTTGTGGTCGGAGACGGCGCCGGTGAAAGCCCCCCGGCGGTGGCCGAAGAGCTCGCTCTCGAGCAGGTTTTCGGGAATCGCGCCGCAGTTGATGGCGACGAACGGGCCGTCGGGGTTGGCGCCGAACAGGTGCAGGGCGCGGGCGACCAGCTCCTTGCCGGTGCCGGTCTCTCCTCGGATGAGGACCGGGACCGGGCGCGGCGCCACCCGGGCGACTGCCTTGTAGACCTCGACGATCGTCGGGTCATTGCCGATGATCATCGACTCCGGCCCGAGGTTGACCGGCGCCGGCCGGTCGGGACGGCGGGCGAGCGCGGCGGTGACCCGCTCGAGGAGGCGATCGAGAGAGAACGGTTTGGCCAGGTAGTCGAAGGCGCCGGAGGCCTGCGCGCTCGCTGCGGTCTCCACGGTGCCGTGGGCGGTCACCAGGATCACCTTGGCCTCGGGGGTGAGCTCCCGGCACGTGGTGAGGAGGTCGATCCCGGTCCCGTCGCCGAGGTAGATGTCGGTCACGACCAGGTCGAAGGAGCCCAACGCGAGGGCGTCGCGCGCGGCCGCGGCGCTGCCGACCGCGGTGACCTCGTACCCCTCCTTGACCAGGGTCATGGTCATCATCTCACGCAGCGGGAGGTCGTCGTCGACGACCAGAATCGAGGCCGTCATGCGACGCCTTCCTCTCCGGTCGCCGGCAGCTCGACGGTGAAGGTGCTGCCGCGCCCGATCTCGCTCGTCACGAACACCCGGCCACCGTGCCACAGGACTGCCTCGCGCACAAAGGCGAGGCCGAGGCCGCTGCCTCCGACCGAGGAGCCCGGCACCCGGTAGAATCTCTCGAAGAGCCTGTCGCGAGCTTCTTCCGGAATCCCCGGACCGTGGTCTGAGATCTCGAGCCGGACCGTCCCCTGTCTGTGCGCGACCTCCACCTCGACGGCCGATCCTTCGGGCGAGAACTTGAGCGCATTCCCGACCAGGTTGTCCACAACTCGCTCAAGCAGTGCGGCGGTGCCGCGGACAGGAGCCGCGCCGTCGGCGTCGAGCGAGAGAGTCTGATGGCGCGTCGCCGCGGCGGCCGCGAGGACCGCACAGCGTCCCGCGACGAGCTCCGCGAGATCGAAAGCTCGCCGGTCGTCCGGCCACCCACCTCCAGCCAGACGCTCGAGGTCGAGGAACGTGCCGGTCATCTCGACCAGGCGTCGGGACTCCCCGCCGATCAGCTCCGCAACGCGCCGCTGCTCGGTGCGGTCGAGCTCGTAACGACCGAGCATGTCGGCGAGGCCGGCGACCGAGGCGAGCGGAGTGCGTAGCTCGTGCGAGACCAGCCGTTGCATCTCGCGCTTTCGGATCTCGAGGCGGTGATCGGCCGTGACGTCGCGAACCAGGCCGAGTTTCCGGGTCCCAAGGTCGGCTGTCGCCACCTGCAGGAGGCGGTCGTCCCGTTCGATGACCCCGGGGATGAGCTGATCCGCGGACGGGACCGCGCCCCACAGGCGCTCCCACGCACGATTGGCAAGGAGCGGGTCGCCCGCGGCGTCCCACAGCACCACTCCCTCGTCGAGCCCATCGAGGAGCGCGTTCTGGAGCTCGCTGCGCCGAGTCAGCTCCTCCTGGAGCGTGCGCACGGCGGCAAGCCGCGCGGCGGCCCCGCGGACGCTCGACCCGTCAGCCGGATGGCCGACCGCTGCGGCCAGTGCGCGCAGCTGACGGGTCGCCTCGCGGTCGGTGGCCCGGACCTCCGCACCTTCGCGCAGCAGTGCCGCGAGTGGCACGGCGAGGACCAGCGAGCCGACGGGGAGGAGCGCGCCGAACATCGAGGCGGCGGCGATCGAGGTCACCACCACCGTGGCACCCAGTCCGATCAGCAGTGAAGGACGGAAGGTGCCGAGCACGCTTCGCAGGAGTTCGACCGCAAAGGCCACCGCGAAGGCGCCGAGCACCAGGGTCGCGGGACCGGGTCCCGCCAGCAGCCGGCCGGCGATCAGTGACTCGGTCGCCGAGGCATGGACCAGCACTCCCGGCACGGGGCGGCCGCGGAGGCCGGAGGGTATCACCGCGCGGTCGCCGACGCCGGTCGCGGAAATGCCGATGAAGACCAGGCGGCCCCGCCACAGGTTCGAATCCGCAGCGCCGTTGACGAGGTCGAGCAGCGAAGCGGACGGGATCGCCGACGGGGCCGGCTGAAACGCTGGGCGTAGCTCCGCGCCGGGCGCGACCGCCTGCTCGGGCCGAAGCAGACGGGCTGCGGCGACGGACAGTGCGGGCAGGGCGAGGCCGGCCCTCTGCTTGGTGGACGCGATGGTACGGGCGACCCCGCCGGAGCCGATCTCGACAAACGCGTGGGCCGCGTCGCGAGCGCCTCCGAAGGAGCTCTCCGGCAGGAGCCAGCCGCCGTGGTCGTCGAAGGCTGCGGCGAGCACGTGGGGCCTGGTCGAAAGAGCCTGCGCGAGCTCATCGTCCCCTTCGGCCGGGCCCGCGAGGATCAGGTCGAGCACGATACCGGAGGCACCGGACGCGGCAAGCACGCGCACCGCCGCAGCCAAGCGGTCACGGGGGATGGGCAGCGGGCCCAGCTCGTCCAGGGTACGGTCGTCGATCACCACCGCCGCGACCCTTGCGTCGCGGGGGTCGTGATCCGGCAGGCTGCGCACGAGCAGGTCACCCAGCGGGGCCTCGAGAGCGGGTAGCCAGCCGATCAGCCAGGCCGCGGCGAGGATTGTGGCGACGATCGCCGCGCGCGCCGCCGAGGCGCGCAGGTCACGAGCGCCCACTCGCGGTCCGCCGGGACTCCGGGCGCTCTGCTTCGCGCGCTGGCTCATGACCGTCCTCGAGTCGAGGCAGGGTCTGGACGATTCACCGACTCGCTCCCCACACACCACTGGCGCGGTGGCGCCCGGCGACCGAGGCCACCGGGCGCCGCTGGTCCGAGTTCGTCGTCGTCTCACGACCGCCCGGAGCCGTGCGGTCCGGTGCCGTCGCAGGTGCCATCGCCGCTTCCAGTGCCGTCGCCGGGTCCGACGTGGCCGTTGTCGCCGCCGTTCTCACCATTGTTGCCGCCGTACTCGCCGCCGCCGTCTCCCGTGCCGTCACCAGGTCCGACACGGCTGCCGTCCGTCCCGGGGCCGAGCCGCACGCCGCCCCCGCCTCCGACTCCGGGCTGGCGCTGACAGCTCGCCAGGACATCTCCAAACTCATCGTAGACCACCGCGACTTCGCGCGGCGCCTCGAGGATTGCCTCCAATGCGTCAGAGTCGATGTACTGGGCCTCGTAGGTCACGCCCTGCTGTTCGAGCGCGCCGACGAATGCGCGGAGGTGGTTGCGAGAGCCGGCCGCGAGGTTCTGGGCGATGAGGGCGAAGTCGAAGTTGTCGGTGGTCTCGAGGGTTGCCTCGAGGTCGGCGAGGTCCATGTCCTCGATCGTCGCGCCGACATAGAGGGCCGCCTCGAGAGAGCCCTGGCCGTTTTCCACCAGGGTGGAGTAGAGGGCCTGGAGCCCGGCGTCGGTGAACACACCGATGCCGTTGTCGCCGACGGGGTCCGTAAGCTCGTAGCGGGCGATCAGCAACGCAACCAAGTCCATGTGGGCCTGCTCGCTGCGCGGGATGTGGTCGAACAGCGGCAGCTCGTACGACAGGGACAGGGTCAGGTAGACGTCGCGCGCGAGCTTCTCCTCCTCGCGCAGGTACACGATCTCCGCCGCCTCGACCTCGCTGAGTGGCTCTGGCGGGAGGAGTTCGAAGCGCTCGGCGAGTGCCAACTGGCAGGCCGAGCCGTTGGTCCGTGCCGGGACGCCCTGGGCGGATACTCCGCTCGCGAGTGCCAGGCCGGTGGCCAGGACGAAGGCGGTGAAGGTACGCTGTGCCATGCTGATGTCCTCCTTGGTGCGAGGGGCTCGGTGGCCGGCCCCTTCTCCAGTGACAAGGGCAAGGGCTGTGCCAGCTGGCCCGGTAGGGCGTTGGCGGTCCGGATGCACCGCGGAGCGTACGAGAGAAATACATGTCAGCGTTGGACTTCTCATCCGTATGCCGACGAAAGGCGCGGTTCCGGGCATGACCGCCGCGGTGCGGTGGTTGTCGTGCGGACCCGAGCCGTGCGCTCTCGGCGGGTCGCTACGCCTCGGGAGCCGGGTCAGTGTGACCCGGTCCGTCGGCCCGGCGACGACGCCTCGCCGGCGAACAGGACCGCCTGGAGGTGACCGTGCTCCTGCCGACGCTTCTCCCTTGGAACGAGCTTCATCCGCTGGTGATCCACTTCCCCGTGGCGCTGCTCATCGTTGCACCGCTGTTCGTGCTGCTGGCACTCGTTCTCCGGTCGGGCCGCAGGTGGCTGGGGCTCGCCGCGCTCCTTCTCATGGCGCTCGGAACGGTTGCCGCCTACGTTGCGGTGGAGACCGGGGAGGCTGCGGCCAAGGCCCATCACTTCACGCCGCGGGTCGAGGCCGTCGTCGAGCAGCACGAGGAGCTCGGGGAGACCGTGCGCAACCTGTTCACGGGCCTGACCGTGGTCTACGCCGCACTCCTGCTGCTGCCGCCCGCACTGCGCCGATTCGAAGGGCCCACCGCCACCCTCGTCCTCAATGGAGTGTTCCTGATCGCGTACGTCGTCTGCCTGCTGGTGCTGGCGAATGCAGCCGATCTCGGCGGGCAGCTTGTGCACCGCTATGGTGTGCGGGGGATCATCTCGGCGGATGCTCCACCGGGGGATGATGGGGAGCGGGTCCCGGTCGCTCCGGCGCCCTCCGACGGCGGTGGAGCGACCTCCGTACCATGAGGTGGAGGCGCAGCTGGTCTCTCGTGATCGTATGCGGTCAAGAGCCCGGGTGAACGGGCGGGGCGTGCCGCTGGGCCGGAGACGTCGATGACGTCGCATCGGGGAGTGCGCCTCGTGCAGCATCGTCGCCTGGATGGGCTGGAAATCCTGCTCTGCGGTTTGCTGGCGGCGGTTCTCCTGCCGGCGATCTTGGACGCAGGCGGGCTCGAAGCGCCGCCGGAGTGCGATCTCGCCGTGCTCGAGCGCAGCGGGGCGGTGATCGGGACGGTCACACTCCAGGTCGCGGACATCTTCGACACCAGCGACCCCAACGAGGACCGGGCCCTGTTCCGGCTGGCCAACCGCTTGCACTTCAAGACCCGTGACGGCGTCGTCCGTCGACGGCTGCTGTTCCGATCCGGCGACCCGTTCTCGCGCCGGCTGCTCGAGGAGTCCGAGCGGGTCCTGCGCACCACCCATTACCTCTACGATGCCCGGATCCGGGTCGTGGGGTGTGCTGACGGCGTGGTGGACGTGCATGTATGGACCCGGGACGTCTGGACCCTCGACGCCGGGTTTGGGTTCCGCCGCGAGGGAGGCAAGAACTCCTTCGATTTCGAGGTCTCGGACTCCAACTTTCTCGGCTTCGGCAAGGACATGACCCTCGCTCGCCACCAGGACGTGGACAGGACGGTCTCCCTGCTGCACTACCGCGACGTCAACTTCACGGGGCGCTGGATGACCCTCGAGGTGTGGCTCGCGGACAACAGCGACGGCCGGCGCAGGGCCCTCGTTCTGGAGCAGCCCTTCTACTCCCTCGAGAGCAACTGGTCGGCGGGATTTCGAGGTAACGACGAGGTTCGCGTCGACAGCCTCTATACCCTGGGTGAGGTCAGCGACAGGTATCGCCACGAGCTCAAGCTCGCCGAGCTGTTTTGGGGCCGGTCGCGCGGCCTGGTCCGCGGGCGGACGGTACGATGGACGCTCGGCGGCACCTACGATCGCCACCGCTTCTCCGCAGCGCCCGACGGATCACAGGTGATCCCGACCGACCGCACGTTGGTCTACCCCTGGGTCGGCGTCGAGCTGCTCCAGGACAGATACACCACCGTACGCGACATCGACACCATCGCCCGCACCGAGGACCTCAACCTCGGCGCGCACCTCAGGGCCCGGCTGGGCTACTCCGCGGACCTGCTCGGCGCCTCCCGCAATGCGGCCGTCGTCGATTTCAGGGCGAGCACGGGGCATCGTCTACGCGACGGCATGATGGTCCTGCTCAGGGGATCGTCGTCGTGGCGCTGGGGCAGTGGGGGGCCGGAGAACCTGCTCGCCGGGGCCGGCGTCCGCCTCTACGTTCGCGACTGGGGTCGCCAGCTCTTCTTTGCCACACTGTCGGCTGACCTCGGCCGCAACCTCGACGGCGACACCAGGATCGAGCTCGGGGGCGACAGCGGTCTGCGCGGCTACCCGCTGCGCTACCAGACCGGTGATCGGCGGGTGCTTGCCACCCTCGAGCAGCGCTTTTTCAGCAACTGGTACCCGTTCCGACTGTTCCACGTCGGCGGGGCGGTCTTCGTCGATGCGGGCAAGGCGTGGACCGCCGGGGCGCCGTCTCCCAGCGACCGCGGTGTGCTCAAGGACGTGGGAGTCGGCCTGCGCTTCGCCTCGAGCCGCTCGTCCTCCGGCGCGATGCTCCACCTCGATCTCGCGTTTCCCCTCGACCGGGACGGTGGGATCAAGGCGGTGCAGTGGCTCGTGTCCACGAAGGAGACCTTCTAGTCTTTTCTTGGGCCCAGGATCGCCGTCGGCGATCCTGGGCCCAAGAAAAGATGGGGCCCCATCCGCCTGCGCGGCCGGGGCTCGTGGTTTTGAGGGCAGAGGTGGTTGTAGGTGGGTGGTCCAGGCGCTCCGGCGTCGATGCTCTCACCGAGGGATGTCCGGCGGGCGCGCTGCTTGTCTGAGGGACATGGAAGAGAGGAGGCCCCGTCCTTGGCGGACGGGGCCCGATCTTCGTGGTCGCGCTTGCGTGCGCGAGGCCGGCGGTCAGTGGGAGGACTTCAGGAGGGCTGAGAGCGGATCGCTCTCGTAGCCGAGTGCCTTCCAGTCGAGGCGACCGTCGGGACCGTGGCACTCGAGGCAGCCGAGCGCCTGCTTGGCCGGCACGACCTCGTGGAAGATCCCCATGTAGCGGGTGGTGTTCACCCAGTGGTAGCTGGCGTCGGAGACGCCGTACATGTCCTTGGCGGCGTTCTTGACCGCCTCATCGATGTTGCCATCGGCAAAGAACTCCTCGACCACGATCGGGATGATCCAGTTCTTGCCGTCGAGCACCGGCAGCTTGGCGCGGTGCAGCTTGAAGGCGTAGATGCGGGCCTCGGGATCGGCCTTGGACCCCTGCGGGACCATCATCCCGACGGTGCCGTCCGCCTGCACCGTCACCGGCTGGCCCGGAAGCTGCTCCCAGGTGGTGCCGTCGTACCAGGCGTAGGCGGGGGTGACGTCCTTGGCGAGCGTGATGGTGGCGCTGTACTTGTCGGCCTCCTCGTTGTAGTGCGGGGTCGACCAGTCGCGCACCATGTCGGTGGGGTCGTCCTTGGCGAAGCTCGGGATGTGGCAGGTGGTGCAGTACACCCGCGCGGTGTGGTGGTTGAGCACCTCCGCCTTGTGCGGGGCGGGCCCGTGGCAGTCGGCGGCATCGCAGCTGAGGGGCTTGGACGGCATGTCGGTCCCGGAAAGGTCGGTGCCGCGCCCGCGCACCCGGTGGTCCTCGCCGGCGTGGCAGCTCACGCACTGGAGGTCGTTGCCGGAGGTCGCCATGTGGACGTCGAAGTCGGGCTCGGGATCGGCGAGGGCGTACTCGAGGTCGCCGCGCTTGAAGTTGGGTCCGCCGCCGGAGCCGGAGTGACAGCGCAGGCACATGGTGCGCTTCGGCAGCGAGATGCGCTTGGCCACCGAGTCGAGGCCCTCCTGGTTCTTCCACAGGATGGGCTTCCAGGAAAAGCTCCCATTGGGGTTGGGGTAGAGGTCACGGCGATAGCCTGAGGCGTGGCAGATCAGGCAGTCGATGTTCTCGAGTTGCTCGCGGCTGATCTCGGGCTTCGGCACGAGACCGAGGCCGGCGTGGCACTTGGAGCAGCCCTGGGTGATCACCTCGCCGCGGGAGTTGCGCGTGAGGCCGATCCAGTTGGCCATGGG
>CAZQYU010000137.1:0-7990 GCA_964597585.1 uncultured Thermoanaerobaculia bacterium
TCCTGGTCATGGAGCTGGTCGAGGGCGAGGGTCTCGACGAGCTGATGGCTCGGGGCCCGGTTCCGGTGGACGACGCCGCGCAGATCGCGCTCCAGATTGCCAGAGCCCTCGAGGCGGCCCACGAGGCCGGAATCGTCCATCGCGACCTCAAGCCCGCCAACGTCAGGTTCCGGCCCGACGGCACGGTCAAGGTGCTCGACTTCGGGCTCGCCAAGGCGTGGGAGACGACCTCGGGAGACTCGAGCCTGTCGCTGTCTCCAACGATCACTTCGCACCACACGAGGGCCGGTGTGATCCTCGGCACTGCCGCCTACATGTCGCCCGAGCAGGCGCGCGGCAAGCCGGTCGACCGGCGGGCCGACATCTGGGCCTTCGGCGTGGTGCTGTGGGAGATGCTCACCGGCCGACGGATGTTCGACGGAGAGACGGTGACCGACGTGATCGCCGCCGTCATCACCCGCGAACCCGACTGGCGCGCGCTGCCCGACGACATCCCGGGCACGGTGCGGCGGTTGCTGTCCCGTTGCCTGCGCAAGGACCCCCGGACGCGTCAGCCGGACATCGCGTCCGTACGGCTCGAGCTCGAGGAGCTCGGCGCGGTGGGGGCGGAGGAGGAGCCCACCGCGGCTCCCGCCGTGGTGCCGGTCCGTCCGCGTTCCCGTGGGCGGACGATCGCGTGGCTCGCAGGCGCCGTCGTGCTCCTCGCGGTGGGAGGCGCGATCGGCTGGCTCGTGACGCCGTGGCAGGTCGATCGGCGCGTCGTCGAGTTCCAGATCGAGCCGCCCCAAGACGCTCGGTTCTTCCTCGACCCGGAACGCCCCGGGGCGGCCGTCGTCTCTCCGAACGGCGAGGCGATTGCATTCACGGCAGAGGAAAAGGGCGTGTTCCGGCTCTACGTACGGTCGCTGAGCTCGGCGGTCTCCCAACCGATCTCCGGTACCGAAGGGGCGCAGTACCCGTTCTGGTCGCCCGACTCCCGCTTGCTCGGGTTCTTTGCCGACGGCAAGCTGCGGAAGGTGCAGATCAAGGGCGGCGCGAGCCCACCCGTGGCGATCTGCGACGCGGAGGAGATGAAGGGAGGGAGCTGGGGATCGGCCGGAATGATCGTCTTCGCACCCAACGCGTCGAGCCCGCTGATGCGGGTCTCGGAGTCGGGCGGCGCCCCAACTCCCGTGACGCAGTTCGACCCCGATCTCAAGGATGACTCGCACCGCCATCCGCGGTTTCTCCCGGACGGCCGTCACTTCCTCTACCTCGCCAGGGTCAACGGCGGCTCCCCGGACAACGGCGTCATGGTCTCGTCGATCGACGGGGGACCGTCCAAGCTGCTCGCTCGTTCTCCTGCAGCGGCCGAGTACGCTTCGGGGCATCTGCTGTTCATGCGTGACGGGACCCTCATGGCGCAGCCCTTCGACACCTCCCGTCTCGAGCTGTCGGGCGAGGCCTTCCCGCTCGCCGAGGACCTCAACCTGGTCGCACCGGCGACGGCACTGGCGGTCTTCTCCGCCTCCGCCGACGGCATCCTGGTGTACCAGACGGGCGGTTCGGGGGCCGCGCGCAAGCTGGTCTGGCGCGATCGGGGCGGTCGGGTGACGGGCACCTTGGGCGACGAGGCGACCTTCTGGGATGTGGCCCTTTCGCCTGGGGGCGACCAGGCGGCCGTCAACGTCTCAGGCCCCGCCGGCTCATCTGACCTCTGGCTCTACGACATCGCGCGGGGGGTCGGGACGCGCCTGACCTTCGACCCCCACGCCGAGTGGGGCCTGGCATGGTCCCCGAACGCCAAGACCATCGCCTTCGCTTCGGACCGCGAGGGACACTATGACCTCTACACGATCGCGGTCGGCGGCACCCAGCCCGAACAGCTGCTCTACAAGAGCGACACCACCAAAATGCCGGACTGCATCTCGCCCGACGGCCGGCTGCTGCTGTACTCCGAGCAGAGACGGGAGACCGGGTGGGATCTGTGGCTGCTTCCTCTCGAAGGCGAGCACACGCCGCGACCGTTCATCAACACCCCGTTCGACCAGCCCATGGCCGCCTTCTCGCCGGACGGGCGCTGGGTCGCCTACGGCTCGAACGAATCCGGTGCCATGGAGGTCTACGTCGTCCCCTTCCCGGGACCAGGGCGGAAGTGGCAGATCTCGACCCAGGGAGGTTCGTGGCCGCAGTGGCGCAGCGACGGCCGCGAGATCTTCTATCGAGGGCCGACGGGCACCATCTTCGCGACCTCGATCGAGGCCGGCGGTGACACGCTCACGATCGGGATGCCGCAGTCGCTGTTCCTCCTTGCGACGCCGCAGAGCAGCAACCAGAGGTACTTCCCGAAGCCCGACGGCTCGGGTTTCCTGTCCATCGAACCTGTCGACGCCCAGGTCAGGAGTCCGCTCACCGTGGTCATGAACTGGCCCGCGAAGGTGCCGGCATGAGCGCGCTGGATTTGGTCGATCGACGATGACGTTGGCTGCCGGTACCCGCCTTGGCCCCTACGAGATCACGGCCGACCTCGGTGAGGGAGGGATGGGAGAGGTGTACCGGGCGACCGACACCAAGCTCAAGCGGGAGGTCGCGCTCAAGCTGCTTCCGGAGGCCTTCAGCGAGGATTCCGAGCGGCTCGCCAGGTTCGAGCGCGAGGCGCAGCTTCTCGCCCAGCTCCACCACCCGCATATCGCCTCGATCTTCGGCCTCGAGGAGTCGGACGGCGTTCGCGCTCTGGTCATGGAGTTGGTCGAGGGACCAACCCTGGCGGAGCGTCTCGAGTCGGGAGCGATGCCCCTCGAGGAGGCCCTCGGCGTCGCGCGGCAGATGGTCGAAGCCCTCGAGGCGGCGCACGAGAAGGGGATCGTCCACCGCGACCTCAAGCCCGCCAACGTCAAGCTCCGTCCCGACGGCACGGTCAAGGTGCTCGATTTCGGGCTCGCGAAGGCATGGGAGTCCGAGAGCGCCGGCAGCGGGCTCTCGTTGTCGCCGACCGTGACCTCCCACCACACCCGGGCGGGCGTCATCCTCGGCACCGCGGCCTACATGTCACCCGAGCAGGCGCGCGGCAAGCCGGTCGACAAGCGCACCGACATCTGGGCGTTCGGCGTCGTGCTGTGGGAGATGCTGACCGGCCGTCACCTGTTCGACGGCGAGACGGTGTCCGACGTGCTGGCGAACGTGCTCAAGTCGGAGGTGCCGCTGTCCGCGCTGGCCGATGAGACTCCGGCCCCGGTCCGGGAGCTCCTGCGGCGGTGCCTGGAGCGCAATCTGAGAAACCGGTTGCACGACATTGCGGACGCGCGGATCGTTCTCCAGGAGCTGCTCGAGAGCGGCCTCGAAGACGCGGCGCTTGCGCCTCAGGCCACTCCCCAGACGTCACGGTTCAGCCGATGGCCGGGCTGGTCGGTGGCCTTCGTCCTCGGCGCAGCCTTGGCCGCCGCACTCTTCCTCGTGAAAGAGCCGGGCCGTGCGGCGACGCGCTCGGATATCCCGCGCGTGACCTTCCGCCAGCTCACCTACCTGGCTGGTGCGGAGGCCTCGCCCGCCCTGGCGCCCGACGGCGAGAGCTTCGCGTTCGTCAAGAGTGTGGGCGGCCAGAAGGACATCTTCCTGCAGCGGGTCGGTGGTACCAACGCGGTCAACCTCACCTCCAGTTGCCCGGGCAACGACGAGGAGCCCGCTTTCTCGCCCGACGGGAAGCGGATCGCCTACCACTCGGAGTGCGACGGTGGCGGGATCTTCGTCATGGGCGCCACCGGCGAGTCGGCGCGCAAGGTGACCGACCTCGGGCACAACCCCGCGTGGTCGCCCGACGGCCTCGAGCTGGCCGTTGCGGACGAGCAGGTGAACTCACCCTTCGGCCGCGGCACGACCAGTCGGCTGTGGGCGGTGCGGGTCGAGACCGGGGAGCGGCGTCTGCTCTCGGCGCACGACGCGGTCCAGCCGAGCTGGTCGCCAGATGCACGCAGGGTCGCGTTCTGGGGTCTGCACGCCGACAGCTCCGCACGGGACATCTACACCGTGGCGGCCGACGGCTCACAGTCCGATCCGGATGAAGCAGTCGCCGTGCTCGACGATCCCGCTGTCGACTGGAATCCGGTCTGGTCCGACGGTGGGCGGGCGCTGCTGTTCGCGAGCACCCGCGGGGGAACCATGAACCTGTGGCGGATCTCGGTCGATCCCGCGAGCGGGCGCCCCTCCGGCGAACCGCGGCCCGTGACCGCGCCGTCGAGCTGGGCGGGGTACCTGTCGGCGTCGGCGGACGGACGGCGGCTGGCGTTCGTCGACCGCAACGTCCGCAGCGTGCTGCGCGTCGCCGCCTTCGATCCGGCGACAGGTACCCTCGCCGACGCCGTCAGGACCGTGCCGGTCGGCACCCTCGAGGTGCATGAAACAGTGACTCTCGGGCCCGACGGCGGTGCCGTGCTCCTTGCCAGCACGGGTATGCCGCAGCACCTGTACCTCGCAGACCCGTCCGGCGGTCTGCGGCAGCTCACTGATGGTGAGCACCGCGACCGCCAGGGGAGCTTCTCGCCGGACGGACAGTGGATCGTCTTCCAGTCCGATCGATGGCCGAGCAGCTTCGGGCTCATCCGGGCCGACGGCAGCGGGCTGCGGGAGCTGACAACAGGCCGCGAGTCGACCGGCTTCTACCCGCACTTCTCGCCGGACGGCAAGCGCATCGCCGCGGCGGACACCGAAGGCGCCTACCTGCTGACGGTGGCGGAGCCCGGCGAGGCCGGGCCCGTCGAGGCCCTGACGCCCCCGGGTGACGGGCTCTCGTTCTGGCCGATGTGCTTCTCTCCGGACGGTCGTCGCCTCGCCGGGACGCTGATATCGGTGGCCGGGCTGTCGACCGGTGCGGCGGTTTACACACTTGCTGACCGCAGTTACCGACGGGTCTCGAGCGAGCCGGTCGGGCAGGTCAGCTTCCTCCCGGACGGGCGGAGGATCTTCCTGGCACTGAGGGCGCGGGCCGAGGTTGTCGATTTCGACTCAGGTTCAGCTCACGAGGTCCTGAAGATGCCGGAAGGCACCGAGCTGATATGGGCGGAGCTCGCAGGTGATGGGCGCCACTTGACCTGGCACGAGCAGACCGATGAGTCGGACCTGTGGCTCGCCACATTCGAGGGTGCGCCATGATTGCTGCCCGGATCGGCCAGTACGAGGTCACCTCCAAGCTCGGCGAGGGCGGGATGGGCGAGGTGTGGCGGGCGACCGACGCCCGGCTCGGACGTGAGGCGGCGCTCAAGGTGCTGCCCGAGGACTTTGCCGCGGACCCCGAGCGCCTGGCGAGGTTCGAGCGCGAGGCCAGGGTTCTGGCGTCCCTCAACCACCCCAACATCGCCACTCTGTACGGGCTCGAGAGCGCCCCCGTCATCCCGAGCGAGCGAGGGGCCGCTGGGCCCGAGCGAGTCGAGGGATCCCCCGAGGCGACTTCGGCGTCCGGACCCGATGAACCCCTGGAGATGTCAGGAGATCCTTCGACCCGCCACCCTGACGGGCGGCTCGCTCAGGACGACAGCAGGGCTGTCACCTTCCTCGTGATGGAGCTGGTCGAGGGCGAGGACCTCGCTCAGCGCATCGCCCGCGGACCGGTTCCGGTGGACGAGGCCATCACCATCGCCCGCCAGGTCGCCGACGCGCTGGAAGCGGCCCACGAGGCCGGCATCGTCCACCGCGACCTGAAGCCTGCCAACATCAGGATCCGACCCGACGGCACGGTCAAGGTGCTCGACTTCGGGCTCGCCAAGTCGTGGGAGTCCGAAAGCGCCGCCAGCGGTCTCTCCCTGTCGCCGACCGTCACCTCACAGCACACCCGGGCGGGGGTCATCCTCGGCACCGCGGCCTACATGTCACCCGAGCAGGCGCGCGGCAAGCCGGTCGACAAGCGGTCCGACATCTGGGCGTTCGGCGTCGTGTTGTGGGAGATGCTGACGGGGAGAACACTCTTCGAAGGCGAGATGGTTACCGACGTGCTGGCCAACGTGCTCAAAGAGGACGTCGACTGGAGCCTGCTCCCGGCTTCGACCCCGGCTGGCCTGCGCCGCCTGCTCCGCCGCTGCCTCGCGCGCCAGCCCGCCGAGCGCATCCGCGACATCGGCGATGTCCGGTGGGAGCTCGCCGAGATCGCGCGTTCGGGGGGCGGAGCGGCCGCGGCGACGGTCGAGGAACCGGCGGCAGAGCGGCCGCGATGGCGCGCAGCATTGCCGTGGGTCGCGGGTGCAGTGCTCGGCGTCGTTGCCACAGCGCTCACAGCGGGGTGGCTCCGGCCCGCACCCAAGCCCCCGCGAGCCGTGCGGTCGTTCGTCCTGGCTCCGGAGAATGCACAGTTCGACTTCCGCGCCGCGGTCGGCGGTCCGGTCCTCTCGCCCGACGGGACGAAGCTCGTGTTCGCGGCCCGGGACGACTCCGGAGGGTCCAGCCTCTGGGTCCGGCCCCTCGACTCGCTGAGCGCACAGCCGCTCGGAGGGACCGAGGGCGCGTTCTTCCCCTTCTGGTCGCCGGACAGCCGCTGGGTCGGCTACTTCGTGAAGGGTAAGCTGCAGAAGATCGACGCCTCGGGCGGCCCGCCGGAGACCCTGTGCGAGGCGCCTGCCGGCCGGGGTGGGAGCTGGAGCTCCGAGGGCATGATCGTCTTTGCGCCCGACGTCTTTGGCGGACTGCTGCGGGTTTCCGCCGCCGGCGGCGTGCCGAGCCCGATCTCCGCCCTAGACGCCTCCAAGCAGCAGACCAGCCAGCGCTGGCCGGTGTTCCTGCCCGACGGCCGCCACTTCCTCTACTGGGGGGGCAGCCCCCTGAACTCCGGGGAGGTCCAGACCGACGGCATCTATGTCGGATCGCTCGAGGGGAATGACCCCAAGTTCCTGTTCCCGGCGGATAGCAACGCGCTCTACTCACCCCCGGGGTACCTGCTCTTCCTGCGTGCGCAGACCCTGATGGTGCAGCCCTTCGACGCCGAGGGGCTGACGCTCTCCGGCGATGCCTTCCCCGTCGCCGAGAGCATCGCGAACCCGCAGAACTACCGGCTCGGAGACTTCTCGGTCTCTCAGGAGGGAACGCTTGTCTACCAGACCGGAGAGACCGGCCTGACGCAGGTCGAGGTGCGCGACTCGGCGGGTCGGCAGATCGGGACCGTGGGTGAGTCGGCGGCGATCGACTCCTTGCGCCTCTCACCCGGAGGCGCGATCCTGGCGGAGCAGGTCTCCGACGCCCGTTCCAAGAACGTCGACCTGTGGCTGGTGGACCTGGAGCGCGGAGTTCGCACGCGGTTCACCTTCGAGCCGGGCCTCGAGATCAGCCCGGCCTGGTCGCCGTCTGGCGACCGGATCGCCTTTTCGGCCAACCCTGGGGGTCACCTCGACCTGTTCGTCAAGAATGCAAACGGGGCGGGGCAGGCCGAAACGCTCGTCGAGTCGGAGGTCACCAAGTTCATCAATGACTGGTCGCCGGACGGTCTCGAGCTCGCCGTGACGGCGCTCGATCCGCACAGCAAGACCGTCGCCGACATATGGATCATTCCATTGTCGGGGGACCACGCGCCCAAGCCCTTTCTCGCCACGCCGTTCAACGAGAGCAACGCTGTCTTTTCGCCCAACGGGCATTGGCTCGCCTACCAGTCCGACGAGTCCGGCAGGATGGAGATCTTCGTGACGCCGTACCCCGGACCCGGCGGCAAGTGGCAGGTCTCGCAGAACGGCGGAGCGGAGCCTGAGTGGCGGCGTGACGGCGGTGCGCTCTACTTCAGAAGCCCGGACAACGTGATTTCGGAGGTCGCAGTCACCGATCGAGGAGCGGCGGTCGAGGTGGGCACGCCGAAGGACCTGTTTCAGGTTCCTGCGATCGCCAACTCGGGAACGGGGCGCACGTTCGATGTTGCCCCGGATGGCAGCCGCTTCTTCGTCCTGCGGCCGATCCAGAGCACGGCTGCTCCGCTGACGCTGGTCACTCACTGGACGTCGGCGCTGAGGAAGTGACCTGAGATGCCGCTTTCTCCCGGCACCCGCCT
>CAZQYU010000138.1:0-7984 GCA_964597585.1 uncultured Thermoanaerobaculia bacterium
TTGAACAGGGTCGTCTTGCCGCTCGCCGCCAGCCCCAGGATCCCGATCTCCATGCTCGTCCCCTTCCGCGCCCCTCAGGCGCGCCCATTGTACGGGTCGCCCGGAGGGATGGGCGCAGCTCATCCTCAGCAGCCCGCAGGGCAGAGAAACCCGTTCGCGTCTCGACCTCCCGATCGTCGTGAAGGGCCTCTGTCCCGCGGGCTGCTACCCAAGGACGCGTTGGGCCCTGATGAGCAGCGAGGGCGCCGCGATGCATCCGGTCTCGGTCTGGAACCAGCGCCGATCGGTCCCGACCGCTTCGATCCGGCGCAGCATTCGCGACAGGGTTCCCTCGAGCTCGATCACCGGGTGACTGCCCCGCAGCCGGCCGTGCTCGAGCCACACCCCGGCCGCGAGCAGGCGGACGCGGTCGGCGTGCAGGTCGACGGCGACGGGCGCCACGGTCCGCACCAGGTAGAGCGCACGCCCGGCCTTTTCGAGCAGGGCTGCGGGGGAGAGGCCGTCCTCGGTCACCACCTCGAGGTTGGATACGCCACTGGCCGGGGCGTCCCGATACGACGCCCGCGTCGCGCCGCCGCGTGGGGTCTCGCCGCAGGCGACCGCATCCTGGAAGCATGCCAGCCGATGGCGGGGAATGCCGCAGTCGAGCAGCAGCGTGCGCCGGGCCGGAAGGCCCTCGCCATCGCACGGCCCGACCAGCGGGCCTCCCAGATCGGTGCGGTCATCGATGAGGCTGAATGCGGGAGAGGCGAGGCGGCCGTCACGGTCGAGCAGGCCCGGGAGCCGGTCGCTGCCTTCTGGCGCCCCGAGAAAGAGTGGAACCAGCGCCGCGAGCAGCGAGGCCGTCACCTCGGGGTGAAGAAGGACGTCGCGGACGCCAGGGCTGGCCGCGGTCGGCGCCGAGGTGAGAAGTGCGCGGTCGCCGATCTGCGCGGCCGCTGACGCGGGGTCGAAAGTCACGGGATCTGGGATGTGGAGCCACTCCCGCCAGGTGCCGCTGCTGGTCTCGCCGATCGTGAGCTCGGCAAGCAGTGATGCCCCGCGACCGGCGAATCTGGCCACAAAGCCCTCGGCAGTGGTGAGGATCCAGGCGAAGGCACCCTCCTGGATCACGAGCCGGACCAGGCGCAGGCGGCTGCCACTCGAGACGGCAAAGGCCTCACTCACCCCGTGGGCGACGTGAGCCGCCCAGCCGGGCGCCAGCGCCTCGCCGATGTCGGGGACCGGAGAGGTCCCGAGCAGCCGGAAAGGGGGCAGCGGGTCGAAGGGGACCGTCACCTCGGCTGCGAGTGCGCCCTCCGTGGCTCGACGAGATCCGCCCGGCTCGAAGCCCGAGGCGGCGGCAAAGCCGGCGCGTCCGTCGCGCAGGGTGCGCACCGCAACTCCGGTCTCGTCGACCTGCAGGATCTCCAGGCGTTCACCGGGGCGTGCCGAGAGCTCGCGGATCGCGGAGGCCTTGGCGAAGACCTCCCAGCGCGAAACGCCGGCGTGGGCCAACTGGTCGCGCGCGGCCGCCGCCGCGCGATGGAGACGTTCGACGTGGTCCGGCAGCAGCGGGGCGCCGTCGTCCGACGCGGTCAAGCGGTCCGGGGTCGTCATCCGACCTCACCGCCGCACCACATGGTCACGCCCCCGCTCTTGCAGGAGGATTCCGGCCGGGTTTCTCGAGAGGTGGACCTCATCGCCACCAGTGTACGCAAGGTCGACCAGGTTGGATGAGGGACGATCTGGAATGCGAACCTGTGTCGTCCACGCAGGCATCGGCCGACGTCGCGTCAGCAGTTATCAATGACCAGGTCGCGCCGCAGGCGCCTTCTGCCCCTCCGGAGAGCCGCAAGGCTCTCACAGAAAGACCCCTCGCCGCGAGGGGTTCTTCTAGAGAACCTCGACCCTGTGGATGAGGACCGCCGGCGCCTCGGAGCCGGTCGGAAGAGCGGCGCCGTGCTTGACGCACCAGCCCAGCCGCCAGTCAGGCTCCGGGTCGTCACCAACGGCGGGGTCGAGTGCCGCGAGCAGCTCGGTGACACTTCCGGTCAGAGCGCATGCGGCGAGGGGTCGGCGCCGCCGGCCATGGCGGATCTCCCAGCCGCGCTCGACCCGGATCACCGCGCGGCCCGAGGCGGGGTCGACCGTCGCCCCGGAGAGGCGAGTCACCACCAGGCCGTTGCCAAGACCGTTTTCGAGGGTCTCGCGGGGGGACTGGCCCGGCGCGAGCACGAGGTTCGACATCCGTGCGATCGGCGCCGCCGTCCACGCGGCGCGGCGCCCGCGGCCGGGAACTCCGCCGACCCGCCCGGCGCCCGCGCGGTCGCACAGCCAACCGACCAGGCGGCCACCGGACAGCAGCGTCACGGCGCGTGCGGGGACGCCCTCGTCGTCGACCGAGAACGCCCCGGGGAGATCGCGACGGGTGGGATCGTCGGTGAGCTCGAGGTCTGCCTCGGTCAGTGTCGCACCGACGAGGCGTGCGAGCGGCGACGCGGCGTTGACCACGAGGTCGGACTCCGCGAGGTGCCCGAGCAGCTCGTGCAGGAGAACACCGGCGGTACCCTCACAGAAGAGCACCGGAAGGAAGGTCCCGGCATTGGGCGCCCAGCGTCGCGGCGGGGGCGGCTCGACGAGCCGGCGGATCCAGTCCGTCAGCCGTGGGTGCCCCCACACCGCGAGCAACGCGACGTCCTCCCGCCCTGAGCTGGCGACGCGCACCAACGGGGGGGCGTCGATCGCGATCCAGCCGTCGGCACGGACCACGACCGCCTGACGGGCCAGATAGCGGACCGAGCGTCGGCCGCCGCCGAGCCGACCGACGAGATCCACCGCCCATTCCCGCCAGCCGCGCGGCGGGTCGAGCTCGGTGGGCGGCACTGCCCGCAGCGGCGCCGGCGTGCGCGGCGGCCCCCACCGCGCGAGCAGGCGGGCGACGACCGCCGGCGATACGCCCGCGCCCGCGTGACACAGCGAGCGCGAGGGGAAGCGCCAGCGCACCGCGGTGCCCTCGCCGTGATACTCCTCCGCGCGCACCGAGCCACGCTCCCACATCACCTGGACCTCGAGACGGCGCTCGAGGTAGACGTCCACCAGCACCGGTGGACGTCTCTCCCTCTCTGCGCAGGTTGCGGCGAGAGCGTCGAGCCAGCGAGGATCGAGGGGTGGGGGGGCGGCGTCGGGCATCACGTGCGGATGGTAGCGGTACCGATCGAGAGTGCGCCAGCGCGGGGCGGCAGATGCCGCGTTTCGCGGTCCCGTCCGGGCAGCAGCGGATCATGGGCGGAGAGTCCGCTAGAATGCGACCTACGTCTGCGACGGGCGCCGGGGCAGCCGGCAGGACAGGAGGAGGGTATGAGCCGAGGGGTCGTCGACAAGCTCGAGGAGCGCCTCGCGGCCAACCGGCGGGGAGGCGGCGAGGACCGCATCGCCCGCCAGCACGAGCAGGGCAAGTTGACCGCGCGCGAGCGCATCGAGCTGTTCCTCGACGAAGGGACCTTCGAAGAGGTCGATGCCCTCGTCGTGCACGACTGCACCGACTTCGGCATGGCGGGGCGGAGGGTCCCGGGGGACGGGGTGGTGTGCGGGCACGGCCGGGTCGACGGGCGCCCGGTCTTCGTCTTCGCGCAGGACTTCACCGTGTTCGGCGGCTCGCTGTCACTGGCAAACGCGCGCAAGATCTGCAAGATCATGGATCTCGCGATGAAGGTCGGGGCACCGGTCGTGGGGCTGAACGACTCCGGGGGCGCCCGCATCCAGGAGGGCGTCGCCTCGCTGGCCGGCTATGCCGACATCTTCCTGCGCAACACGGTGGCGTCGGGGGTGGTGCCGCAGATCTCGGCGATCATGGGCCCGTGCGCCGGGGGCGCGGTCTACTCGCCCGCGATCACCGACTTCGTGTTCATGGTCCAGGAGTCCTCCTACATGTTCGTCACCGGTCCCGAGGTGATCAAGACGGTGACCCACGAGGAGGTGACCAAGGAGCGCCTCGGCGGCGCCATGACCCACAACTCCGTCTCGGGGGTGGCCCACTTCGCGGTCGGCTCCGATACCGAGTGCCTCGCGACGATCCGACGCCTGCTCGGGTATCTGCCGTCGAACAACGTCGGACGTGCTCCCGTCGTGCCGACCGACGACCCCGTCGACCGCGAGATCCCCGAGCTCGACGACTTCGTGCCGGCCGACCCCAACCGACCGTACGACATCACCAAGCTGATCCGGTGGGCGGCCGATGACGGCGCCTTCCTCGAGGTCCAACAGCACTTCGCGAAGAACCTCGTGGTCGGCTTCATCCGCCTCGGCGGCCACTCGGTCGGCGTCATCTCCAACCAGCCCAACCACCTCGCCGGCGTGCTCGACATCAACGCTTCGGTCAAGGGCGCGCGCTTCGTCCGCTTCTGCGACGCCTTCAACATCCCGCTGTGGATCGTCGAGGACGTGCCCGGCTTCCTGCCCGGAACGGCCCAAGAGTGGGGCGGGATCATCCGCCACGGGGCCAAGCTCCTCTACGCCCTTGCCGAGGCGACGGTGCCGAAGGTCACGGTGATCACGCGCAAGGCCTACGGCGGCGCCTACTGCGTGATGGGTTCCAAGCACATCCGGACCGACGTCAACCTCGCCTTCCCGACTGCGGAGATCGCGGTCATGGGTCCCCAGGGAGCCGTCAACATTCTCTATCGCAGCGAGATCAACGGCGCCGGGGATTCGGATGCCGAGCGCGCCCGGCTGGTCGCCGAGTACCAGGAGAAATTTGCCAACCCGTTCGTGGCCGCCGAGCTCGGCTATGTCGACGAGGTGGTCGTGCCGCGCCTGCTGCGCCGCAAGCTGGTCGCCGCGTTCGCCCTGCTCGAGACCAAACGCGACACCATGCCGGCGAAGAAGCATGGCAATATTCCGCTCTGAGCTCGCCGCGGGGGACGTCGACCAGCGGCACCCGGCCGGCGGTCGGGTCGTCCGGGCCGCGCCTCGAGGATGCCCGCAGAAAAGAGACCTGGCATGAAGCTCCTGATCGCGAACCGTGGCGAGATCGCGGTGCGGGTGATCCGCGCGTGCCGCGAGATGGGGATCGGAACCGTTGCCGTCTACTCGGCTGTCGACCGCCTCTCGCCGCACGTGCTGATGGCCGACGAGGCCTTTCCGATCGGTCCCGCGCCGGCCCGCTCCAGCTATCTCGACCTCGACCGCGTGCTCGCCGCCGCTCAGACGAGCGGCGCCGGACTGGTTCATCCCGGATACGGGTTCCTGGCCGAGAACCCGCACGCCGCCGAGCGGATCGAGGCGGCCGGCCTGACCTGGGTCGGCCCGCCCCCGGAGGCGATCCAGCTGATGGGCTCCAAAACCGAGTCGCGCAAGATCGCGGCCGGGGCGGGCGTGCCGGTCATCCCGGGGCTGATGGAGCCCCTCACAGACCTCGGCGAGCTCGAGGCCTTCGTTGCCGAGCACGGTCTGCCGGTGCTGCTCAAGGCAGTCGCCGGAGGCGGCGGCAAGGGAATGCGCGAGGTCCGCCGGCACGAAGACCTGGCGGCCTCCTTCGACCGCGCCCGCTCCGAGGGCGGCGCCTACTTCGGGGACGACCGCGTCTACGTCGAGCGACTCGTCGACCGGCCCCGGCACATCGAGGTCCAGATCGTCGCCGACGCCGAGGGTCGTGCCGTGTACGTGGGCGAGCGCGAGTGCTCGATCCAGCGCCGGCACCAGAAGGTTCTCGAGGAGTGCCCGTCGCCGGTGGTGGCCCCCGAGCTGCGGCGCAGGCTCGGCGAGGCGGCGCTGGCTGTGACCCTGGCCGCGGGCTACCGGTCGGTGGGTACCGTCGAGTTCCTCCTCGACCCGGAGGGCCACTTCTACTTTCTCGAAATGAACACCCGGCTCCAGGTCGAGCACCCGATTACCGAGGAGGTCTACGGCGTCGACCTGGTGTGCGAACAGATCCGGATCGCCCTCGGTGAACCCCTGTCGTGGCGCCAGGAGGATCTGGTGCCCCGCGGCCACGCGATCGAGTGCCGGGTCTATGCCGAGGACCCGCTGCGTGGCTTCGCCCCCAGCCCGGGGACGATCACCCATCTCCAGCGACCAGCCGGGCCAGGGGTGCGGGTGGACTCGGGGGTCCTCGAGGGCGGGGTGGTCCCGCTGGACTACGACCCCATGCTGGCCAAGCTGGTGGTGTGGGCGAGCGACCGCCCGGCGGCCATCGCGCGCCTCGGCAGGGCGCTCCAGGAGTACCACGTCGGGGGGATCTCGACCACGTTGACGCTGTTCCGTGCCCTCGTCGACATGCCCGAGTATCGACGGGCAGAGGTTCACACGGGCTTCCTCGACGAGCTGCTGGCGTCCCACCGGCTCGAGTCCATCCACGGAGCCCAGGATCCGCAGTCCGAGGAGGCGGCGGTGGTCGCGGCCGCCTGTCTGGCGACCCTGCGCGCGGGCCGCCTGCCGACAGACCCGTTCAGCCACGCCCGTGGGAGCGCGTGGTGGGAGGCGGGGCTGCGCGACCTTCACGGGAGGTATCCGCGATGAAATGGGTGGTGCGAACGACCCAGGGCGAACACCAGGTGGACGTCGAGCGGTCTGCGGAGGGCTTCGAGGTCGTCCTCGACGGCCGTCGACGCCGCGTCGATCTGATCCCTCTCGACGGCAGCCTGGCCTCCCTGCGCGACGTCGACACCGGCCGCAGTTTCCAGATCACCTTCCACGAGGGTCCCGGGCGGCGGACACGGGTCGCGATCGGAGAGCGCGAGTTCGCGTTCGACGTGATGACCCCGGTCGAGGCGCTCGAAGCGTCGGTCGGCACCGTGGGCCGCGGTGCCCGCCAGATCACGGCTCCGATTCCGGGCAAGGTGGTCGCGGTCAAGGTGGTGCCCGGCGACGAGGTCGAGGTCGGCCGCCCGCTGGTGGTGCTCGAGGCGATGAAGATGGAGAACGAGCTCGCCGCCGAGCGGGCCGGGCGGGTCGCGGCAGTCCACGTTGCGGCGGGTGCCACAGTCGAGGCGGGAACGGTGCTGGTTGAGCTCGAGTGACGGCGACGCTGTGCCTCGGAGGGGTGGGATGGAACGCGCGCGCCGCGGGATGAAGCGCTGCAATCCTGGGACGAAGCTGTCCGGAAACCCGGATAGGCGGCCGGGAACCCGGACGGAGAGCTCGAGCTTCGCGGCATGCCACGCCTTGACACCTGAGCCTGAACTGGCACAATACGTGCTCGTGTCTTGAGCGTCTTGTGGAGCGAGCACTCTGACGGTCTCCGGGAAGGAGGCGGGGAGCCGGGGCTCGCAAGGGTCCGTTACTCGACTGTTGAGTCGAGGGTTTGATCGGGGAGGCCGTGGCCGACCCCGGTGGTCGCGTTCCTCGCACGGATGAGGTTCGCGGCAGTCCGCTAACATGCATCAGAGGAGGTACTTACGATGCGACAGACCTTCCGTATCTTGATTGTGCTGATCGGCGTCGCGCTGATCGCCGGCCCGGCCCTCGCCCAGATGGCGACCGGCACGGTGACCGGAACCGTCACGTACGAGGGCAAGGCCCTTCCCGGCGTGATGGTGAGCCTGACGTCGCCCGAGCTGCAGGGCACCCGCTCGGCGGTGACCGCGGCCAACGGCGACTACCTGTTCCGCTCCCTTCCTCCCGGTGACTACACCGTCACCTTCACGCTGTCGGGCTTCAAGACCCTCGACATTCCGGTCAAGGTCTCGGCCGCACAGTCGAGGACCGTCGACGCGGTGATGTACCCCGAGGCCATGCAGGAGGAGATCGTCGTCACGGGTTCCTACGAGACGATCAGCTCCAACACCCAGAATTCGACCACGATGGACGCGAGCACGATGGAGAAGCTGCCGGTGCCGCGCGACATCTACAACGCGGTCGCGCTCGCCCCCGGCGTGCACACCACGGGGCCGTCCGACAACATCACCATCTCGGGCGCGCAGTCTTTCGAGAACCTGTTCCTGATCAACGGCGTGGTGGTCAACGAGAACATCCGCGGCCAGGCGACCAACCTGTTCATCGAGGA
>CAZQYU010000139.1:0-1206 GCA_964597585.1 uncultured Thermoanaerobaculia bacterium
CAACCAGGTGCTGGCCGACATCTTCGATGCGCAGGAGCCCTTTGCGAGTGAGCGCAAGGTCAGCCTGGTCCCCGATATCCAGGGCGTCGCCAAGCTCGAATGGGGGGTGCCCCCCGACCTGGTGTACGCGTTCGAGAACCTGGTCCACAACGCGATCAAGTACTCCAAGCCCGACGGCGGGACGGTAACCGTCAGCCTCCGGGTGGCCGACGATGTGGCGAGAGTCGAGGTGACCGACCACGGCATCGGCATCCCCGACGACGTCGTTGACACGGTGTTTCTGGAGTTTGTCCGGGCGCCCAATGCGAAGCAGCATGTGCGCGAGGGGACCGGTCTCGGCCTGTCGATCGTCGACGAGGCGATCCGCATGCACGGCGGCCGCGTCACCGTCGTCAGCGTCGAGGGCGAGGGATCGACCTTCACGGTCAGCCTTCCGCTGCACTTCGTGCCGCCCGAGGTCGCCCGCTCGGGCCTCGTCGTGGAGCCCACGCGGTAACCGCGGCCGACCGTCCGGTCAACCTGCTCCACGGTGACGCGCTCGAGTTCGGGACGCGAACGGGGAGGCGGTGTCATGCGGGAGAGGTCGAACGGAGTCGGGGATCGCCAGGACCCGGCTGCACCAACATCATCCACGAGCTGGCTTCGCATCGTCGGCGTTGTCGCGGTCATCGCGGTGGCACTGGTCCTGGTCGGCCGCAGCGGACTGTTCGCTGGCAGCCTGCGCGACCAGGTGCTGCGTTTTGACACCTTCTTTGCCGGGCTCGGGGCGTGGGCGCCGCTCGCATTCGTCGCGATCTGGATCCTGGTCAGCGTCTTCCTGCTCCCTGGATTGCCGGTGTCGATCGTCGGCGGGTTGGTGTTCGGGGCGCTGTGGGGCTCGGTCTGGACGACGGTCGGCGCCAACCTCGGTGCAGCGTCCGCATTCCTGATCGGCCGCTACGCCGCCCGCGGCATGGTCGCGCGCTGGGTCGGGCGCAGCCGGATGCTTCAACGCATCGACCGAGGTGTCGAGAGCCAGGGCTGGCGGATGCTGATGCTGACCCGGCTGGTTCCCGTGTTTCCGTTCAACCTCCAGAACTACGCCTACGGCCTCACCGGCATCCGTTTCTCGACTTACGTCTTGGTGACGCTGCCGTGCATGCTGCCGGGGACGATCGCGTATAACTTTGCGGCCGGTTCCGCGCGCGAGGTGATCCTCGGCGGAGG
>CAZQYU010000139.1:1306-3439 GCA_964597585.1 uncultured Thermoanaerobaculia bacterium
TCCCGCCTTGTCAGGTACAGACCTTGCTTGTGGTGTCGTGGTACGCTCGCGGCGACACGGCGTGCGCCGTGTCGCCGCGGGCTCTCTACCGAGCCCGACTACCGGGGGGAAAAGCGATGGCCGTTCTGCCCTATATCGTCACCTACGCCTGCCTCGCCGTGTTCGTGGTCGCCGTCATTGCGCGGGTCATCAAGTGGTCGACGTTGCCGATGCACCTGCGCTGGGAGCTCTACCCGGTCGCCCACGAGGGCGGTGGCCGCGCCGCCTACGGCGGCTCCTATCTCGAGGAGAGCAAGTGGTGGACCAAGCCGCGCCAGGTCTCCCTGCTCGGCGAGCTCAAGGTCATGATCCCGGAGATCGCGCTCCTGGTCGCGCTTCGCGAGCACAACCGAAAGCTGTGGACGCGGTCGTTTCCGTTCCACTTCGGGCTCTACCTGGTCGGAGCGTCGACTGCATGGATGATCCTCGCGGGCGTCCTCGCTGCCGTCTTCCCCGGCATCGCGCCAGGGTTGGCACTGGTCACGCGGATCGCCATTCCGATCGTCGGCGGGCTCGGGCTCGTGCTCGGCCTGGTCGGCGCGATTGGCCTGTTCCTGCGCCGACGCAGCCGTGAGCTTCGTGACTACACGGCACCGGCGGACCTGTTCAACCTGGTCTTCTTTGTGATCGCCTTCGGCTGCGCGCTCGCGACCTTCGCCCTCATCGACCGCGACTTCGCGATCGTCTCCGGCTTCGTCGCCAATCTCTCCACGTTCCGGCTGGTCGCGCTTCCCGGGCAGGGCATGGCGTTGTTGCTGCCGGTCCTGTCGGTGATTCTCCTCGCCGTGCTGGCTGCCTACATTCCGCTGACCCACATGTCGCACTTCATCGGCAAGTACTTCGCCTATCACTCGATCCGCTGGCTGGACAAGCCGAACTTGCAGGGGGGCGACGAGGAAAGGGTGATCAACGAGCTGCTGCAACAGCCGATCACCTGGGCGGCTCCCCACATTCAGGGCGACGGCAAGAAGACCTGGCTCGACGCAGCGACGGAGGAGAAGAAGTCATGAAAGAGCCGCGGAGCCTCAAGGACATCGCCAAGACCCCGGGCCAGCCGCTCGCCCACATTGAGTCGATCGAACAGATTCCGCTCCCGCCGCCGTTCGACCGCATCGACGAGGAACCGCCGATCCGACCGTTGAGCGACGCCGCCCGCGAGAAGTACGTGGTGCTGGACGACACCGTCGCGGTATCAATCCAGAAGCCGGCCTCGAAGGAGGAGGAGGATCGCCTGGTCCAGGGTTTCCTCTCGGGCCTCGAGAAGCTCATGCGCCGTGAGGACAACTGGACCTTCCTGGCGCCCTTCGAGATGTCGATGGAGCACTGCGCCCACTGCCAGACGTGCTCGGAGGCGTGCCACATCTACGAGGAGAGCGGTCACAACGAGCTCTACCGTCCGCTCTACCGTTCCGAGATCGTGCGCCGGATCTACTTCAAGTACATCAAGAAGGCCTCTCCGGCGGTGCATGGCGACATTGACCTCAACTGGGAGGTCGTGGCGCGCCTGATCGAGCTGAGCTATCGCTGCAACGTGTGCCGCCGGTGCGCCCAGACCTGTCCGATCGGCGTCGACAACGCGCTGCTGTCGCGTGAGATCCGCAAGATCGCGAGCCAGGAGATGGGGATCGCGCCGCGCGAGCTCCATGAGGACGGCTCGGTGCTGCAGCTCAAGGCGGGCTCCTCGACCGGGATGACCCCGATGGTCGTCAAGGACAATATCGAGTTCATCGATGAGGACACCTCCGAGCGAACTGGGATCGAGATCGAGACCCCGTGGGACATCGAAGGTGCGGACATCCTGCTGATCCATAACGCGGGCGAGATCATGGCCTGGCCCGAGAACCCGGGCGCATTTGCCACGATCTTCGAAGCAGCGGGCCTGAGCTGGACCCTGTCGTCCGAGATCGCCGCCTACGACGCCATCAACTACGGGGTGTGGTACGACGACGTTCAGTTCGCTCGCGTCGCCGTCAAGCACGCCCAGGCGGCCAAGAAGCTCGGCGTCAAGCGGATCGTGCTCGGCGAGTGCGGCCATGCCCACAAGGCGCTGACCGTGATCGCCGACAAGATCCTCACCGGTGATCTCAACATCCC
>CAZQYU010000139.1:3539-6182 GCA_964597585.1 uncultured Thermoanaerobaculia bacterium
ACAAGGCGCTGACCGTGATCGCCGACAAGATCCTCACCGGTGATCTCAACATCCCCCGTGAGAGCTCGATGACGGTGCTGCTCGACATCGTGCGCTCGGGCAAGGTCAAGTTCGACCCGAGCCGCAACGACTTCCCCGTGACCCTTCACGACCCCTGCAACATGGTGCGCTTGATGGGCATCGTCGCGCCCCAGCGTGAGATCCTGAAGGCGATCCTGCCCCCAGGCCGGTTCCGCGAGATGGCGCCCCACGGGGTCGAGAACTACTGCTGCGGAGGCGGATCGGGCTTCGCCATCATGTCGGGCCACAACTTCGCCGACTGGCGACACCACTTGACCGGTCGCCGCAAGTTCCGTCAGATCCTTGAGGCCTTCCAGGATGAGCCGATGGACCGCGAGCACCCCAAGTACGTCTGCGCGCCGTGCTCGAACTGCAAAGGCCAGATCCGCGACATCCTGGCTTACTACGACGCGTTCGAAAAGGCCGGGATCTACTACGGCGGGCTGGTCGAGCTGATGGTCAATGCGATGGTGGACTCCCAGCCGGGGTTCATCGATTGGGAATGGCACTAGGCGCACTGGCTCCGGTCGATCCCTACTGCGACGCACGGCACGGGGCGCCTGCACATCCGGCAGACCGCCTGCGATCCTCAACGTAGCGAGGCTACGCCTCCGGTCGCAGACGACCTGCCGGATGCGCAAGCAGCACCCGCGTCGCGCGTCTCGTGACGGGATCGGCCGCATTTGGTGCGCCTCCGGAACGGCCCGGGGCACACACGTTCCCGCGACGAGGAGAACGTGGAGCGAATGTTCCCGGACCGTAGCGGCAGGACACTTCACTCCTCACTTTTTGACTCTTCACCCGCGAGGCGTAGGCGCGCGTCCCGTGACGGAACGGGATCGATGCGTTGCGTCGGCTCGACTCTGGTGGACTCGGCCGTCGTTGGCTGCTGTCCATCGCATTCCGCGAGTCTAGCCCCTGCGGTGGCCTTGCATTCTGCAATGAAGCGGGTGACGCGCCGACCATTCAAAGGTCTGAGCTTACTACTAGTTCGATGGGTATCACCGGCGCTGGCATGTGCATTGCTAACACCCTTGGCGGAGATGCGGCGCGTCGGTCCGTCCCTCGTGCTCGCTCCACCGTTCATGAAGGGAGCTCAGATATGCTCGATCCGGCCAGTTGGAGCTGGGAGGAGGAGACCAGGCCGATCTGCGATCTCGGGAAGGTGCGCGACAGCTCCGCAGCCGTCCACGAGGTCGTGGTCAGCCCCGATGGCGAACGCATCGCCGCTCCCGTTCTCACGGGCCCCGACACCTTCAGAGTGTGTGTCAACGGCGATCTGTGGGACGGCGAGTTCGAGAAGGCGTGGCACCTGGTCTTCCTTCCGGACGGACGGCTCACCGCGCTGGTGCGGATCGACGACGAATGGACTGTAGCGGTCGAAGGGGAGCCGTGGGAGGAGCGCTGGGAGTTCGCGTGGAACACATCATTCAACCGCTCGGGAAGCGTGATCGCGGTCCAGGTCAAGGACAACATGCAGTACACCGTCGCGGTCGACGGCCAGACCTGGGAACAGCGTTTTCACTCCTCGCGGGGCCTCGCCGTCAGTGACGACGGCGGCACCGTTGCGGCCCTCGTACAGGTCAAGCCGCTCGCCGAAGCGGACATCTTCAGCTTCATGGAGGGGACCTGGAGCGTGGCCGTCAACGGCGTGCCGTGGGAGCGGACCTTCATCAACGTGTACGCGCCTGCTATCAGCCCGGATGGCTCCCACATCGCCGCCGAGGTGCGACTGGACATCTGCGAGTACACGGTGGCGATCGACGCGAAGCCGTGGGAGAAGCGTTTCGGCTGCGTCTGGGAGCCGTTGTACCGCCCGTACGGGGGCGGACTCATCGCGCCGGTGCGAACCGGCGGTGCCTGGACCGTGGCCGAGGACGGAGAAACCATCTGGCAGGGCCGATTCATGCAGCTGTGGAATCAGCGGACGAGCCCGGACGGCCGGCGGATCGCGGCGGTTGTGGCCACCGGGTTCGGGAGCTGGACGGTGGCGGTGGACGACCGACCGTGGCGGGCAGTGTTCAGCGACCTGGTGCTGCCTCCGGTCTTCTCCCCCGACGGGCAGCGGGTTGCGGCGACTGTTCGCGACCGGGGGCGCTGGACCGTGGCAGTGGATGGGAAGGCGTGGCCCGAGTCGTTCGACATGGTCTGGGACCCCGTGTTCACCCCTTGCGGGGAGAAGGTCCTTGCCAAGGTCGAGCGCGATGGTCGTTTCGCGATCGCCGTAGACGGCGAGGTTTGGAGCCCATGGTTTGGCGGGCTCCGGGAGCCGGTCATGAGCCCTGATGGGGAGCGAGTGCTGATCCGTTCGGCGGAGGGAGACCGGTTCTACCGGCAGGTCGTGCCCCTCGGCGCGACATTCAAGGGTTGAGCGAGGGTGTGAGCATGTACCAGTTTGTCAGCGGCCCTCTGGTGTGGATCGCATTCATCGGGTTCTTCGCGGGAAGCCTGTACAAGGTCATCGCGATGGCGCGGCTAGCGAAAAGGGAGCGGGTCGTGCTCCCGACCTTCGACGCCAAGCACGGTGCCCGCTCGTTGCTCCACTGGGTGGTCCCGTTCGCCAGCACCAACATGAGGGCGCGA
>CAZQYU010000139.1:6282-7935 GCA_964597585.1 uncultured Thermoanaerobaculia bacterium
CCGCTCGTTGCTCCACTGGGTGGTCCCGTTCGCCAGCACCAACATGAGGGCGCGACCGCTGTACTCGCTCCTGTCGTACGTGTTTCACCTCTGCGTGGTGCTGACTCCCCTGTTCGTGATGGGGCACGCCATCCTGTGGCAGACATCGTGGGGCGTCAGGTGGTGGAGCCTACCTGGACCGGTGGCCGACATCATGACCCTGGTCGTGATTGTCGCGTGCTGTGTCTTCATGGTGCGACGACTGGTCCGCGCCGAGGTGCGCAACGTCACCTACTCGAGTGATTTCCTGCTCGCGCTCGTGGCCATGGCTCCTTTCCTGACCGGATTCGTGGCCCACCGGCAGTGGCTGCCCTACCAGCCGATGCTGATTGCGCACATCATCAGCGGCGTCGTGTTCCTGCTGGTCATACCGTGGACCCGCCTCGTGCACATGATCTGGTTCACGTTCACGCGCGCCTACATGGGCAGCGAGTTCGGCGCGGTCCGACACGCGAGGGACTGGTAATGAACGATTGCATCAAAGAGGACGGTCAGCATGGTTGACCTAGCGGATCTCGAGGTCGTCGACCGCGGCGTCGACGAGGGCATCAAGAAGCTCACTCCCGAGCGCATCGAGCAGGTCATCCAGCGCGTGCTGACCGAGGAGTCCGCCGCCCGGTTGCAGATCTACCTGGAGACCTGTGTGCACTGCGGCCTGTGTGCTGAGGCCTGCCAGAGCTACGTGTCACGGGATGGTGACCCGGATTACGCCCCGGTGGCCAAGGTCAAGGACACCCTGTGGGAGATGGTCAAGCGGAAGGGCAAGGTGGACGGCGACTTCCTGCGCAATGCCGCCCGCATCGCCTACATCGACTGTGGCGCCTGCCGACGGTGCAGCATGTACTGCCCCTTCGGCATCGACATCGCCTACCTCATCATGACCGTACGGCGGATCCTCAACCTGCTCGGGGTCGTGCCACAGTACCTGCAGGACACCACCAACAGCCATGCGGTGACCATGAACCAGATGTGGGTTCAGCAGGACGACTGGATCGACACCCTGATGTGGCAGGAGGAGGACGCCCAGGCCGAGCTCGCCGGCACCCGGATCCCCCTCGACAAGGAGGGCGCCGACATCATGTACTCGGTGATCGGTCCGGAGCCCAAGATCCTGGCCCAGCTGATCGCCAACATGGCCATCATCATGGATGTGGCCGGCGCCGACTGGACCATGCCCTCGGGAGACGGCTGGGACAACTCGAACATGGCCATGTACTCGGGTGACTTCGAGACCATGGGCCGGGTCGAGCGGCTGCACTGGGAAAAGGCCATGCAGCTCAAGGTCAAGCGGGTCGTCATGGGGGAGTGCGGCCACGCCTACCGCGGGGCCGTGTACGACGGCCCCCGGTGGCTGGGTTGGACCGAGCCGCCGATCCCCATGGTCCACGCCGTGGAGTTCTACTACGAGCTGATCTCGAGCGGCCGGATCAAGATCGCGAGGAAGATCGAGGAGCCGGTCACGGTCCAGGACCCCTGCAACATCGTCCGCGGTCGCGGACTGCACGAGAAGCTGCGTTACGTCGTCAAGGCGATCTGTTCGGATTTCAGGGACATGACGCCGCGCTACGAGCACAACTACTGCTGCCAGGCTGGCGGCGGACTGATCAACTGCGG
>CAZQYU010000140.1:0-7882 GCA_964597585.1 uncultured Thermoanaerobaculia bacterium
CCTGCGACCGCTGCCTGCGCGCCTGCCCCTACCCCCACCAGGCGATCATGATGATCGGTGGCCGTCCACTGGTCTCGCCGAGCTCGTGCACCGGCTGCGGGCTGTGCGAGCACGCCTGCCCGGAGGACCCGCCCACGATCGTCGTCGTCGCCGAGCGCGCGCTGGTGCCCGGCCTCCGGATCCCGAAGAGCGAGATGCTCGGCGGGTGACCGGGCCGCGAAGCGGCCCGGGGTGAAGAGCGAAGAGGCTACGGCCCGGGGACATGGGTCAGGTCCAGGACGTCAGGCGCAAGACGCGACACGCTTCGCGCTGCACTCTTCACTCTTTTCTCTTCACTCTTCACTCTCCTCTGGCACGGGGTTCAGCAGCGAGGCCACGGTCGCCACGACCAGGATTCCCGCGACCACGGCGAGCGACCACACGGTTGGCACGTCGAAGACCTCGGCGAGCAGCATCTTGACGCCGATCAGCACCAGGATCAGCGCCAGTGCCGGACGCAGGTAGCGCAGGTTCTGCAGCGCACCCGCGAGCACGAAGTAGAGCGCCCTGAGGCCGAGAATGGCGAAGATGTTGGAGGAGTAGACAACAAGGACGTCGCGACTGATCGCGAGCACGGCCGGCACCGAGTCGACCGCGAACATCACGTCGGTGCTCTCCACTGCGACCAGCACCAGCGCCAGCGGGGTCAGGCGGAGCAGGCCGCCGACCCGGACGGTGAAGCGGCCTTCCGAGGGACCCGAAGTGATCGGCAGCCATCGGCTCGCGGCCCGCACCACGGCGTTGCGCTCAGGATGGACGTCCTCGCCGTCCCCGACGGCGAGCTTGGCTCCGGTCGCGACGAGCAGCACGCCGAGCACCCACACCAGCCACTGGAACGACTCGAGCAGCGCAACGCCTGCGAAGATGAAGACTCCTCGTGTCACGAGCGCGCCGAGGATGCCCCAGAACAGGACGTGGTGCTGGTACCGCGGCTCGACCCCGAAGTACGAGAAGAGCGCGAAGAACACGAACAGGTTGTCGACCGACAGCGCCTTCTCGACGAGGAACGCGGTGAGGTAGGCGAATGCGGCGTCCCGGCCCCGTGCGATACCGACGAGCAGCCCGAAGCCGAGGCCGAGGCCGATCCAGAACGCGCTCCACGCGACCGCCGTACGCAGCGACTCGACCCTCGACGAGCGGTGGAAGACCATGAGGTCGAGAGCGAGCGCCGCCGCGACCACGACACCGAACACGACCCACAGCCATGGTCCCACGGAGTTTCGGACCTGCCTTCAGGCGCAGTCCGAGAGCACAACAGGGCTCACAGCTTGGCCTCTTCCTTGAGCTCTCGCAGCATCAGCTCGGTCAGCATCTGGCGCGGATCGGCGTCGCCGGCGATGAGGCGGGTCACCGCCTCGGTGATGGGCATCTCGATGCCCATCTTTCCGGCCAACCGTGCAGCGGCCGGCGCCGTGCGCACACCCTCGGCGACCTCACGGCTGGACGCCAGGATGTCGTCGAGCTTCTCGCCCCGCCCGAGCCGCTGCCCGACCCGCCGGTTGCGCGACAGCGTCCCGGTACAGGTGAGCACAAGGTCGCCCATCCCGGCCAGGCCGGCGAAGGTCTTGGCGTTGGCGCCCACCGCGACCCCGAGCCGGGTGATCTCGTGCAGGCCGCGGGTCATCAGCGCCGCCTGGGTGTTGGTGCCGAGCCCGAGGCCGTCAATGATCCCTGCGGCGATCGCGATGACGTTCTTGAGCGCCCCGGCGAGCTCGACGCCGATCATGTCGCGGCCCGCGTAGAGCCGTAGGTGGCGGTCCGAGAACTCTTCCTGAAGGCGGCCAGCCAGGGCGAGGTCCGGACAGGCGAGCACCGCCAGCGAGGGGTCACCGCGGACCACCTCGGCAGCGAACGTCGGCCCGGACAGGCAGCAGAACCGGCGTGGCGGCAGGTGGAGGACCTCCCAGGCCATCTCGTCCATCCGCTTCAGGGTGTCGGTCTCGATGCCCTTCGAGGCCGAGACCATCACCACGTCGTCGCGCAGGTGCTCGCCGACGCGGCTCATCACCGCGCGGCTGAACTGAACCGGCACCACCCACACCCAGACGTCGGCGACGTTCGCAGTCTCAGCGAGGTCGTTGGTCGCGCGAATGCCGGCGTGAAGCTCGAGGTCGGACAGGAACAGGGGGTTGTGGCGGGTCGCGTTGATGCCGTCCACCACCTCGGGCTCGCGCGCCCACAGCGTGACCTCGTGGCCCCGCCGGGCGAGCTGGTGGGACATCGCGCAGCCCCACGACCCGGCGCCGAAGACGCTCAGCTTCATGCGGAACCTCCGTCCTTCGGATGCTTCTCACCCATGCGCGGCTCGACCCCGGCAGCGAGCCGACGCAGGTTGCCGGTGTGGCGACCAATGATGATCAGGGCGACGACGACGCCCGCCCACACCACGGCGGGATAGGCGTGACCGACGAGCTGAAGGCAGATCGGCAGCGCCGCGGCGCCCACCAGGGAGGCCAGCGAGACGATGCGCCGCACCGCCAGGGCGATCAGGGCGAGGCCGAGAGCGGCCAGGGTCGCCTTAGGCGCCAGGACCAGGAACGCACCTCCGGCTGCGAGCACACCCTTGCCGCCCTTGAAGCGCAGCCAGATTGAGAAGCAGTGCCCGACCACGACCGCCACGGCCACGGCGCCGAGCCAGCGGCTGGCCGGGTTGTAGGCCTGCATCGCGAAGGCCGCGATGACGCCCTTGAGAGCGTCGATGAGGCCGACCAGGACCCCGATGCGGATCCCGGCCGCGCGGACCGCGTTGGTCGTGCCGACGTTGCGCGAGCCCATCGTCCGCACGTCGGCGCCGGTGGCCAGGCGGACCACGATCAGCGACGACGGGATCGAGCCGAGGAGGTAGGCCCCGGCGACGAGGATCAGTTCGCCGGTCATTCCAGGGGAATCCTCTCCAGCGGAGTGTACACCGCACCACCCGGCCCGAGCCGGCTCGCCAAGAGCACCGCCTCGCGACAGGCGAAGGCCGGCAGCAGGGCCGCCTGCCAGTAGGCCAGGTACTCCTCGACCGCCTTCCCCGGCCACGGCCGGTCGAGGCGCGCCAGGGTCAGGTGGGGAGTCCATCCGCGCCGCTCCCGCTTCCATCCAAGCTCGGCCGCGGCCTCCTCGACCACGGCTGCCACTTCGGACGCACCTTCGGCTGTGCCGCCGACCCAGGCGACCCGAGCCCTCTCGGGTCTCGGAAAGAAGCCGCCGCCGGCGAGCGCCACCTGCACCGTGCCGAAGCCGGCGAGGCGGGCACGAAGCTCGGTCGCGAGCCGGTCGAGCCGGCCGCGCTCGCTCTCACCGAGGAACTTGAGGGTCAGGTGGAGACCCGCACTGCGTACCCAGCGTGCGCGCGGCAGCCGCGAGCGGAGGTGATCAACACCGCCCGCCAGGATCGACCGCACCGCGTCGGGGACCTCAAGGGCAACGAAGGCGCGGACCGGTGCACTGTCCACAGCTCATCCTAGCCGGCGCCGGAGCAGGTCGAGCGCCGAGTTGACGCTCCAGCGGCGGACCGCGGTGCGGTCGCCGGGGAAGACCGCGCTGCGCGCGTCGACGCCGTCGGGTCCGGCGACCGCCCAGTGGACCAGTCCGACCGGCTTGTCCTCGGTTCCCCCGGAGGGACCCGCGACCCCGGTGATGCCCACCCCCCAGTCGGCGCCGATCCGCTCCCGCACGCCCTCGGCCATGGCGCGCGCGACCGGTTCCGAGACCGCCCCGTGGGCGACGAGGAGATCGTGCGGTACCCCGACCAGCGTCTCCTTGACCTCGTTCGAGTAGCTCACAATGCCGCCGAGGAAGACCGACGACGACCCGGGGACCGCGGTGATCTCACCGCCGAGCAGACCGCCGGTGCAGGACTCCGCGGTCGCGACGGTGGCGCCGCGGGCTGACAGGGCCGCCACAACGCTCGGCGCGAGGCCGTCCACGTCCACCCCGGCCACATCCTCTCCGAGAACAGCGCGAAACGTGTCCTCCATCTCGTCGAGTCGAGCCCCGGCGGCGGCAGGCGCGCCCTCGGCGGACAGCACCAGCCGGACCACGCCGACGGCCGCGAGAATCGTGACCGCCTCACGCCCGAAGCGATCGTAAAGCGGCCGCACCCGGGTTTCGACCCCCGACTCGACCACCCCGCCGAGCACCAGCATCCGGCGCAGCACCACGTTGCCCGTCGAGCGCCGGGCGAGCTCCGGCACGACCTCTTGCTCGAGCATCCCGCGCATCTCCCACCGGACCCCGGGCAGCGCCGCCAAGAACCGACCGTCGATCTCGAGCAACAGACCGGGCGCCGCTCCGGTGGAGTTCGCGAGCGGCCGCGATCCTTCGACCACGCGGGCCATCGCCGAACCGATCGCCGGCATCTCCCTGCCGGAGCTCGTGTAGCGCTCACGGATCCTGGCTTCGAGGTCGGAGTCGAGGATCAGACGGCGGCCGACGGCGGCGGCAACCGCCTCCCGAGTGACGTCGTCGGCGGTGGGCCCGAGGCCGCCGGTGACCACCACCACGTCGACTCGGCCGAGCAGCTCGGTGAGGGCCTCCGCCACGGCCCGGATGTCGTCGCCGAGCACCCGCTTCTCCACCACCCGGATCCCGATCCGGGCGAGAGCCGACGTCACGAAGAGTGAGTTGGTATCGATCCGGCCGTCACCGAGGAGCTCGGAACCGACCGCAACGCAGGCGGCATCTCGCAGCACACGCATGTCCTGCATGATACCGCCCCAGGCTCCCGGACCTCCCGACCTCATCTCGACCGGGCACACCGGCCTCACATTCGTCAGAGCTCACCGCGATGGGTCCTCCAAGGCGCCGCGACTCCGGGCGCGCCCACGCGATGAAGACGTGAAGGCAGGGCGGCGGCAGGTCGAACGCGCGAATCGAGAAGGCGCCGAGCGGTACGGTGTCTCCCTCGCTGCACCCGGACGATGGCCAGCGCCGCAGACGAGACTTGCTTTTGGTGACTTTCGCGGGTACACATGATGAGATGCGCAGCTCCGGCACCTCCGAGTGGGCTCAGGGAAGTCTGCGGCTGCTGTCGGCGGCGGAACTTCTCGAGCTGCTCGCCCGCCGCCGGTTCACGGGCCGACTCACCCTGGTTTCTCCGAGCCCGAGGCAGGTCGTCGCCGTTCTGCTCGACGACGGTCGCCCGGCCCAGGTCCTGGGCAGCGGGGTCCGCCGGGAGGCGCCCGCTGCGCAGGCCTCACACCATGCCCGCCAGGTGCTGCTCGAGGCCCTCGCATGGACGGTCGGTACGTTCCGGATCGAGACCGCGCCTGCCACGAACAGTCGTCCGACCCACCATCTCGGCGAGGTCGAAGAGCTGTTGGCTGCGGCCCGCCGCCGCGATCGCGTCTGGGCCCGCCTCATGGCCCGCCTGCCCCGACCCCTCGACGAGGTTGTCGTCGCGCCGGCAGGCCCCGAGCCGAGCGGCCGGGATCCGACCCACGTGCGGGTCCGTGCCGCCGTGCGCAAGACAATGCCACTGGCGGACGTGCCGGTGGCGTGCGGTCTCGACGATTACGTCGCGCTCGCCGCGGCGCTCGACCTCGCCGACGCCGGGCTCCTGACGCTCGGCAGCGCGGCCGAGGTCGAAGCCCCGCCCCGACCCGCCCTCACCGCGACCGTTCGCGGCCTGCTCGACGTCTTCCAACCCGACGGCGCCGCCCGGACCCTGAAGCTCACCGTCCTTTCGTGGGATGCGCGGACGTGCTTCCGCGCTGTCGAGGCGATCCTCGGCCGCGACCGCAGCGCGCCGGACGACGCGGACGAGCTGCCCTGCTACCACATCCTGCACGAGACCGCGGCCCTCGGCGGCGGGCTCCGACTCGAGATACTGGCCTTCCGTGCCGATGCCTTCGAGCCCCTGTTCGCGGCGCCCCTGGTGCAGGACTGCCACCTCTTCCTGCTGTTCACGGACATCGAAGCCGGTCACGTGCTCGGGACGGAACGCCCCCTGGTGGAACGGGTCAACGAGCTGCGGGCCATGTTTCGCGGCACCTCGGTCGCCGCACGTGTCACCGTGGGCCTCGGCGCAGTCACCGACCCTGGTTGCGACGTGCTGATCCCGGAGCTCGGCCGCTTCGAGGATTGGCGCCAGGTGGTGCGTCCGACCTTCCTGCCCTGGGTGTTGACCGAGGTTGCCGCCCGGCTCGGGATCGAGGAGACATCCACGGACAGCGGCGCCCACACCACCCAGCCCGTCACGTCCGCGTAGCAGCCCCGCATCGTGAGTCTCGCGACGTGACGCTCGACCCGCGGCACGGGCGGAGACGAGCTCCGCGCCTGCTTTTCGCTCTTCACTCCTGACTGCTCACTCGCGCGGCGACGCCGCGCGACTGGACGAGGACGGCGGTGTCGGCGAACATGGCGACCGGACGGGCCCGCCCACGGTGGACGGGCCGCGGCCACACGCCACCATGTGCGGCATCGCCGGAGTCGTCGGGTGCGAGGTCGCCCCGGGGACCGCCGAGAGGATGATCCATCGGCTCGCCCACCGCGGGCCGGACGCCTCGGCGACCTGGGTCGGGGAGGGTGTGCAGCTCGCGCATGCCCGTCTCGCGATCCTGGACCTGTCCCCGGCCGGGCGCCAGCCGATGGAGCTGGGTCCGCTCGTGCTCAGCTACAACGGCGAGGTCTACAACTACCTGGAGCTGCGCCGCTCCCTCGGTGGTCCGTTCGTCTCGACCACCGACTCCGAGGCCGTGCTCCACCTCCTGCGGCGGGATGGGGACGCCGGCGTCCGCTCGCTGACCGGCATGTTCGCGCTCGCGCTCTGGGACCAACACCGTCGCCGCCTGCTCCTCGCCCGCGACCGGCTCGGCATCAAGCCGCTCTACTATCGGCACCTCGGCCATGGGCTGGCCTTCGCCTCCGAGCTGAAGGCCCTGCTCGAGCTCGGCGTTCCAGGAGTCAACGACGCGGCCCTCGCCGACGTCTTCACCTACAAGTTCGTGCCCGCCCCGGAGACCGCCTTCAGGGGCATCTTCAAGCTCCCGCCTGCTCACACGCTGGTGTGGGAGGACGGCCGCACGCGGATCGAACGCTACTGGACACCGCTTTCGTCGCAGGAGCTGCGCGACGCCGGCGAGGCGACCGAGCGGCTCGGCGAGCTGCTCGCGCGCGTGATTCCGGAGCACGTCCAGTCGGACGTCCCGGTGGGGGTCTTTCTCTCCGGAGGGATCGACTCCGCGACCACCGTCTCGTTTCTCGACCGGCCGCGGACCTTCACCCTCGGCACCGAGCCCGCTCACCGCGATGAGGCGCCGGCTGCGCGCCGGATCGCCGAGCACTTCAACACCGACCACATCGAGGAACGGGTCGGCCCGACCGATCTCGAGGCCACACTCGCGACCCTGCCGGGGGTCTTCGACGAACCATTCGGCGACACCGCGGCGTGGTCCAATTGGCAGGTCGCCCGTCTCGCCCGACGTCACGTGACAGTCGCCCTCAGCGGAGAGGGCGGCGACGAGCTCTTCCTCGGCTACCAGCGCCACGGCAAACAGTTGCGTCCGGAGGGCGGTCCCGTGGTCCGGTTCGCAGCCGCCCTGGTGCCGCCATTGAGCCACACCGGTCGCTCCCTGCACAGGCGGGTCGCCGCCGGCCTGGTGCGCTACGCCGAGCTTTCAGGCCCGTTCACAGGTGCGCAGCAGCATGCTCTGCTCCATCCGCGCCTGCTCGCCGCGCGGGAGGACCCGTTGTGGGCCTTCCGGGCCGCGTGGAGACCCGATCTGGAGCCACGCAAGGCCATGCAGTGGCTCGACATCCACACCACGCTCCCGGGGGGCATCCTGACCAAGGTCGATCGCACCAGCATGGCCCACTCGCTCGAGGTCCGGCCGCCTTTGCTCGATCACCGGGTGGT
>CAZQYU010000141.1:0-7880 GCA_964597585.1 uncultured Thermoanaerobaculia bacterium
TCATCCACATGTTCTCGACCGCCGGCGGCACGACCACCATCATCATCGCCGCGTCCATGTTCCTCGCTCCCTTCGCCGGCCAGCTGGTGGACAAGATCGGGAAGCGCGCCTCGCTCATGACGCTGGGATCCCTCTTGATGATTCCCAGCTTCCTGGTCATGGCCTTCACCATGGTGGAGCCGCGTTACCCGATGATACTTCTGGGTGCAGCCTTCGTACTGGTCCCAGCGGCGATGTGGCCGGCCGTCCCGCTCCTCGTTCGCAAGGAGCACGTGGGCTCGGCCTTCGGCCTCATCACGATGATCCAGAACATCGGGCTCGCCCTCTTCCCGTATCTCAACGGCAAGCTCCGAGACGTCACCAACACCTACACCGCCAGCATGCTGATGTTCGCCAGCCTCGGCTTCGTCGGGTTGGTCTTCGCCTACCTTCTCAAGCGGGCGGACGCGAAGGAGGGCGGGGCGCTCGAGAGGCCATAGCACGCAGCCCGCCGGTGCAGCCGACCACCAGAGGCGGGCGGACCGGGACGGGCCCTCGACGAGACCGCCTGACGCGGCCGACCTGAGGCGGCCCGCGTGCGTCAGGTCGCCGGGGGAAAGCGCGAACGTGCGCTTCACTCCTGACGGGCAGCGGTCCGGTGCGAGCTTTCGATCCAGCTTGGAATCGCCGCCGCTGGCCGTGCGTTCGGGGTAGTGTATCGGCACCGCCCGTCCGCGGAAACGGTCAACCGGTACCGCCGACACCCATGTGCTAGACTCCGCCGGATCGTTCGCGACGCCCGGAGCGTCGCAGCCTGGAGCGATACTCCGTGCTCACCAGACGCCGCTTCCTCGAAATCGGTTCGCTCAGCTTCGCGGGCAGCCTCGGTCTGTCCAGCGTGGGCCTCGCGGAGGCCACCAGCCTGCCCGGCCTGCGCAAGTCGGTTCTGCGCCTTCCCTCGCTACCGCAGGCGTGGGATGGGTTACGCATCCTGCAGATCTCCGACGTCCACGCCGGACCCTACATGACCCCGTCCCGCATGCGGCAGATCCGCGACATGGCCGCCGAGATTCCGGCGGATTTGATCCTGTTCACCGGCGATCAGGTCGATCGCCGTGAGATCGACGCCGAGTTCTTCGCTCGCGGCTTCTCAGGCATGTCCGCACCTCTCGGGGTCTTCGGCATCCTCGGCAATCACGACCACTTCATCGATCCTCGGCTGTCCGAGGCCGCACTGGTCGGCGCCGGCATCCGGCCGCTGGTCAACTCGAGCGTCGCGTTCGAGCGCGGCAGCAGCCGTCTCGCCCTGGTCGGCCTCGACGACCTCTCCGCTCGGGACGAGAGGGGACCTGACTTCAGCCTGCTCGAGCAGCACCCCGGCGCCTACCGGATCTGCCTCTGCCACCAACCTCAGGGATGGCACAGGGCGCTCGCATCCGGCGCCAACCTGACCCTCGCCGGGCATACCCATGGCGGCCAGATCGCCCTCACTACGCGCAACCTCAACATGGCGCGGCTGTCGACCCGCTACATCGCAGGTCCCTACCGCAGGAACGACCAGTTTCTGTATGTTTCGCGCGGGATCGGTGTCGGGGCGGTCCCGGTCCGCTTCGGCGCACCCCCGGAGATTGACCTCCTGATCCTGCGCCGCGCCGCCATGTCGGCTCAGCTCGCCGCGTAGTCGTCTCCCCACGTCTGACGCGCCGGCCTCTCGCGTCTCGCCTCTTACCTCTCGCGTCTCGCGTCTACATCGGGTAGAGACCCTCGTCCCGTTCCGGTGCAGCGCCCGATTCACCACCCTCGCCGCCGAGCTCCTCGTCGAGGGCATTGCCGAGCTCCTCGTCGATCCGCTCCGGGTCCTCGCCAGCCTCGAGCCGACGGATCATCTCCTCCATTGCCGGAGTGACCGGCTCGCCCGCGATTTCGGTCATCCGGCGCACCGCCCGGGCCATCTCCCGCGGGTTGTTCTCGTCCATGCCCTCGAGCTCGGCCGCGAAGCGCATCATTTCGCGCTCGACCCTCTCGTCGGCGGCGTCGTCGCCTCCCCCAGGGTCGGTCGGCGCGGCGCCGCGGCGGGCGGCGAAGCGCGAAGGCACGCGGCGCAGGTCGGCAGCGCCGCAGCGGGGACAGACCGGCGCCTTGGTGGTGTCGGCCCGAAACGAGTGGAAGCTGTAGATCCGGTTACAGCGACTGCAGAGGAACTCGTAGATCGGCATGGCAGCCTCCGGTGCAGCGAGTTCAGGACAGTCCGCTCGCGGCTGTCCATGAGGCAACACGATAACGGTCGAGGCCGAGCTCGGCGAGACCGGCCGCGTCGATCCGGGCGGCCACCGCGACCGTCTGGTCGCCGAATCTGCGCGCCATCTGGTGCGGCAGCCCGAGGGCACGCTCCACCATCTCGGGCTGATCGATAGGAACCCTGACGGTCGTCACACCGTCGGCGTCGAGCAGCCGCCGGCGCAGCTCGACCAGAAGGCGGTCGGCTCCCTCGCCCGTCGTCGCGGAAACCCGGGCGGCAGGCTGGCCGTTCGGAGCCTCGGGCCGGGTCCCGCCTGGAAGAAGGTCGATCTTGTTGAGCACGAGGAGGACTCTCTCCGGTGCGACATCGAGCCCGTCGAGAACGCTGCTCCCGACGACGAGCTGGTCCCGCCATCCGGGGTGACTGACATCGACGACATGGAGCAGGATGTCGGCGCCAGCTGCCTCCTCGAGCGTCGAGCGGAAGGGCGCCACGAGGTCGTGAGGCAGCTTGCGGATGAAACCTACCGTGTCGGTCAGGACCGCAATCGCCCCGTCGCCGAGCGAGAACCTCCGCGTCCGTGGGTCGAGGGTCGCGAACAGCCGGTTCTCGACCAGCACATCCTGGCTCGCAAGGCAGCGAAACAGTGATGACTTGCCGGCGTTGGTGTAGCCGACCAGCGCGACCGTCGCGAGCTCCGACCGACGCTCGCGTCGCAGCCTGCGGTCGCGCTCGATGGTGGCCAGCTTGCGCTTCAGATGGCTGATCCGGGTGCTGATCAGCCGTCGGTCGATCTCGAGCTGGGTCTCGCCGACGCCGCGGGTCCCGATGCCGCCGGCCTGCCGGCTGAGGTGACGCCAGCGACGGGTCAGCCGCGGCAGGAGGTAGTTGAGCTGGGCGAGCTCGACCTGGGTCTGCGCTTCACGCGAACGGGCTCGCAGGGCGAAGATGTCGAGAATCACGGCTGCGCGGTCGAGCACCTTGACGTCCTCGGGGACGACCCGCTCGACGTTGCGGAGCTGGGATCCGGTCAGGTCGTCGTCAAAGACCAGCGAGCGGACCTCGAGCTCCTGGCAGCGCTCGGCGAGGTTGGAGAGAAAGCCGGACCCCACCACCGTCGCGGGATCCGGCGCCGATCGCTCCTGGACAAAGCGCTCGACCACGATCCCGCCCGCGGTCTCGACGAGCCGTTCCAGTTCGTCGAGGTGCTCCTCGACCAGCGACCGGGGCAAGCCACCTACGGCCAAGCCGACCAGCGCGGCTCGCTCGACCTCGACCGAGACCGTCGTCACGGCCCGACCTCCTCTTCCGTCGGCGCGAGGCGCCGGAACGCAAGGCCCACCGCGTCGGGTCGCTCGGTGCTGAGGACGGACGTGCCCTTGAGAGGCTTCCCGAATCGGGTTCGGACGCGCGCTTTCGGCGAGCTCGCCATGGGGACTACGGGAGGTCCTCCTTGTGCAGCCGCATGAGGACACGCTCGAAGACCGCCAGGGTCTCCTCGATGTCCTTGGCGCCGTGCGCGGAGGACACGAAGGCGGTGCCGCCAGGCTCGTGCGGGAGCAACACGCCCTCCTCTTGAAGGGCGTCCGCAAGCCGTCGGTAGGCAACCCGGTCACCGGCCTCCACCGCGGTCGCATTGGACACAGGTCCCCGACTCATGAAGAGAGCGAAGACCGAGCCAACGCGGTTCACGACCATCGGTCTCTGGAACCGTGCCGCGAGCGCCGTCACGCCGCTCGAGAGCTGCTCGGCGCGCTCCTCGAGGCGGCCGTAGATGGTGTTGTTCTTGAGGATCGACAGCACCGCATCGGCGGCCGCGAGCGACACCGGGTGCGGCGCCGGCACCGGGCCGTTGTCGGCGTCCATCACCGCTTCGGCGGGCTCGCGGAAGGCAACCACGCCGATCGGGAAGCCGCCTCCCAGGGCGCCACCGTAGACCGCGACGTCTGGGACCACATCGAGCCAGGCCGCAGCGCCTCCGCGGTCGACGCGGAAGCCCGAGACGCGCTCGTCGAGCACCACGAGCACGCCGAGCCGCCGGCAGAGGTCAGCAATCTGGCGGACGACGCCTTCCGGCGGCGGAATCACGCCAAACCGGGTCATCAGCGGGTCCACGACCAACGCGCCGATCTTGGATGCACCAGCGGAGAGGGTGGCCTCGATCCGCGCAAGATCCCAACCGGGAACTTCGCGCACCGGTGCCCGCTCGCGCTCCGACGCCGTACCCACGACGTCCACGGGCAGCCGAGCACCGCCGTCAAGGACCAGGATTCCGTCCCGTCCCGTTCGCAGGCGCACCCACTGCAGAGCGCGACGGAGTGCCTCCTCCTGGTTCCTGCTCAGCCACAGGCTCGACGCCCACGGCAGGAACTGCTGCAGCGACTCCGCCAGCTCGACCTCCTGGGGCACGTGCAGACCATCGGGCAGGCCGCTGCCCAGCACCTTGCGCACCGCATCGAGGATGAACTGGTTGGCGTACCCGACAATGGCCGCGCCGCCGGCCCCGGTGTAGTCGATGTAGCCCAGGTTGTCGACATCGTAGATCCGCGCCCCCTGCGCCTTGAGGGCGACCGGCTGACGGTCGGCGCGGAACAGCAGCTCGGGCAGTGCCCGGGCCCGTTCCAGCAGTTCGTCACGTCTCTGACCCATTCGATTCACCCGCCGCGTCGGCGCTAAGAGTCCACATCCTCAAGATCATCGCCGCCGAAGAAGAAAACGTCGCGACAGCTCACAGAGCAGAAGATCCTGCCGTACCCGGCGACGACGCAACGTTGGCAGCACAGCCTACGACAGATGGCGCAGGCTTGCAACGAGGCGTCCGACACGGCGACGCCGCACACCCCGCACGCGGCAATCTCTTCAGGCTCCGTCTCGACCATGCACGCCAGTATACCGCGAGGACGCAATGAACCGGCTCGGGCGCCTTGACGCGGCGCGCATCCGGCGTTAAAGTGCCGCGGCCCGGCGGTGTAGCTCAGCGGCAGAGCGGGGGTCTCATAAGCCCTGTGTCGGTGGTTCAATTCCACCCACCGCCACCACTCCCCGATGTCCCTGGACGGCTTTCCCCGCCACGTCGAGCACGACTTTCCCGACCTCGTCGGGAGACGGCTGCTGGTCGCGGTCTCGGGCGGCCGGGACTCGGTCGCCATGCTCCACCTGTTGGTCGCCGCCGGCCTCGCGATTGAGTTGGAGGTGGCTCACGTCCACCACCATGCCCGCGGCGCCGAGGCCGACGGCGACGAGGCCTTCTGCCGCAGGCTCGCCGGTGACCTCGCACTCCGCTTCCACCGTGTCGATCTGGAGCCCGAGCACAGCCCTGCCGAGGGGCGTGAGGCCGGATGGCGGCGCCAACGCTACCAGGCACTGCTCGAGCTCGCCTCGCTCTGCGGGGCGGCGGCCGTGGCCACAGCCCACCACCGCGACGATATCGCCGAAGGCGTGCTCGTTCAGATGCTCCGCGGCGGGGGGCCTCGCGCTCTGGCCGGCATCGCACCCCGCAGCAGCGACGGCCGGATCGTCCGGCCATTGCTGCCGTGGGGACGGGTCGCGATCACGGACTGGTTGGAAGCCCGGGGGCTGAGCTGGCGCGAGGACAGCTCCAACTTCGACCTGCGCCACCCTCGGAACTGGGTCCGCCACCGCGTGCTTCCGGCCCTGGAAGCTGCCTCGCCACGCGTCCGTGAACAGCTCGTCGCGCTCGCTGCAGCCCTGGCCGAGGACGACACCTGCCTTGCCGCTCTCGCCGCGCCCCTGATCGGCAAGCTCGACCCGTGGCACCCCCTCGGTGGCGTCCCTGTGGCCGAGCTCGCCGCCGCTCCCCGTGCGCTTCGGACACGCTGGCTCCACGCCGAGGTGCTGCGGTGGGGGATCGGATCCGCAACGCGGCGCCAGATCGAGCTGCTGCACGGGATGGTCGAGGACAAAGCGCCCCGAGCGCTCGCACTTGCCGGTCGCTGGCGCCTGCGCTTGGCCCGCGGCCGCATCTGGCTTGAGCCCGGGACCCCGTTGCGGGAGTGGAGCCAGGAGCTGACCGCGGGACAGCGCGTGCCACTCGCCGTGCCGGGACTCGAAGCCCGCCTCGGCAGCGGCTGCACCGGCAGGTGCGCCTGGCGAACCGAGCTTCCGGCGTCCGAGAGAGTCCTGGTGCGCTCCCCCCGACCGGATGACGTGGTCGAGACAGCGACAGGACCGGCCCCGGCCGGCCGGCAGATCGCGAAAGCCCTCCCCCGGCACCTTCGCGGCGCATGGCCCGTGGTCGTCGTGAATGCTAGAATTGCCTGGATTCCTGGAGTATGGACTGCCGAAAGCCGTCCTGGCTCCGGCACGTTACCGATGGAGGTGGACCGCACATGACCGGGCTGCGGGTCGTTCACTCCGAGGAGGAGATCCGGCGCCGGGTCTCCGAGGTGGCCGAGCAGATCGCCGCCGACTATCAGGGCACGTCGCTGGTGCTGGTTGGCATCCTGAAGGGCATCGCCTTTCTGCTTCCCGACCTCGCACGTGCGCTGAAGATGCCGATCGACTTCGAGTTCGTCGATGTCACAACGAGTGCCGGGGACCGGGGCGAGGTCGTCCAGCTGACCTATGCCACCAACTTCAACGTCAAGGACCGACACGTCCTCATCCTCAAGGACGTTCTCCACTCGGGTGTCACGGAGAACTACCTCATCACCCATCTCAGCCAGCAGCGCCCGGCGTCGATCGAGGTTCTCGCGCTGGTCGACAAGCCGCAGCTGCGCAGCGTGAACCTGATCGCGCGCTACGCACTGTTCACCCAGGTTCCCGAGGGGTTCCTCGTCGGGTACGGCCTGGGCATCAGTCGGAATCAGTTCGCGAACCGCCCCGACCTCTGCGTTCTCGAAGAGGCTCCGTAACGCGCCGGCCGGGGAACAACCCCTCCTGCATTGGGGTTTTGCCGAGGGGCGCCAGGGGTTGGCGGTCCCAGAAGGGACGTAGGGCGTGAATCAGACCGTACGGACCGTACTGATGTGGATCGTGATCCTCGTCGGGGTCCTGCTGATCCTCCAGGTGCTGCGCAGCTACTCCAGCACCAGCCAGGAGATCCCGTTCTCGGAGTTCCTCGACCGGGTTGCGGCGGACAAGGTCAGTCGGGTCCTCATCAAGGGCGAGGAGGTCTTCATCCGCGACAAGGGTGCCGAGGAGGGCAGCGGCCCGACTCCTCGCTATGACGCGTTCACCTACGACCCGGGATATCCCGATCTGATCAAGGAGCTGCGCAGCGCCAAGGTGGTCATCGAGGTCGAGAAGCCGTCCGACGGGCGTGTCCTGACCGCTCTGTTGTCCTGGGCGCCGCTGCTCATCCTGGTCGGGTTGTGGTTCGTCTTCTTCCGCCAGATGCAGGCCGGAGGCACCAAGGCGATGTCGTTCGGCAAGTCCAAGGCGCGCCTGCTTGCACCGGACGCGAAGCGGGTGACCTTCGCTGACGTCGCCGGTGTCAACGAGGCCAAGGAGGAGCTCGAGGAGATTATCGAGTTCCTCAAGGATCCGCAGAAGTTCCAGCGGCTCGGCGGCAAGATCCCCAAGGGTGTCCTGCTGGTGGGTGCACCGGGCACGGGAAAGACCCTGCTTGCCCGTGCCGTCGCTGGCGAGGCCGAGGTCCCCTTCTTCTCCATCTCGGGCTCGGACTTCGTCGAGATGTTCG
>CAZQYU010000142.1:0-7851 GCA_964597585.1 uncultured Thermoanaerobaculia bacterium
CTCGGGACTGTGGGGGTCCGCGGACGAGAGTGTCGGATCTCCGCCTTCGGCGGGCCGGAGCGGACGAGGGTCGTCGTCTTGAGGCACGGTCGTTCTCTCCGGGTTTGAAGATCGAAGGCGCTGGATCTATGGCACAGAGCGCTGAGGTATCTGGGGTTATTCCTTCCTGCTCGTCACCGTCACCCGATCTTCGGGCAGAGGGCGTCCATCGGGCACGCCCCGCCCTCCGGCCTTTTGGCGTGGCACCACTCGTGGCCGAGCTCGAGCAGGCGAGCGGTCCTCTCCGCCCGGTGTGCCATTGAGGAACTGTGCGCTCGTCCCCGAGATCGGCGCGCCGAGGTCGGGTCGGTCCCGGCAGCGCCGATGCCGGCGGGCATCTCGGCAGCCTCACATGGCCCACTCGCCCGGGGGGCTCCGTCGAGACCAGGCGGGGGTCATGGCCGCCAGATTCGACCCAGCTTCCTCCATCAGACGCCGGGGGCGGCCGTGCGGCCGCCCCCGGCATTCGCAACGTCAGCTCCGGCCTACCTGCAGGTCTTCCTTCCGGGTTTGCCCGAGCACTTGCCGGAGCAGCACTGGCTGCCGGAGGTGCAGGCATCGCCCGGCTGGCCGAGCGTGCAGGCGGCGCACGCCGGGCTCGTCGAGCACGCCGGGTCGGCGCAGTCGGTCAGGCCGTTGCAGTCGTTGTCGAGCCCGTCGCTGCACGAGGTCTCGAAGCTCGCGGAGGCGCAATCGAGCGCGCAGGTTGCGCAGCTCTCGCCCGAGCTGCAGACCCCGTCGCCGCAGCAGAACGAGCCCGGAAGCGTCGGGCTCTCGGTGCACTGGAAGCCGCCGCTCGTGCAGCGGGAGTCGCCGCAACCGACAGGGTTCTGGCCGCCGAAGCCGCAGCAGAAACGGTTCGAGGGCTTCCCATTCTGGATGCCGTTGCAGTCGCTCGGGCAGGTGGTGCAGTCCTCACCGTTTGCCGCCTCGCAGATCCCGTTGCCGCACACCGCCCCGGAGGTCTGCCCGGACGCGCAGTCGCTCGGGCAGCTGGTGCATTCCTCGCCCAGGTCGCAGACACCATTGTTGTTGCACACCGGGCAGCTGGCGCAGAGGCTGGTGTCGAACGCGTCGCACGTGGCGTTGCAGCCGAGGGTGCCGCCGCCGGTGCAGCCGAAGTCGCTGCAGGTCGCGCCGCCCAGGTCCGAATTGATGCCCTGGCCCGGATCGCCGGGGTCGCAGACTTCGCCCGGCTCGAGCACGCCGTTGCCGCATACCGCGGGCTCGGCGCTGCACGCGTCGAAGCTGAACGAGCCCACCCAGGTCCCCCAGCGGCCGTTGGTGGTGCCGGTGTCCTTCGAGTACTCCCCGAGGTACCAGAACGTGGTCCCGTCCGGCGCGATGGTGAGGCCGGTGTAGTCTCCCCAACGTCGGGGCACCGAGTCGAAAGCGGTGTAGCTGATCTCACCGGCCTTCATCTGGAACTCGGTCTGCGTGGTGCCGGCGGGGTCGCCGCTCTCGCGCCCGGTCGCCCACACCGCGGGGTACATCGAGGTGCTGCTCTTGGAGTAGCCGATCCCGATGTCGCTGCACTTGTTGGCCGCGAGGTCGCCGAAGAACCGATACTCGCCGCTGCTCGCCACCACGCCGGCGTCGAGGACGGTCGGGCCCGTGGGGTCGATCTGTGCCCAACGCACGCAGTCCACGGTTCCGGACCCCGGGTTGCAGGCGATGGTCTGCGTGGTCCAGATGCTCCCGTTGCGCCACTCGGCGTCCTGAGGTCGGAAGTCGTTCGCCTGGACGTTGGAGCCGCCGCTCTGGGGGACGTCGATCGGCATTCCGGCGGAGACTCCGGTCGCGGCCACGAGGTCGACCACGCCGACGTTGGAGAAGACGTTGGCGCCGAAAGGGTCGCTCCACGACCACACTGCGTAGGTGGCGCCGTTGTAGTTCCTGTTGGCGACGAAGTGGTGCGGCCCCGAGGTCGGCCATGTGCCCTGTGCGAAGCCGTGCAGGTTGGCAGGCTGCGGCGTGTCGTCGTTGCCCGTCGACCGGGTGACCACGGACAGGGATGGGTTGCCGGAGTAGAGCGCTGCCTTGTCGATCGCCCACACCCGCGCCTCTGCATACTGGACCCGACCGAACAGGTTGGCGCCCAGGTAGATGGCGTCGCGTCCCACGCCGGCGTGGGGGTAATCGAAGAAGTTGCCGCCGACGTCGGTCGCGAAGCCGTACCGGTTCCAGGTTCCGGTGGGATCGGAGCCGGAGGTGGCCGCGACGCAGTAGTCGGTGCCGTTGCCGTCGATGCCGATGATGAAGCGGTCGGCCGACTCGTCGTAGATCACGTTGGGATCGAAGACCCCGGTCGACGAGCAGCCAGGCGTGCCCGAGAAAAAGCTCGAGAAGGTGGTCGGCCCGGCGAGCAGGGTACCGCTCGTGCTGTAGATCGCGAACGCCACGTTGACGACCACGATCACGTGGTTCGGCCCCACCGCGAGCTCGGGGTCGGGCGGCACGTTGCCACCGCCACCGCAGCACTGCGTGTAGTCGATGCTCGCGAAGCCGATGCCCTGGACCGGCGCCTGGGCGCCCGGGGCGTAGGGCTCGACGCTGCGCAGCGCCGGGCTCGGCGGCAGCAGCAGGGACTCAGCGCGCCGCCGTGCCGCTTCCTCCTCGGAGATCGGCAGCTCGGGCCGGTTGCGCCACCTCCCGGTGTCGAGCTGGTTGTTCGGGTCGTAGACGCCGACCGGGACCTTCTCCAGGTTGATAGGGAACGGCCCGGAGGCGGTGTAGCTCAAGGACTCGGCCCAGGGCAGCCGGTTGCTGCCGGACCCCCCTGTGGAGAACCCCGCGGGCGACACGAGCGCCGGAGCCGCTGCGCCCGCCTGCGGGTGGTCGGCCGCGGTCGATGCCTGGTGAACCGCGCTGGTGCTGCATCCGAGGGCGCAGATGACTGCGATCACAGCGGCGATGACGGTGAGTCTTCTCATCGAGTGCTCCTCCTTCTTGATCGGTGACGTGGATCGCTGGCCCGGGTGCAGGGCGCCGGGTCCGTCTCGTGACGTGGCGGGAGCGGACCGAGGCCCGGCCCCGCGGGCGATGACGGCCGAGCGGCGCGTGCAGCGCCGGGACCCCTCGGACCGCCGGTTTGGACGCAGGTGACGGAAACGACTGAGCTGAGCCGGCCGACCCGCCTGTGTTCGAGCTGTAAGCTGTCGCGCATAGCTAGGATAGAGATTACATCTCATGCTCAGATCGCGCAACTGTCGGCTCACGTCGACGGTTCCTGGCCCGCAGTATTCATCAGGATTGCTCACTCCCGCCCCTGCCCCCTTCAAGCGACTCGCCTCCGGCGAGTAGCGTAGGGAAAGACAAGCAGATTGACGGGGGGAGCACGGGTCGACGCCCCCTCGCGGCGCCTGGATCCCCACGCTTCAGGCTTCAACCGGGCAGCCGTGCTTCTCGCGCTGGAGAACGGGCGTCCGCCGCTCCCTACGGTCCAGCGGGATGCGTCGTCGGCAGGATCGGTGCGATCCCTACCACCGGCTCCTTCCAGTTGCCGTAGGGCGGGATGCCTGGGGTGAGGCCCGTGTAGACGCGCACCAGGGTGTCGACGCCCGAACCCATGCCTGTGCGGCGTCCGTGGTAGACCTCGTAGGACACCACCGTGCCCGACTCGTCGCGGGCGACCGATCGGACCGTGCCGACGTGGTCGATGCGCCCCAGGAGCTTCTCGAGGCCGTCGGCTCTGGTGATGCACTCGTCGGTGTGGGCGTACCAGATCACCGCGCCGGGCCTGATCTTGTCGGCATCGGCCGCCATATCCGCGCTGAGCGTCGCGGTGTCCCCGTCGCAGAAGATGGGGGTGAACAGACCCTTGTCGTGGTACCACCGCGCGGTGGAACGGCTGTCGCGGGCTCTGATCGTGCCGGTGAAGGCGTTGTCGCCGCCGGGAGTCCACGGTCTGACACCGGCTGCGATCACCAGAGCGTCCGCGTGGTTCGGACACTTGGCGGCGACGGCGCTGGACACACGCAGGAAGTTGCCGGAGCAGTCCCTCAGCTCGTTGGCCGGGTCCTGAGTGTAGGGAATGCCGGGCTCACCTGTGCCCGAGGTGTTCCCCTGGCTGACGAGGTCGTCGATGATGGGGACCACCACATCCGCGAGGCTGACGACCGAGTCGCCGCACTGGGTGAAATATTGGGTCGGATCCTCGCCAGCGGGTGATGGACCCGTGGCATCAGCGGCAGGGACGTCGACGGGACCGCGGGCGGGCCCGGCAGCAGCGTCCCCCGACGCGGGTTGACCGCCGCCGACCGCGACAGTGGGGGTGGGGGACGGGACCGGCGGACTTCCACGACCGGCGCCACGGCACCCCACAGCAGCCATTAGGGCCAAGGTGGCGAGCACCACCGTCCAGAGACTCGAAATGGGCGGTACACGACGGCTGTGCTCGTCAATCACGCGGTCTCTCCTTGTTGGAAATCCACCAAACGCAACACAACGTGCATCTCAAGTGATTCCAGCCGGCCTGGCGCATTGCTCAGCGCGCTGGGAGGGGGAAGCGGAGAGCCCACGTGACGCGACGCCCTCAGGTTTTCGGAGAACCCAGCGTCATGCTGCGCGTCTGACAACTTCCTCGAGACGTCAGCCAAACACACCGTGCCGGGCACGGTTTCCGGCAGACGCTCGAACTCGACCGGCCAGCCGAACGGGGCGTCGACGCCGGTGGCGTCGCAGACGGCGTGAGGTCGGACAGCACCCGGCACCCGTGGGAAGCTACTCCAGCCGCACCAGCGCCATCCCGCCCCTGAGCACGCTGACACCGTCCGCCAGGGTTATCGTGAAGCTCATCAGTACCTGGTCCATGGTGATGAATCCGGTGGCATCGATCGTGAGAATCGACGGCACCGACCCGCCGGCAGCCGTCCAGTCCAATTTCCCGTGAGCGTCCACCGTCGAGCCCATCGAGCCGAACTCCGGCGAAACGCCATAGAACGTCCCGCTCCCCGGCCCGAGCGGTCCGGACACCGTCGCTGGACCGGGGTCGACGCCGTTGAGCAGCGGACCGGAGAAATCGAGCATCATCGATGCAGTTCCCGTGGCCTCGGCGACAGCGATGAACATCATCGCTGTGCCGCTCACGTCGTCATCGTCAAGGCCCCAGATCCCGACGTAGGTGCCGGAGAGCTCGGTGAGGTCGAGCAGCGAGGGGTCGGGAACGACGGCGGCGAGGGTGAAGGGGTCGCCGCTTGCCTCATCGATCCGCGAGCCGGCGAACCAGGCGGCGCCCGAGTCCACCGAGATGACCGTCATCATTGGGCCGGCGTCGGCGCCAGCGACGTTCGCGAGCGGAATGTAGATTGCTCCCCAGGGGGGAGTCGTGAAGCTCGCGCTGCCCTGGGCGGCGCCCGACGGGGTGCGCGCCTCGACCCTGAAGGAGGCGCCGGCCTCGCCGGCGACCGCGAACAGGTTGCTCCGTGAGCCGGAATCCTGACGCAGGCCGCCGACGACGGCGGCCTGCGAGCAGGCGGTGGTTGCATCTGCCGTGGAGAGGCCGTCGAAGCCCTGGCCGAACGTCACTCCTCCCTGCAGGTTGTAGATCCTCGAGGTGGCGGCGATCGGCACGTCAGACTCGATGCGGATGGCGCCGCCCGCGGTGTCGCGGTTGAACCGGCTGCGGATCACGTCCGTGAGCACCACCGTCTGGCCGGCGGGTACGGTGATCGTGACGGGCGACACGCCTCGGTTGTCGGTGTTGCGCTCGAGCCAGTAGAGCTCGGCGTGTGCGGCGCTGGCGCCGTTGTTGATCAGATAGAGGTCCATCTGCCACATCGACGTCCCCGCGCCGGGGCCTCGTGCCGCCGCTGGGACAACCAGGGTGGTACACGGGGTCAGGGCGAGGGTCGGTGCCGCCACCAGCAGGCAGAGGCAGATGCGGGCTGCGAGACGGGTGGACATGGCTCGCTCGCTTTCCCCCCGGCGGCCAGCCGGGGACCGTTCTCGGGCCGCGATCGCACAACGCGCATCACGCCCTTCCCGTCGCTGCGCGAGATCGCCGTTCTCGGTTTGACCGTCTACTCGAGAATGTGGTTCCCGGATGGAGCCCGTGCAAGCTTCGGCTGACGGTGTCCCGGAGGCATTGCCCGGCGTGAACTGACCACGGTTTCTGGAGCGTGGAAACGCGTAGCTGGTGCCGCTCCCACCGGGCGCCGCATGCCGCGGTCAGGCTGTCTTCGGACTGCGGGTCCACCGAGCTCCTCGGGCGAGCCTCCGGCTCCCGTTCTGTCGCGTTCGGTCATGGAACCGTCGCGAAAGTGCATGCGGTGGCTGTGTGCCGACCCCACCATGTTCGGGAACACGCGAGAGGAGGAAGACCATGAGACATGGCGCGACAACGTCGATCGTGTGCGCAGCCCTGGTGGCATCGGCCATTCCGGGAGCTGTCGCGACCGCACAGGAGAAGCCGAAGGGCAAGACCGTCCGGGTCGACTGCAGCCGGCGCGGCGCCAGCATCGCGAAGGCGCTGTCCAGCCCCGCTGACGAGCTGGTGATCGAGATCACGGGCTTCTGCAGGGAGAACGTCGAAATTCGGCGCAGCGACGTGACCCTGCGCGGCGCCTCGGGCGACGCGACCCTCGACGGCATCGAAGGGGTGTCGGCGTCTCCGTGGGCCCTCGCCGTGGTCGAGGTGTGGAACGCCGACCGTGTGACCTTCGAGGACCTCACGCTGCGCGGCGGACGGGCGGGCCTGGCGACGTTCGGTGCCCAGAGGCTGGCGATCGAGCGCTGCAACATCGACGACAACCTGGTCACCGGCGCGACCTTCGGCGCGGGGAGCAGCGCGATGGCCTCGCTGAGCACGTTTTCGCGCAACAGGAACGGCGTGACTGCGGTCGGCGGCTCGTTCTTCTCCTGCAGCGGCTGCACCGCCGACGACAACTCCCAGTACGGGGTCACGGCCACCGAGGGCGCCGAGGTGTCGTTCGGCGGTTACTACGGGGATCCGTCGAGCGGCGACCCGCCGATCCCGGGCCACATCGCCGGCGGGCACGGAGCGCTGGCCATGGACGGCGGGATTGTGACCGTCCGAGACGGGGAGATCGACATCGACACCACGCTCGATCCGACCCTGCCGGCGGCGGCGTTCGCCGCGCGGGGCGGATCGGTGACGCTGACCTCGGTGAGCTTCAACAGCATCGTCTTCACCGACCGCATCGGCACCATCATGCTCGAGGGCGCGACTCAGACCTCGCTGCCGGCCGGGCTCTCCAACCAGATCCGGGACCACTCCTACTTCCGGGTCCGTGGCTCGGTGGTCAACGGCCCGACCGAGCTGTGGGAGTTCTCCAAGGCGATCTTCTACTGCAGCGACACCGTCCTGGCCGGCGACCTGAGCTGTCACTTCGGCGGCGATGCGATGGCCGGGAGCGAGATCACCGTGACCGGGACCGTGTCCGATTGCCCGTCGTGGATACCATGAGCAGCCCAACCCGTGCACGCGAGACGGTCTGGATCTGCTCGCGGAGCGGGCGGGGCCCGCGCAAGGGAGAGATTCCGTAACCACGGGACGATCTCGGCCCTTCGCCGACTCGGAGTAAGATCGGTCGAGATGCAGGTCGTGCGATGTCCCGCCCCATCGCGTGCGCGGTGCCCTTCACTCTTCAGGACCTCGCAGGCACCGAACGGATCGATGCGCGGTGGCGATTCGCGTTCCCGCTCGAACGGGTGGAGCGCCGCCACCGCTGTCGCGCTGAGGATCGTCGCCCTGTTCGCCATCTTCGGCATCGCGGTCTCGTGCACCCGCGGCCCACACGCGTCGGACGGAGCCGACCGGGCGCTCGCCGCCGCGATCGCAGAGATCGAGGC
>CAZQYU010000143.1:0-7843 GCA_964597585.1 uncultured Thermoanaerobaculia bacterium
TGAGGATCTTGACCAGGCTCTGCGACACCCGCTTGCCGGCGTCGTCGTAGCTGCCGGCGCAACCGACCCAGAACAGGACCTCGAAGTCGCCGCCGGCCTCGGCCGCGAGCGGAACGTCGAGGCCATCGGCCCAGTCGCCGCGGGTCTCCGGTGCGAGCTGCCAGGGGTTGCCGTTGACCTCCATCCCGCGGAAGGCCGGCTGAGCCTCCTCCGGAAACTCGGCCTTTTCGAGCACGAGGTTGCGGCGCATCTCGACCAGCTTGTCGACGTAGCTGATGTCGAGCGGGCACGCCTGCTCGCACCACCGGCAGGTGGTACAGGCCCAGATCACGTCCGGGTCGACCACGGCGGGGACCAGCTCGACGTCGGATGCGCGGCCGTTCTCGCCTGGATCGGCGAGCAGCCCGGGCTGCTCACGGTAGACCTGGTCGCGGACCGACTTGAGGTACAGGACCGGCTGCAGGGGCTTGTGGGTGAGGGTCGTCGGGCAGAACTCCCGGCAGCGGCCGCACTCCGTGCAGCTGTACATGTCGAGCATCTGCTTCCAGGTGAAGTCGGTCACGGTGGCGATCCCGAAGCGGCTCGACTCGTCGACGTTCTCGAGGTCCATGGACGGCAGCTTGCCGGCCGGCTCGAGATCGGTGAAGTACACGTTGAACAGCGCCGTGTAGACGTGGAAGTGCTTCGAGTACGGCAGCTCGTTGGCGAAGTAGTAGAGCGTGATCAGGTGGATCCACCACAACGAGGTGTAGATCAGCTGCAGCGTCGAGGCCGAAAGGCCGGCGAACCACGACCCGATCAGCGACGAAACCGGCATCCAGCTCGCCTTCATCCCGGACGCGATCCGGGCACCCTCGGAGGCCAAGTCCGAGACCATCAGGATGAAGATCAGGCCGATCACCAGCCAGGCGCCGAAGGACTGGATGACGCGAGGCGGCTCCCGTCGGGCCCGCCGCCACAGGGCGAAGCCGATGCCGACCAGCACGAGGACCTCGAAGATGTCCTTCGAGAACAGGTACGCATGGCCGATCGGGGTCTCCAGCAGCGGCAGCTCCCACCCGGCGAACAGGCCCTCCAGGACCATGGTCACCGTGCGCAGGCTGACCACCAGGAAGCCGTAGAAGATCAGGATGTGGTAGAACCCGGCGACCGGGTCGTTGAACATCTTCTTCTGGCCGATGGCATTCGTCAGAACGTGCTTGAGGCGCTCTCCGACCCGGTCGAAACGAGCCTCCCCACGGCCCAGGCGCAGCATCTGGAAGCGCCGCCCCAGCGACAGGACGACGCCGCCGATGCCGAGGACCGTGAGGATCCAGAACCACACCACGCCGGGAATGCCGAGGAACACCCCGGCGGTGGCGTGGTGCAAGGCCGTCGCGTGCTGCATGCTCCCTCCCTAGCCAGCTTCGAGTGGCGGCGATGGGGAAACCCCGAAGGTGCGGAGCCCGGCTGCGTCTCGACCGGTGCCCAGCGGTGAGAGAACGTAGGTCACGGCGGGAGTATAGCAGAGACTGAATGAACGTTCACTCAGTGTCTTTCACCATCGGACGGTGAAAAACACGTATTGGGAGGAGAGAATCACTTGTTGGCTTCTCGAACCAGCTTGGGCAGGAGGGATGAGGTCGGCAACCCTGGTGACGACGGCTCCGCCCAACGCCACGCGGACGCGTGCGGGGGGCGTGCCAGGATCGTGAAGAGGACCGGGTGGACCTCGATCCGGCGGTGGGTGATGTTGTGGCGGACCGGCTGCATGGGCGTTCCGGCGGGAAGGTCTTCGAGGGGAAGCAGGCGGCGCGCTGCGGGCTCGGCTGCCTCGTCCGTGGCGAGGTCGGTGAAGGGCGGCAGCCACAGCCCGCGCAGGATCGGGCCGTGGTCGACCCGTCGCAGCAGCCACCGACCTTCGGGGTCGACCGCACAGGCCGCGACCCACCGGAGGTCCTCCGGAGCACGGGTGCGGCGGGGCCTCGGGAAAGCGGCCGGCCGACCCTGGCTGCGTGCTGCACAGTCCCCAGCGAGGGGGCACACGCCACAGACGGGGTCGCGCGGTCTGCACACCAGCGCCCCCAGCTCCATCAGCGCTTCGTTGACCTTACCGGGCGGACGCCCGTCCATACCCTCTTGCACCCACGCCAGGATGAGCTTCCGCCCCGCCACCGTGCGCGGGTCGGACTCCAGCGCCAGCACCCGGGAGGCCACGCGCAGCACGTTCCCGTCCAGCACCGGCGCTGCGATGCCGAATGCCAGCGAGGCGATGGCGGCGGCGGTGTACGGTCCGACGCCGGGCAGTCTCTCGAGGTCGCCACGGGACCGCGGCAGCCCGCCGGCCGCGGTCGCGGCACGGGCCGCGCGGTGCAGCAGCCTGGCGCGGCGGTAGTAGCCGAGCCCCGACCATGCCGCGACGACCTCGGCCTCGTCCGCGGCGGCGAGGGCCTCGAGGTCAGGGAAGTGCGCCAGGAACTCGCCGAATCGCACCGCCACGCGGCCGACCTGGGTCTGTTGGAGCATCAGCTCGCTCACCAGCACGTGGTAGGGGTCGCGAGGCTCCTGCCGCCATGGCAGCGTCCGGGCCTCCCGTTCGAACCAGGCGAGCAGGCGGTCAAAGGCGTCCACCCGCGCATCCTATACCGTGGCCCGCGCAGGCGATGCGCGACACGAATCGATGAAGGTGCTAGTCTTGCCGCGCAACGCTCCGGTGCGTGCCGTTCAAGGTTCGCCTGTCGCACGCTCTGGCGCGCCTTGCGGTCGCGGCCGACAGTGCCGCAGCCGCCCCGGAGATCCATGACACGCACCATGCTGATCAATGCGCAGCGCCCCGAGGAGCTGCGCCTCGCCCTGATCACCGACGGGGTACTGGACAAGTACGAGATCGCCGCCGCTGAGTCCGGCCTGACCCGCGGCAACATCTACCGAGGCATCGTCGCGAGCGTCCAGCCGAGCCTCAACGCGGCGTTCGTCGACTACGGCGCCGAACGCAACGGCCTGCTCAAAGCCGACGACGTCGTCGCGTCCGCAGCTCACCGCAAGGTCGAGGAGGGCGGCAGGCCACACGTCGAACGCGTGCTCGAGAAGGGTCGCCCGATCCTGGTCCAGGTGACCCGGGACGCCGTCGCAGGCAAGGGCGCGGCGCTGACCTCGAACCTCAGCCTCGCCGGCCGGTACCTGGTGCTGATGCCGCTCGACAGCGTCCGCGGCGTCTCGCGCAAGGTCGAGGACGAGGAGACGCGGCGTGAGATGAAGGAGAAGCTCGACGGCCTCGTGCTGCCCGAAGGCTGCGGCGTGATCGTCCGCACCAACGCTGTGGATCAGAACAAGACCACGCTCAACCGGGACCTCAGCGCGCTCCTGCGCCTATGGAAGCGGATCCGGCGCGAGTCCGGGCAGGGCAAGGGGACCCGGCTGCTGTACAGCGACCAGGATCTCATCGTCCAGGCCCTACGCGATCTGCTCGACTCGAGCGTCGAGGAGGTCTGGATCGACTCCGACGACGCCTTCGAGAAGGCCGAGCGGTACGTGAAGAGCTTCATGCCCAGGGCGAAGACACGGCTGCTGCGGTACCGCGAGCGCATGCCGCTGTTCTCACGCTTCGAGCTCGAGGAGCAGATCGACTCGATCTTCCAGCGCAGGGTCGAGCTCCGCGCGGGCGGGTCGATCATCATCGAGGGGACCGAGGCCCTGACCGCGATCGACGTCAACTCCGGCCGTTCGATGCGCGGCGGCAGCCAGGAGGAGACGGCCTACTCCACCAACCTCCAGGCGGCGTCAGAGGTCGCGCGCCAGCTGCGCCTGCGCGACATTGGCGGCTTGGTCGTCGTCGACTTCATCGACATGCGTTCGGCGAAGCACCGCCAGAACATCGAGAAGGCGGTCAAGGACGCCATGAAGGCCGACAAGGCCCGTTCCACCGTCGGCCGGATCAGCCCGAACGGGCTCCTGGAGATCAACCGGCAGCGGCTTTCAAAGGCCCTGCAGCTCCGCACCCACCGGCCCTGCCCGACCTGCTCGGGCGCGGGCATCATCGCGAGCCCGGAGGTCGTCGGGCTCAACCTGCTGCGACGGATCGAGACTCGTGCCGTCACCGGCCGCCTCAAGGGGGTCCGGGTCGAGCTGCACCCCGAGCTCGCCGACGCGATCCAGAACGGACGGCGGCGGGAGGTCGCCGACCTCGAGGCCGAGTTCGACCTTCACATCGACATCATCGCCGCCACCAGCATGCACCGTTCCGAGGAGCGGATCGAGTGGCTCGCGCGCGACAAACCCCTCGCGCCCGTCAGCGCACCCGCCGCGCCCAACGTCGCCGACCTTGCGGACTCCGGACCCGCCCGCGGCACCGAGACCGCGACACCTGCCAGCGACGAGCCCGCAGAGAGTGAGGCCGAGAACGGCGTCAAGCGCAGCAGCCGACGTCGCAGCCGCGGCGGGAGGCGCCGAAAGCGTACCGGCGGCACTCCGGACGAGGGCGCCGCTGCCGGTTCCGCTCCGGAACCCGCCGAGACGCCGCCGGAGTCGATCGGGGCTGGACACGACGGTGGCGGCGACCAGTACCCTCACACCGGCAGCGACGAGACCGAGACCGGCGCCGACGGTAGCGACTCGCCGACAAAGAGACGACGGCGCCGGCCGCGACGCCGACGCTCGAGCGGCACTCCGGAGGAGGGTCCCGCTGCCCCATCGGCGCCGGCAACGGGCGACACGCCGTCAGAGCCGGCCGAGGCGAGGGACGACAGGAGCGGCGACCCGCACGACGTCCCTGATGGCGACGGGACCGAGACCGGCGCCGAGGGCGACGACGGCCAGACCAAGCGCCGGCGCCGTCGGCCCCGGCGCCGCCGCCGTTGAGCCCCCGCGCCAGCACCCCTCGTCGTTGCCGGCGTTGCGGTACACTCCCCACACGACCTGGGTAACGCCGGACCGAGACGCGGCACAGGAGGCGAGGTGGGAGACCTGCAGCCCGAGGAGGACAAGCTCATCGCGCTGATGGTCAGCTACCAGAAGGGCAGCATGGACGCCTTCACCCAGCTCTACCAGCGCCTCGAGAAGCCTCTCGGCCGGTACCTGTGGTCCTTCGTGCGCGATCGGGCCACGGCGGAGGATCTGTTGCAGGATGCCTTCCTCCAGATCCACCGCGCGCGTCACACCTACACGCCGCCGAGGCCGGTGCGGCCGTGGGTCTACGCGATCAGCCGTCACGTTGCGTTGATGCACCTTCGCTCCCGACGCCGCCGTAAGGAGAGCCTCGCGGCGGAGGAGCTTCCGGAGGTTCCGGTGCCGCCCGAGCTCGAGTCCTTCGCCGACCGGGCGACCGTCCACCGGCTGCTCGCGACCCTCCCTCGAGCCTCCCAGGAGGTGCTCATTCTCCACCACCTCCTCGGCCTCAGCTTCGAGGAGGTCGGCCAGATCGTCGGGGCCGCCGCGGGAACTGCGAAGGTCCGCGCGCACCGTGCGATCAAGACACTCCGAGAAACTCTGGAGCGAGGAGGGCCCACCCGGTGACCGGCAGCACCGTACCCGAGGCCCTGCGCCGGGCGATCGAGGGGGACATGCGGCCGGTCAAGCCGCTGCCGCCGGCGTGGCTACGGACGCTCGCCGTCGTGGCGGTCGCCGCGTTGGCCGTCGTAGCGGCGCTCACCACCTACGCCCTGCGCCACGACATCGACGCGCTCCCGGGATGGCTGAGCTGGGGCAGCTCCGCGCTCCAGTTCCTTGTCGGCACCCTGCTCGTCGGGCTCGCGCTGCGCGAGGCGGTCCCTGGACGAGCCGTACCGAGCAGCACAGCGGCGGTCGTTCTCGGCTTCGGATTCGCGCTCCAGCTGGTCGTCGGCATCGCCACCTGGCTCGTGAGCCCGGGCGCGCCGTTCAGCTGGAGCGGCTTCTCCGGCGGCGTGGTGTGCATGCAAAACGAGGTCACCTTCGCACTGCCTGCCCTCATCGTGACTCTGTGGCTGGTGTTCCGAGCGGCGCCGGTCCGGCCGTCGATGGCGGGCCTCTTCGGCGGCACCGGTGCCGGCCTTGTCGCGGACGCGATCAACCATCTGATCTGCCCCATGAGCGATCTCCACCACGTCGTCGTCTGGCACACCGGCGCCGTCGTCCTCCTGGCGATCGCCGGGTGGCTCGCTGGCGCCTTGTGGGAGCGCGTGCGGCGGCCCGTTTGAGCCGCCGCGCCGAAGTTGCCCCTGCTTACAGCGCGGACCTCATGTTCCAACGAACCTGTCGGGCAGAGGCCCCCAAACACGTCCCCACTCACCAACCACCCTCCGCGGACCTGTGCCCGACAGGTTCCTTGACAAGCCCGGCGGTGCCATTCAGAGTGGCCTGCGACGCGTTGCGTCACCATTGGCCGGAGGAAGCATGACGACCGAAATCGATTTCAGCAGTCTCTCTCTCAAGGACGCGCTCGACCTCGCGATCCTCGTCGAGGACGAGGCCATGGAGCGCTACAACGAGTTCACCGACCAGATGCGGAAGCACCACACCGAGGAGTCCGCCCGCTTCTTCGTCTTCATGGCCGCAAACGAGAAGAAGCACGGCGACGAGCTTCGGGCGCGCCGCAAAGAGCTGTTCGGAGATGCCTCGAGCAATGTTGACCGGTCGCTTCTGTTCGACGTCGAGGCACCGTCCTACGACCGCGCGCGGGCCTTCATGTCGGTGCACCAGGCCCTGCGAGTCGCGCTCGACGCCGAGGTCAAGGCCTGGCGGTTCTTCGACAGCGCCGTGCCGACGATCGCCGATCCCGATGTGAAGGCCCTCTTCTCCGAGCTCCGAGAGGAAGAGGTCGAGCATCAGGACCTGGTCAAGGGCGAGATGGCAAAGCTGCCGCCCGAAAAGGACATCGACCCGGACGATTTCGTCGATCCACCCGTGGCCCAGTAGTGCCGAATCTCAAGACCAGGCCGGGTCCGGGCAGCGGCACGATACGAGAAGGGCTCTCGGATGCGGTTCTGGCCCGGCCCCAGCGGTGATGCCCGGATCGGGGTTCTCCTCGCAAACCTGGGCACCCCTGACGCGCCGTCACCCGCCGCGCTGCGTCGCTATCTGCGAGAGTTCCTGTCGGATCCCCGCGTCGTCGAGGCTCCCCGACTGCTGTGGTGGCTGATCCTCAACCTGGTCATCCTGCGCGTGCGACCCAAGCGGTCGGCGCGGTTGTATCGGACGGTGTGGACCGATGAGGGCTCACCGCTGCTGGCCACGACCCGACGTCAGGCGACGGCACTGGCCGCGGAGCTCGTCCGCCGCAGCGGCGCAGACGTCCTGGTCGAGGCCGGCATGCGCTACGGCCGGCCGTCGATCGCGTCGGGCCTTCGCCGGCTCGCCGAAAAGGACTGTGCACGGCTGCTGGTGCTGCCGGCGTACCCCCAGTATGCCGCCGCCACCACCGGCTCCACCTTCGACGCCGTCGCTCGAGAGCTCTCCAGGTGGCGCAGTCTCCCCGAGCTGCGCATGGTCCGCTCCTATCACGATCACCCGCGCTACATCACGGCGCTGGCGTCGTCGGTGCGCGATGCGTGGTCCGACGGGAGCCCACCCGCCAAGCTGATCCTCTCGTTTCACGGCATTCCACAGCGTTACGCCGACGCGGGTGACCCCTACCCAGGGGAGTGCTGGCGAACCGCACGGCTCGTCACCAGCGAGCTCGATCTGCCCCGCAGGCACTGGGCGCTCACCTTCCAGTCGCGGTTTGGCCGCGAGCGCTGGCTCACCCCATACACGGACAGGACCCTCGGGACCCTCGGCCGCAAGGGCTTTGTCGGGATCGACGTGATGTGCCCGGGCTTCGCCGCCGACTGCCTGGAGACCCTCGAGGAGATCGCGGTGACCAACCGCGAGATCTTCGAGCGCGCCGGCG
>CAZQYU010000144.1:0-7822 GCA_964597585.1 uncultured Thermoanaerobaculia bacterium
ACGCGGCCCGGAGCCTCCGCGACCGGCGACTCGCCGACGCCGGGCTCGAGCTCGAGGCGGTCACCGAGCGACTGGCCCGAGGCGAGGGTTGGCTCACGGTGGAGGCGCAAGCGCTCGAGGCACTGCGCCGCGCCTGTGAGCGCACCGCTGCGATCCTCGGCGAGCGAAATGCCCGCGTCGTCGAGCACGACGCCACCGACCCACCGACCCTCGACGCCGCGGGAGCTGAGAGCGCGCTCGCCCGTGCCGCACTCGAGCTCGAGACCCACCAGCGCGTCTGGGCCGAAACGGAGGGTGCTCTGACCGACGACGACCGCCGCCGCGCGCTCACCGCCTCCCTCGCTGAGGAGCTCGCCCTCCAGCGCGAGCGCGCCGACCTGTGGGCCCGGCTGCGCGAGCTGGTCGGCTCGCACGACGGCGCCAAGCTGCGCACCTTCGCCCAGGGACTGACACTCGACGCGCTCGTCGCCCACGCCAACCACCACCTCGCGGACCTCGCCCGCCGCTATCGTCTCGCGCGGGTGCCGGGCAGCGACCTCGAGCTCCAGGTGGTCGACCGCGAAATGGCCGACGAGGTGCGCGCGGTACAGAGCCTGTCCGGAGGCGAGTCGTTCCTGGTGTCGCTGGCGCTCGCGCTCGGCCTCGCCTCGCTCGCCTCGCGCCGGGTCGCGGTCGAGTCGCTGTTCGTCGACGAGGGCTTCGGCAGCCTTGACCCCGACGCCCTCGACGCCGCCCTCGCCGGGCTCGACGCGCTCCAGGCCCTCGGCCGGCAGGTCGGCGTCATCTCTCACGTCCCGGCGATGGTCGAGCGGATCGGTGTCCAAGTCCAGCTCGAGCCCCGCGGCGGCGGCCGCAGCAGCGTCCGTGTCCTCGACGCGAGCGGCCTGCCGCCAGGCTGAGGCTCGATGGGAGCCACCCGGGTGAGCTGTCAGCGCACGTCGACCAATCGCACCCTCGATGTCAGCCAGGAGTCCACGCGGGCGACGAATCGACGGTCGGGAAGGGGTCGCTGACGCGCCGCGAGCAGTGCTTTGACGTGGGCTGCATCGGGGTCCTCGAGCCCTCCGAGAGCGGACTCAGCACCACCCCAGTCGCCCCGTGCCGCGCGGGCGCCGGCCAGCGCCCATCTCGGCTCGAACAGGTCCGGAGACTCGGCGATCCAGCGGCCGAGGGGGCCCTCGGCCTCGCTCCAGCGGCCGGTGAGCAGGCAGCCGAGTCCGTACAGGGCCTCGGCTCCCCACCGCGGCGGCGCCAGCTCGGCGGCGCGCCTCCCGGCGTCGACCAGCGCCGGACCGTCCCGTCGCTGCCACGCCGCATCGGCAACGAGCACCGCGTCCCGCGCTTCCAGTCGTGAGGACAGGCGCAGCTTGTCGGTCGTCATTTCGGCGAGCGTTGGCGAGCCCGAGCGCGGTATCAGCCCGTGGCGGTACTGGACCAGGAAGAGCTGGTTCCAGACCACGAGGCCGGCAGCGGCCACCGCGAGCGCGAAGGCGGCCGGACGGACCCGCACACGACGCACGATCTCGGCGATGCCCACGGCCAGAAGCGGCAGCACGCCGACAAACCGGCGGTTGCCGAATGACCACCCGGCCCACCAGTCACGGGTCGCACCGTTGAGCCACACCTCCAGCGCGAAGACCACCAACGCGCCGGCCGCAAGTGCCCGTTCCGACACCTCCACCGGATCGGAGCCCCGTGCCGCCCGGGTGCGCAGCCCCAGCCCAACCAGCGCAACGGCAAGTACGGGGTGCCACGACAGCAGACCGTGACGTGTACTGAACAGGACGTTGAGCACGTGGGAGTGGGCGAGGTCGATGAAGCCGCTGCCCTGCGGAACCGTCACCAGGCTGCCGTAGAGCACCGCCCACGCCGCCAGTTGAGCTGCCGGAGCGAGACCGAACCCGACCACGAACCCGATCATCTCGCGCCAGCCGGGACCCAGAGAGTCAGCGTCCTGCTCCCTGCGGGAGCGGATCATGGCGGCGAGGGTCGCGATCACCGGCGCAAGCACGACCAACACGTCCTGCCAGCGCACGAGGAACGTCAGGCCCGCCGCGACGCCCGAGACCACGCCCCAACCCCGCGCCTGCCAGGCGACGAGAAACAGCGCCACAGCGAACAGCGAGACGGCGTGCGACATCGGGGAGAAGGACCAGAGGTAGAAGGTCACGGGCGTGGCGGCGAGCACCACCAGCGCCGACAAGGCGGCGGCCGCCGGAGCGAAACGACCGAGCAGGAAGCGTCCCGTCAGCAGCACGCCGCCGAGGGCATACAGTGCGTTCCCGAGGTAGACCATCAGGTAGTAGATCGGACCGGCTCCGTCCACTGGAACGTCTGCCCCGACGGCCTTGAGCGTCAGGCTGACAACGTGGGCGAGGAGGAAGAACGGCGACCACAGAAGCGCCGGGCCGATCGAGAACGGGTCGCCAACCCTTCCGGCGACGGTATGCCCTGCCTCTACCGGGTGGTCCCAGACCGCTGCGAGGTCGTCCTCCAGATCGAGGTCATGGTCGAGCAGCAGGGACGGCAGGTAGACGTAGTAGTAGACGGCGTCCTCGCCACGAACGCGGTCGCCGAGGTTGGCGAGCTCCCCCTGGGCGGCGGCGAGAACGGTGAGGCACGCCCACCCGAACAGGATGGCGAGCGTTACGGGAGACCACGCGGATCGTCCAGCGCCGATCACACGACCCAGGATACGGCTTTCAGCGTGCAGGCAGTGCTCAGCGCCCGTGCAGTCGGCGCAGGAACTCGCGTTCGTCCTCCGTGAGCGCGTCGACGCCGTCGCGGCCGATCTTGTCGCGCAGTCGCTCGACCTCCTCGGCCTCGCCCCGACTCAACACGATCGGTCGCCGCGGCTGCTCGGACCGGCCGGCAAAGCGCTGACGCAGCACCAGCGCCCAGTACAGGAAGCCCGTCAAGGCGCCGCCGAGGTGCGCACCGTGGCCGATCGGCAGGCCACCGCCTGCGCGCTGCGCCATCAGGCCGAAGACGTCGAGCCCGATGAAGAGCAGGGCGCCGACCAGGGCTGGAATCGGGATGATCCCGAAGATCAGGATCTTCTCGCGCGGGAACAGGAGCGCGAACACGAGCAGGACCGCCGACACCGCCCCGGAGGCGCCGAGGGCCGCCTGGGCCGGCTTGCCCAGCACGAGCGCCGAGACCAGGCAGTGGCTGAGGGAGGCCACGATCGCCGAGCCCATGTAGAGACCGAGGAACGCCCGCCACCCGAGCAGCCGCTCGAGCAGGGTGCCGAAGCTCCACAGCACGATCATGTTGAGCGCGATGTGCCAGAGCTCGAAGTGGGAGAAGGCCGAGGTGACCAGGGTCCACCACATCCCGTGCGTGAGGCGTACCGCGCTGACCAGGAAGTTGCGGACCATGAAGACTTGGAGGTCAGGCTGCATCCGCGCCGCCTGCCACAGCAGGAATACCACGATGTTGGCGCCGACCAGGGCGGGCACCACCCGAGCGCGCGGCAGGGGCCGTGGGATGCGCCGGGGGGGGGCCGCGGAGGAGACGTCGTGGGATGGGCTCGCCATTCGCGCATTATTGCAGAGCCGCGCGAACCGGTATCCACGGAATGAGCGGTGCGGGTTACGATGGCCTCATGACCAATCTTCTGCTCGGGTTTGCCGTGCTTTTGGTCGTGCTGTTCGGCCGCATGACGCGGCTCGAGCTGTTGCGCCGGTTCAGCCCCGGTCTGACGCTGCTCTCCGCCGCCTTGGTCGGGGTTGCGGTGGCCGACCTGACGGGCGCCGCGGAGCCCTGGCGCAAGTGGACCCTCTCCGTTCTGCTGATTGTCCTCGGTTACCTCCTGGCCCGCGCCTTGCTGCTGGTGGTCTTCGAATGGCTCCTCGCCCAGCGCGCCGGCATCGAGGTTCCACGCCTGGCGCGGGACATCCTGGCGGTCGCCGTCTACCTGGCGGTCGCCGCGGTGGTCATCAACCAGATGGCCCAGGTCGACCTCGGCGGGCTGCTCGCCACATCCGCGGTCATCACGGTGGTCATCGGCCTCGCCCTGCAGGAGACCCTCGGCACGCTGCTCGCCGGGTTGGCGCTGACCTGGGAGCGGCGGGTCGAGGCCGGAGTCTGGCTCGAGGTCGACGGCAGGGTCGGCAAGGTCGAGGAGCTCGGCTGGCGCTCCACGGTACTGCGGACCGTGCTCGGCGAACGCCTTCTGGTTCCAAACTCGTCGATCGCCCGCACCAGCCTGCGGCTGCTCGGCAACGGCACGCGCCCGGTGGCCGTTTCCGTCATGGTTGGCGTCAGCTACAGCGCAGCGCCGCACGACGTCAAGACCGTTCTCGGTGCGGTCGCCGACGACATCCCTACCGTGCTGCCGCGGCCGCGACCAGAGATCCTGACCCGCGAGTTCGCGGACAGCTCGATTGTCTACGAGTGCCGCTTGTGGACCTCGCGCCCGTGGTCCGACAGCGCGGTCCGCGATCCCTTCCTGACCCGCGCCTACGTCGCGCTCCAGCGCGCCGGGATGGAGATTCCGTTCCCGCAGCGGACACTCCACGTCGCACCTCGGCGACGCGACACGGATGCCGTGCCGATGGTGGTCGCGGCGCTCGGACGGTGCCCGCTGTTCTCGGGCCTGCCAGCGGCGGCGCTCGAGCTGCTCGCCCAGCACAGCCACCGGCTGCGCTTCGCGCCGGGCGAGGCGGTGGTGCGCAAGGACGATGCCTCCCGTGCGCTGTACGTGATCGCCGCGGGCCAGGTGACCGTCGAGGTCGACGGCATCACCGTCGGCTCACTGGAGACCGGCAACGTGTTCGGTGAGATCGCCTTCCTGACCGGCAAGCCGCGCACCGCGACGGTGCGTGCGGCCGCCGCTCTCGAGGCCGTCGAGATCGACAGCGAGTCGCTACGTGCCCTGCTCGCCGATCACCCCGAGCTCGCGAACCAGCTCGCCGAGCGCATGGCGCTCCGCCAGGACCGGCTCGACGCCGCGGCCATGGCGGCTTCCACACCGCGCGAGCGCCGAGGGCTGGTCGCGAGCTTGCGCGAGAACCTGCTGCGCCTCGTCAGCGCTGGCCGCGGGCCTGACCCCAGCAGCGACAGCGGCCTCATCTCATGAGGGTTGCCGGGCTCCAGCTCGACATCGCCAACGGCGACCCTGCGACCACCTTCGCGCGCGCCGAGGCGCTCGCCGAGCGTGCCGCCGCGGCCGGTTCCCGGCTGGTCGTCCTGCCCGAGATGTTCGCGACCGGCTGGGCGGAGGGTCCGCCCGATCCCACAGGGATCGGCGTGGCCTCGCGCCGCTTTCTCGCCGACCTCGCCCGTCGCCTCGGATGCTGGGTCGTCGGCGGCTTCGCGCTGTCCGGAACAGACAGGCCCTTCAACGCCTGCGCGCTGGTCGCACCCGACGGGGTCGAGAAGGTCCTGTATACCAAGACCCACCTCTTCACCCTGACCGGAGAGGAGCGCCGCTACGCCGCCGGCGAGGAGGTCTCCTGCTGCGTCGTCGAAGGCGTACGAGTGACGCCGCTGATCTGCTATGACCTACGCTTTCCCGAGCTCTTCCGAACGATCGCCGATGCGACCGACCTGTTCGTGGTGATCGCGAACTGGCCCGAAACCCGCGGACACGCCTGGCGGACCCTCCAGCTGGCCCGAGCGATCGACGCCCAGGCCTGGCTGCTCGGCGTCAACCGGGTCGGGGACGACGCCCGCGGCAACCCCCACCGCGGCGACTCCACTCTGGTCGACCCGCTGGGGCTGCCCGCAGCCACCCTGGCGGACCAGCCCGGGATCGTGATCGGCGAGGTCGACCCGGGCAGGGTCGCGGACGCGCGGAGGCGCTTCGGCTTCCTCGCAGACCGACGCCCCGAGCTCTACGCCCGCTATGACGCGCGCTCCGCGCGCGAGTGAGGAGTGAAGAGAAAAGGGTGAAGCGTGTCGCGCGGGCGTGCTGGGGCTCCGGTTCCGTCGTCGGGGAAGAGCTCGTCTCGTGCCATGCTCGAACCGGCACACGTCGACCCGGGCTCGCCTCCCTTCTCAAACCCCCACCGCGCCTTCCGACACGATTCACTCTTCACGCTTCACCGGTCACGGGCGCATGTCTGCATCGCTGCCACAGCATATGATTTTTCATCTATATCATGCCTCTTGAGATTTTCCATTCGCGGGAGTAGACTCCGCGGACTTTCAAGGAGGTGGAGTCATGAAGTGTTCGGCCTGCGACGCCGACGTTCCCGTCGGCATGAAGTTCTGCGGGAGCTGTGGAGCCAAGATCGAGCTCGTCGCGGAGGGCCAAGGGCCCCAGGAGGTCACTGGCGAGTGGCTCAAGTCGGTGCTGGAGTCGGACGGGTTTTCGGTCGAGCTCGACACATCCGACACCAACAAGATGGTCGCCACCCACTCCAAGCGCCCGAACCAGGTCGTCCAGATCCGGCGCGAGCTCGGCATCGTCTCCCTGCAGAGCCCATGGACGCTCAAGAAGCGTCGCTGGGGCGCCAAGGAAGGCCTCTTGGAGGCGGTCAACAACGCCAACTCCAACTCGTGGTACTCGACCTTCTACGCCAATCTCGACGCCGACCGGCTGACCTCGAGCACCTACTTCCAGCTCGCAGAGCGGCTCAGCGGCGCTGACGTCCTCGGCCACCTCGGCAGGGTCGAGGAGGACTTCTACCGGGCGCTCAAAGGCTCCGGGCTGACCGAGCACCTGGCCTGACGTCACGGTTCGGTCGCAGCGCAGACACGGGCTCGAAGACGCACAGCAGCACCGCGCCGGCCCGGGTCGACGGCACACCGTCCAAGCTCATGGTCACCGATGATATTGAGAGAGCGTCTTCAAATCAAACAATCACCGTGCGAGCGCCGACCCCACTGAAGGTTCGCCGGTGGTAGAATGCCGTCCACGATCCGTTTCGAAAGCCCTTGGGCGGTGCGAACTACGGAGAAGAGGAGGCGGCCTTCATGCGGCATGAGGTCGGGATCGTCGGTCTCGGGCCGGTGGGCTCAATCCTCGGTGCATACCTCGCTCGCAGCGGGGTTACGGTGTATGGAGTCGAGCTGTCCACGCAGCGCGCAGAGCAGGTCAACCGCGACGGCTTGCTCGTCGATGGGTTTGCCGAGCTCCGCGAGCGTCCCCAGCGCTGCTTCACGAGCATCGAGGAACTGGCGGAAGTCCGCGACCTGACGGCGCTCTTCATTTGCACCAAGACCTGGGCACTCTCCGCCGTGATGAAGGTCATCTCCGCCCTCGAATGGCCGCCGGCCATGCGAGTCGTGGCGGCGATGAACGGAATCGGCCCCGAGGACCTCATCGGCGAGAGCTTCCCCAAGGAGCGGGTGTGCCGGGCGGTGATCAACTACGCCGGGAACCAGAGCCCCGACGGCCAGACCACGATGAACTGGTTCCACCCCCCGAATCTCCTCGGCCCTGCCACCGACAGGGAGCCGCAGTGCATGTGCGAGATCGCGGAGATCCTCACAGCGTCGGCATTGACCACCGTGAGCGTATCGCACTTCGAGATGAAGAAGGCAGCCTTCTTCAAGACCATCCTCAACTCGGCCCTCAACGCGTTGTGCGCGGCGCACGGCCTGACCATGGCGCGCGCGATGCACCTCAGGCACACGCGGCGAACGGCCAGAGTGTTGATCCGAGAAGGTCTCACGGTCGCCGGGTTGGTGGGGTACAACTACGGTGAGGATGCTCTCGACCGGTGCATGGAGTACCTCGAGGGCGGTGGCGAGCACTACCCGTCCATGTGGTTCGACCTCAAGGCCCGCCGGCCCACCGAGATCGAGTACATCAACGGCAAGATCGTCAAGATCGGCCGCATGTTCCACGGCGTCGACGTGGGCCACAACA
>CAZQYU010000145.1:0-7784 GCA_964597585.1 uncultured Thermoanaerobaculia bacterium
TCCGAACCGTGGCACGGTCGGCTGACGGAGCCGCGGTCGCCGCCTGCTGTCCCGGGCCTGCAGCCTGGCGCTGGACCGAGAGGGTCACCGTCTCGGGAGTCTTTGTCGTCTGCGCAACGCACAGAACCGGAAGACCCAGCGTGAGTCCGGCGAAGGTGATGGCGCGCAGAGTGAACGATCGAGTTGTCACTGTCATGATGATTCTCCTCGTCGCGTAGACGAGTCGTCTGGCGGAGCCCGTAGGGCACCTATTTCAGCGACTCGATCTCGATATTTGAGATGGTAGAGCGAATCGGGAGCGGCGTCAATGTGCACCGGTGCTCAGTGTGGTCGAGTCGGAGATCAGCCTGCGCGCGTTGGAGGTGCCGATGGCACCAGTCCGGGTGCCGAACACACCGTACGATGCGCACCGCCCTGTCGTGTGACCCGGGCCACCTCGGCCCGACGGACCCTGCGCTACGTTGGGAGTCCACGCACAGCCATGGAGGTGAGGATGATGTGGAAGAAGGACAGCGCGGAGCAGACGTCCGAAGCGCAGGTGCCGCCCTCGACCTCGACGAGCAAGGTCGTCCCCCCGAAGCCGGCCCCGCCGGAACGTCCTGTCCGGTCGACCGGCGAGCGCGCGACCCTCGGCCCGTCGATCCGCATCCGCGGCGACGTCTCGGGAGACGAGGACCTCCTTGTCCAAGGCCAGATCGAGGGCTCGGTGGACCTCGCTCAGCACTCGGTCACGATCGGGGCGGAAGGTCGCGTCCGTGCCAACGTGTCGGGCCGGTCTGTGGTCGTGGAAGGCGAGGTCAACGGCGATCTGCACGGGCTCGAGCAGGTGGTGCTGCGACGTTCGGCCAGGGTGCAGGGCAACATCACCTCGCCGCGGGTGGTCATCGAGGACGGAGCGAGCTTCCGCGGCGGCATCGACATGAGCGGTGAGACGCAGGTGCGGCCGGCCCGCCCGGCGCCGGGTCCCACGGCGGTGGCGACGTCCGAAAGCACGTCCGAAGACCACGTCGGAAAAGCCGCGAAGGCCTGAATGTCGCTCAGGAGCCGCTGGCGCGCGCCGGCGGAGGAGCTCGAGCCGTCTCCGGCAGCGATCGAGCACCACGCCGTAGCGTTTGCGGCGGCGCTGCAGCGTCTCGGCGATGCACGCCACGCGCGGTTGCTCGATCTCGGACCGGTCGTCGGTGCGAATCTCGAGATCTTCCGCCGCGTTGCCCGCTCGGTCGTGGTCGCCGACCTCTCGGCAGCGTGCGGCCTCGGAGAGAGCGTGCGCCTCGGCGAGTCGGACCGGCCAGCGAGGGCTGTCGACGACGTCCTGGCGTCGGTGCCTGGGCAGGTCGATCTGGTACTCGCCTGGGACCTGTTCAACTACCTCTCACTGGACGCCGTGGCTGCCCTGTGTGCACGACTCGCAGAAAGGACGTCACCCGGAGCAGCCTTGCACGCATTCATTGCGGCCGGCGGCGCCATGCCTGCCAGACCGGGACGTTGGCTCGTCCGCGCGTCTGATCGACTGGTCCTGGAAGCGAGCACCGTCGCGGAGCGGCCCGCACCGGGCTGGCTGCCGGCCGTCGTCGAAAAAACGCTGTCCGGCTTTCGAGTGGAGCGGTCGGTGGTGCTCCCCACGGCCCGGGAAATCCTGGCCGTGCGCGTGGCGCCATGACTAGAACGCTCGGACGACCCCAACCCAGACGTTCGGTCCGGTGGAGTCGGTGTCGGCTTCGATCTCAGCTGCCGGCGCGAGCGATCCGGTGGCGGGCACCATGTGCTTGAGCCGGCCCCAGTAGTACGCCGCGCCGAACTGCACGGCCCAGGGGCTTGACTGCGACAGGGGAACGTCGATCCCGACCCCGAAGGTGAGCACCGGGAACCAGCCGTCGTTGAGCACTTCGAGACGCTCGTAGAAGAACGTGTTGTGGAGCGTGAGCTGGGTCGTGTCGCGCTCGTAGGCGAAGCCGGCGGCGAGCAGGATGAACGGCTTGACCCGCTCGCACTCGGGGCACGGCATCCAGTGGGCTGCTGCGAGGAGGTTTGCGAACACGCTGTAGTTCTGAACGAACTTGAGGTTCGCCGGTCCCGCCTCGTCAGTGGGCACTGTGGTCTCGCCCTCGATCTGGCCCTGGCTGAAGTCGAGCTCGACGCCGAGCCGGAACTTCGGATTGATGCGCCAGAAGAGCTGGGTGCCGAGGCTCAGGTTGGTGACGTCGTCCCAGGTGTCGAAGTTGGAGCCGAAGGTGTCGTTGATCAATCGGATCTGTGCGTTGGTAGCGGTCTGCTTGGGCCACGACCGTTGGAGGTACATCGTCCACCAGTGGCTTGGCTTCTGGTCCTGGGCCGGAGCGGAGGCAGCGGCGACGACCAGGATCAGGGCGGTGAGGAGCAACGACCTGTGGCGGGACATGGCGACGATCTCCTTTCGCGCGTCCCCCGGTCTCAACCCCGGGGGAGCTATGCGTCTCGACGTGAAGCTTCTCTCAGTTTCCGTTCGGATCTGCGACCCGTCAAGCGAAAAGAGCGCACGGGGGTGAGGCGCGAGCCGGCTGATGGGTGCCGGCACTGGGGCCACACGGTCTGTACGCCGGTGTTCATCGACTGGACGCGCGGTGACGTGGGCGGGGCCGGGTTGTCGCGGGCCGTTGCCTGCGGTACGACGGCCGCGTCCTGTCGGTTGAGCTGCCGACCACGGTCGAGCTGGAGGTGGTTGACACTGCCCCGGCCCTTCAGGGCTCCACCGCGCAGGCGCAGGTCAAACCCACCGTCGTCGAGACTGGGATCACGGTCCAGGTGCCGCTCTACATCACCCCTGGCAAGCGGATCAGGGTCGATACCCGCGACGGGCGCTTCGTCGAGCACGCGAGGAGTGCGGGCTAGATCCTGACGCGGCAGACCGACAGGGTCTCGTCGCCTCGGCCGACCGGGACCCACAGCCGACCGCGTGCTGTCTCGAGCCGGGACCCGGCGGCCGGAAGGCCGCTACCGCGTGCCACCAGCACCACCTCGACCGGACCTCCGGTGGCGAGCTCGAGCTCGATCTCGAGGCCCCCGTACGGGACTGCGACGAGCTCCCATCGGGCATAGCTCGAGTGGCCGGCGCGGCGGCGTCCGGGACCCGCGTCGGCTGCGCCAGCCCGCAGGGTATGTGGGCCCGCCGCCACAGGAACCAGGAGGGTGACGTTGGGCAGGCTCGGCGGCGCCACGAGCCGCGCTCGGATCCGACGGCGTCCCGCGCCGACCGGCCAGCTCGCGAGGGGCTCGAGCCGAGCCGCCGGCAGAGATGCCGCAGGCGCCCGCGCGGCGAGCAACGGAGTCTTGCGGTCGAGCCACGGCAGCACCGGCGTCAGGGTGGGTGTGAATGGTGCGGCAGCGGTCAGCTCTGGCGGCAGGTGTCGCGTGTCGACCGCATCGCCGGAGGCGACCCAGCTCGCGGTGCCGCTGTCGGTGTCCTCGACGTAAAGAAGATTCAGGTGGCCTGGCGAGTCTTCGTCAGCCGAAGGTACGAGGATCGCGCCGATCCCGCCGATGAGGAGAGTCCCGGCGGCAACGGCTATCGCGAGGCGCCGTCGGCTCGAGGAGGCCACGAGCGGTGCGAGCGAGGTCGCGGGAAGCAGCAGGGAAGCGGTGATAAACCCGGCTCCGGTCAGGCTGAAACCGAGCGCCGACTCGCCGAGCAACGCGAGCGGAAACCCCGTCACGCCGCCAGCTATGGTCCCGCCGATCGCGGCCGCGACCGCACCGCGATCCGGTGAGCCCCGCCCCGCGAGACCCGCGCCGAGCAGAACCGCTCCGGCGATCAGGGCCGGCAGTAGGACGACGATGGAGGCTCCCGGCGCTCGCACCGCCAGAACGGCCGCCAGCGCGGCCCACCCGAGCCAGGCGCCACCGACCAGTCCCCACAGCCCCGCGCGACGGTGCAGCCAGCTCGCGGCGGCGAGCGACGCCGCGAAGGCCGCAGACCACACGCCGAGGCGGAGCGGAAACGGGTGCGCGCGCCACGGAGCGGGGTCCCCCGTGAGGGCCGACACGATCCGGGCGAGAGCGAGCCCGAGGCCGAGACCGAGGACGACGGCGAGCCCCCACGCGACGAGCCCGAAGCCGGCCTCCGTCAGCCGCGCCATCGGGCGGCCGGCGCCGACAACCAGGCCGGCGAGGACCAGCGCGAGGGCGAGCGCCGCCAACAGAGGGCCCCAGGCTGCCCCCCACCGCACCAGCACGCGTCCGAAGATGTCGCTGTACACGGCGTCGCCGGCGACCGAGAGGGTGGTCGAGTCCGCAAGCTCCTGAACGACGGCGAGGACCGCGTTGCCGTGGTCCTGAACGCTTCGCGGATCGAGGTGAACGAGGTCGTCGAGCGGAGTGTGGTAGCGGGCCGCGCCTTCGAGGAAGGCGAAGTTGAGACCGGTGAAGCCCGCCCGCCGCAGAACCGAGAAGTCCGTGTCGTTGGGCAGCCGACGGTAGATGTCGACGAACAGCGAGCTCGCATGCGGGCGATGGACGGAGCGGGCGTAGGCCTCGACGACTCCGGCGTTGTCAGCACCTGTTTCGAACATCAGACTGGGACCACAGGTGCCGCGGTTGTCGATGTTTACGACCGCGAAGGTGTCGGTGGCCTGCGGATCCGCGTCGACGAAGGCCGTTGCCCCGAGCAGGCCCGCCTCCTCGCCATCGGTCAACACCAGCCGGATCGGTCGCATCGGGGGAGGCGACGCCGCCACGGCGCGTGCGACCTCGAGCAGGACAGCGACGCCTGCGCCGTCGTCGGCGACGCCAGGTCCCGCCGTGACCGAGTCGGTGTGTGCCATGAGGACGACGGCGGCGGTGTGCTCACGCCCCGGCAGCGTGGCGACGAGGTTGGTCACTGGTGCGCAGACGCCGAAGCGGGCTGCGCAGGCCCACCCCCTGACGCGCCGGACGGGTAGTCCCAGCGCGTCGAGACGCAACGCGAGGCGCTCGCGAAAGACCGCGGCTGCATCGCTGCCGACAGGGTGGGGGCCGATGCCGGCCACGGCCGCGGCGAGGGCCTCAACGGCCCGCTCGGCGGAGAAGGCCGTGGGCGCAGCGTCCGCGGAGACAACGGGCGTGGGGCGCAGGCCGACGGTTGCCATCAGGATCGAGCCTGCGACGAGCGCGAGGGCGACGACCAAGGCCGATGTGCGGATTGGGGCCGCGTCGCGGAGTGGAGTGGTCACGTGGCAATTCCTCGGTGTTCGAGTCTCGTTGCACTTCAGGCGGCGACTTGAATGGTCCGTCGCAGTTTGACCTGCGAGAATTGTACGTCACCAGTCCTTGACCATTGGTCGTTTCGGGGGCACTCTGACATCAGCGGTGAGGATGTTCGGAAACTGACGAAGAGGAAGACAGCGACAGAAGATGTTCGGCGATTCTCTTCGGGGGCGCTTGGTCTGGACGTGGCTCGCGGTCGCGGTGGCCGGGACCGTGGCGTCGGCTTGGCTCGCGGATCGCTGGTACCGCGAGAGCGCCGAGCAGCTTCTGGTGCAGCGAGCCGAAGCGACTGTCCACCTGATCACGGCGGTCGTCGCACCGCGGCTGGCGGCCGGCCAGATCGGGCCGTTACGGTCCCTTTCGGCGATTGCCGAGGCACAGGGCGCGGTGGCAATCGTCGCTCTGAGCCCAGCCGGTGAGGTGCTCGCCGCCGAGCCGCCCAGCGCCGCCTCCGTACCCTTCATGTCGGTGCGGCCCGAGCGACCGGACGCGGTGACCTCCGGTGCGGTCGATGGTGTACCCGTCCAGGCCTTCTTCAGCCCGCTGCCTCTCGGCGAAGAGGCCCTCGGCGGTGTCTGGGTCGCTTTCGACCGTAGGCCGCTGGCAGCTGAGCGGGAGCATCGGCGAAGGGCCGTGCTCGAGGTCTGGCTCGCGGTGGTCGCCGTGGGCATCCTGGTCGGGCTGCTCGTTCCTGGCGGGTTTTGGCGTGGTTTGCAGCAGATCGGAGAGGCGGTCGAGCGGCTTGGCCGCGGAGAAGGTCCCGTTCGAGCGCCGATCGGGGGGGCGAAGGAGCTGCGTCGCCTCGCCGAGCGCGTCGAGGAGGCGGGCGCGAGGCTGGCCTCGACCACGGCGAGCCGGGACGCACGAATTCAAGAGCTCGAGACCGAGCTCAGCCGACGTTCCCATGAGGTGGACCAGGTCAACCGTCTGCTGATGGACCTCGCCAACCGGGACGCGCTCACCGGTCTCGCCAACCGCAGGCGGCTGGAGATCGACCTCGAGCGGCATCTCGGCTTGGCCCGCAGGACAGGGCAGCCGCTGGCCGTCATCATGATAGATCTGGACCACTTCAAGGCCTACAATGACAGTGCCGGCCACCTCGCCGGGGACACCCTGTTGCGCACGGTTGCCTCTGCGCTGAGGGCGCGGGCGCGCGCCACCGATCTGGTCGTACGCTGGGGCGGCGACGAGTTCTGCGTGCTCGTCCCAGGGACGAGCTCAGGGGGTGCCATTGCGGCAGCGGAAGGACTGATCGAGGCCATCCGTGAGGCGACCGGTGGGATGCCGCTGCCCGGCACCGATGAGATTGTCGGCGCGTCGGCCGGGGTGGCCTGCTTCCCCGAGGATGCTCAAGAGGCTCGCCAGCTCGTCGCCCGGGCCGACGCCGCTCTGTACCAGGCGAAGGAGCATGGCCGCGGGACAGTCGCCCGTCTGCCGAGCGCACCGCCATGAGCGTGCACGGCGACTTTCGGGCAGCGTGAAGCCCTTCTCTTGTTGCATTCTCGGCCCGTACTCCAAGAACTGCTCCTCAAGTGCGCCTCAACAGGGGTTCACGGTGCTCCGAAATCCACCATCCATCGATGAGCGACGCACTGCCAGCCCGCATGATTCACCTGGGTTCGTCGCGAGACCGGCGAGGTGCCGTGCGCAGTGGGGTTTTCGAGCCGAGGGGCGCTGAAGCGTACGTGACAGTACGTTGAGCACCCCGAGGTGAGAAAGTGCCGCTGGGTGCGGCGGATCTCGCCGGTCGCAGGAGAAGTCCGGTGAACAGTGCGGGCTAGGCGGGCGCCGTGCACTCCTCGAGATAGGCCTCGGCGACACGACGCCAGTCGCGCAGCGCTCTCTCCGCACCGCGGCGGGCGCGGCGCAGCCGACGACGGACGTATCGACTATCGACCATCCGGCGGGCGTCGGCGACGGAGCGTTGCCAGTGCTCGCGAACCGAGGCGAGCTCCGCGAGGGCATCCTCGCAGGCGTGTTCCGCCGCGAGCAGCCTCTCGGCAAGCGCGGTGCTGGCGTCGTCCCGAGCCTGCTGCACGGCGAGTCGAGCCGCCTCTGCTGTTGCCCTGCTCCGGGCGCGAAGGTCGTCGAGTGTCGAGCTGACGGCCGCGAGACGATCGTCGAGCATCGCTCGTGCGTGCTCGAAACGGCGTCGCAGGCGGACATCGACAGGGTGGCGCCGGAGCCGGCGCGCGAGGCCGACGCGCGACAGCATCCAGATCAACCACTTGGTGGGGTCCCAGTTGTACCACAGGGCCCCGTTGCGGTAGTCGGACTGAAACGTGTGGTGGTAGTTGTGGTAGCCCTCGCCAAAGGTGAGGAACGACAGGAACCAGTTGTCGCGGGCAGAGTGCCCGCTCGACCACGGCTGACGGCCCCACATGTGGGCGGCCGAGTTGATCAGGAACGTCAGGTGGTGGGTCAGCACGATCCTCAGCAGCAGGGAGAAAACGACCATCCCGAGGATCCGGCCGGTGGCGAGCGCAAGGCCGGCCGTGATCAGCAGGTTGGTCACCACTGCGATCGCCAGGTAATGCTCGTGCTGCCACCGGCACACCGGGTCCTTC
>CAZQYU010000146.1:0-7776 GCA_964597585.1 uncultured Thermoanaerobaculia bacterium
CCGCCCTGCGGCGCTGGGTTGCGGGCAGCGCCCGCGCTGAGCCTCTGTGGTTCAAGACCTCCTGCGGTGTCTGAGGGCTCGCAGGCGGGTGACCTCCTCCACGATCCGGCCGGCCGCGAAGTCGACCTCCTCGGCGGTGGTGAAGCGGCCGAGGGAGACCCGCAGCGAGGCCGAGGCCAGCGCCGGTGAGACCCCCATCGCGCGCAGCACCGGCGACGGCTCGGCGTGGCCGGCGGTGCACGCCGAGCCGGACGAGACCGCGATGTCGTCGAGGGCGGCGAGCAGTGCCGCGCCGTCGACACCTGCGAAGGAGAGGCTGCTGGTGTTGGGCAGTCGGCGCGCCACGGGGCCGTTGACCGTGACGCCTTCGAGCGCCGCGCGCACCGCACGCTCGAGGCGGTCGCGGAGCGCGGCCAGCCGCGCCACGGCATCGTCGAGCCCGACCGCGGCAAGCTCGAGGGCGGCCGCGAGCCCGACGGCACCGGGCAGGTTGGGCGTGCCGGGGCGTATGCCGCTCTCCTGGCCGCCGCCCGCGAGCAGCGGTGCGAAGGTGGCGCCGCGTCCGAGATCGCGCACCCACAGGGCACCGACGCCCTTGGGGCCGCAGGCCTTGTGCGCCGACAGTGACAGTGCGTCCACACCGAGCGCGGCGACATCGAGGGCGAGCTTGCCGGGAGCCTGGGCGGCGTCACAGTGGATCCGGGCGCCGGCCGTCCGGGCGAGATCGGCCGCCTCGGCGATCGGTTGCAGGGCGCCGGTCTCGTTGTTGGCGAGCATGAGGGCGACCGCGGCGACGTCGCGATCAAGGGCCGTTGCGAGCTCGTCGAGTCGTGCCCGGCCGTCCGGCCCGACGCCGATGACCGTGACCGGCCGGCCCGCCGCGGCCATCGCGCGTGCGACCGCGAGCACCGAGGGGTGCTCCGTCGCCTGGGTGACGAGCCGCTGTCGGCCGGGAGGAGCGGCGGCGACCAGACCGTGCAATGCGATGTTGTTGGCCTCCGTGGCCCCCGAGGTGAACACGATCTCGGAGGCGGTCGTCGCACCGATCGCCCGAGCGACCGCGGCGCGGGCCGCCTCGAGCGCCTCTGCGGCGTCGCGTCCCGGGCGGTGGCCGACGCTGCTCGGGTTGGCGAAGCGGGTGGAGAAGAACGGCAGCATCCGCTCGACCACCGAGGGGTCGCAGGGAGTCGAGGCGTTGCAGTCGAGGTACACGGGTGTCTGCATGTCGAGCGTCCCCGGCGATGACGGGGGCGTCATTGTAACCGACGGGCATTCCGCCCGCAGCGACCAAGCTCCGCTGCGCTTGCAGCTTGCGGCGCCCCCGGCTACCATGCGTCGGCGCAGTCTCCCCGCGCGTCAGGTGCGGGCGAGGCCCCACGTCGAGGTGCCGTGAACGGGGGTGACATGGGAAACGGCGAGCTGTCCGCAATCCCGACCGAGATCGCGTTGACGGTCCCTGAGGCCGCGGCGCGGTTGGTGCGCGGCGAGTTGATCGTGGTGGTGGACGACGCCGACCGCGAGAACGAGGGCGACCTCGTGCTCGCCGCCGACCGGGTCACTCCCGAGGCGATCAACTTCATGGCCCGGCACGGCCGCGGCCTGATCTGCGTCGCCCTCACCCCGGAGCGCTGCGACGCACTCGATCTGCCGCTCATGGTCGAGAAGAACACCTCCTCCCACGGAACCGCGTTCTGCGTCTCGGTGGAGGCGCGTGAGGGCACCACGACCGGAATCTCGGCCCACGACCGCGCCGCGACCGTGCGCGCCCTGATCGACCCGCGGACCGCCCCCGACGACCTGCGCCGTCCGGGTCATATGTTCCCGCTACGGGCGAAGCGGGCCGGGGTGCTGAAGCGGGCCGGCCACACCGAGGCCACGGTCGACCTCGCGCGGATCGCCGGCCTGACCCCGGCCGGGGTGCTGTGCGAGGTCATGGACGAGGACGGGCGCATGGCGCGCCTGCCGCGGTTGATCGAGTTCGCCCGCGAGCACGGCGAGCTCGGCATCCTCACCGTCGCCGACCTGATCGCGTATCGCCTGCAGACCGAAAAGCTGGTCGAGCGGGTGGCGGGCCCGCTGCTCCCCACCGCCTACGGCGGCTTCCGAATCTACGGCTACCGCAACACCGTCACCGGGGAGGAGCACGTCGCGCTGGTGATGGGCGAGATCGACCCGGAGAAGCCGGTCCTGGTCCGCGTCCACTCGCAGTGTCTGACTGGCGATGTCTTCGCCTCGAGCCGGTGCGACTGCGGCGTTCAGCTCGACGAGGCCTTGAGCCGGATCGCGGCCGATGGCTCAGGAGTGCTCCTCTACCTGCTTCAGGAGGGCCGGGGCATCGGGCTCTTCAACAAGCTGCGCGCCTATGAGCTGCAGGACAGCGGCGCGGACACCGTGGAGGCCAACCTCCACCTCGGTTTCGCAGCTGACCCGCGCGACTACGGCACCGGTGCCCAGATCCTGCTCGATCTCGGTGTCCGGCGCCTGCGTCTGATGACCAACAACCCGCGCAAGTACGCGGCGCTGGCCGGTTTCGGGCTGGAGATCGTCGAGCGGGTGCCGCTCGAGGTGCCGCCGACCGTGCACACCCGGGCGTACCTGGAAACCAAGAAGCTCAAGCTCGGCCATCTCCTGAAGCTGGTGTGAGGCCGGTCGCGGACAACCGGATGGCCTATCCCCTGCCCGACCTCGCGGAGCTGGCCGAGGCGCTCTCGCGGGGCGAGCGCGAGCTCGCCATTGGCGGGGTGACGCCGTCGGCGCGCGCGCTGCCACTCGCCACCCTTGTTGCCCACGGCTGGCCCGCGACGCCGACCGCGGTGGTTGTGCCCCACCTGCTCGATGCCGGCGAGCTCGCCGCCGGGCTCGCTCTGCTCGCACCCGGGCTCGCGGTGGCGGTGGTCCCGGCCGAAACCGCGGCGCCCTATCAGGGGGCGGAGCCGGCGCTCGCCGCCCGTCTCGGCCTGGTCCGCCTGCTCGCTGGTCTCGCGCGCCGCGAGCTCGACCTGGTGGTGGTGCCGGCGCGTGCGCTGCTCGCTCCGATGCCCCGGCCGGAGTCGGTGCTGGCACGCTTCTCGACCTTCATCCGCGGCGACGTCGTCGACACCGAGGAGCTCGCCCGACGCCTGGCCGAGCGTGGCTACCGCCGGGTCGACTTGGTCGAGGAGGCGGGAGACTTCGCGGTCCGCGGTTGGGTCGTGGACGTGCACGCTGGGGGCGAGCTCGCCGTGCGCCTCGAGCTCGACGATGACCGCCTGGAGGCGATCCGGCCGTTCGACCCATCGACCCAGCGCACTGCGGCGGAGCCGCTCGAGAGGGTGGAGCTGCCGCCGATGGACCCGTTCCCGGCCTCCGACGAGCGGCGCGAGCGGCTCGCCGGCGTACTCGGTCAGGACCTCTCCCTGCTTGGCGGGCTGCTGCGTGAGGGAACCGAACGTCGCCTGTGGTGGGGCGCCCTTCCTCTCGCCGACGACGCGGTGTCGTGGCTCGACGTGCTGGAGGAGGTTGTGGTCTGCGACCGTGACGAGGCCCTCGGTGAGCTTGGCCGCTGGCTCAAGGTCCAGGAGCGGGAGTGGCGCACGCTGGCGTCCCGCACCGTGCAGCTCCCTGGTCCGGATCGGACGCTGGTGTCGGCCGAGCGGCTCGCTCCGAGGCTCGAGTCGCCCACGCTCCGGGTCGAGCGGCTCGAGGTGGCGGACGGTCACACCCGCTGGTGGCGGCTGACCACTCACCCGATGGAGAGCTTCGTTCGTCGCCTCCCCGACCTGGTGCCAACGCTGCGTCAGCGGCGCGCACTCGACCTCGCCCAGGTGATGGTGGTGGCGTCCGCGGGCGAGGAACGCCGCTTCGCTCACCTGCTCGCCGACGGGGAGGTGCCTCCGGTGGCGCCGCCGCCGTTGCCGGGCACGGTCGCCATTGCGCTCGGTGCGCTCGAGCGCGGCTTCCTGTGGGAGGGTGGGCTCGCGGTGTACGGCCGACGCGATCTGACCGCGGTCCCGCCGCCCCGCCGACGGCGGTCCGGCCTCGCCGCGTTCGTCTCCGACCTGCGCGACCTGCGACCGGGCGACTATGTCGTCCACATCGACCATGGCATCGGACGTTTCACCGGCTTCCGGCGGGTGCCGGTCGAGGGCCGTGCCCTCGAGATGCTGGTGCTCGAGTACGCCTCCGGCGACACGCTCCTGGTGCCGGTCGAGCGGGCCGACCTGATCCAGAAGTACGCCGCGGGCGACGGTGACACCGCGCCGCGGCTCGACCGACTCGGCGGCTCGACCTGGCGGCGGCGGACCGCCCGGGTCAAGAAGGCGGTCAAGGAGATGGCCGCCGAGCTGCTCCGTCTGGCCGCGATGCGCCGGGCGGCGCGCGGCCATGCCTTTTCGCCGGACTCTCCCTGGCAGCGGGAGTTCGAGGGCGCGTTCGAGCACGAACTCACCGAGGACCAGGAGCGCGCGGTCGCGGATATCAAGCAGGACATGGAGTCCGAGCGGCCGATGGACCGCCTGCTCGCCGGCGACGTCGGCTACGGCAAGACCGAGGTCGCGATCCGGGCGGCCTTCAAGGCGGTGCTCGACGGAAAGCAGGTCGCCGTGCTCGCTCCGACGACGATTCTCGTCGAGCAGCACCTGGAGACATTCCGTCGCCGCATGGACGGCTTCCCGGTCGAGCTGGCGATGCTGTCCCGCTTCGTGTCCTCGCGCCAGGCCACCCAGGTCCGCGAACGGCTCGCCGAGGGGCGCACGGACATCGTGGTCGGGACCCACAGCCTGCTCGGCTCGTCGGTCGGCTTTCGCGACCTCGGTCTGGTCGTGGTCGACGAGGAGCAGCGCTTCGGTGTCGCGCAGAAGGAGCGCCTGAAGCGGCTGCGCGCCGAGGTCGATGTGCTCTCCATGTCAGCCACGCCGATCCCCCGCACCCTCAACATGGCGCTGTCCGGGCTGCGCGACGTGTCCCTCATCGAGACCCCGCCGCGTGACCGCCAAGCGGTCGAGACCACCGTGCTCCAGTTCTCGGAAGAGGTGGTCCGCGAGGCGGTCCTGTACGAGCTCGAGCGGGCCGGCCAGGTGTTCTTCGTCCACAACCGGGTGCGCTCGATCGGCGCCTTCGCGGACTGGCTGCGCCGGGTCGTGCCCGAGGCGCGGGTGGTGGTCGCCCACGGCCAGATGCCAGAGCGCACCCTCGAACGGGCGATGCGCTGCTTCCTCGACGGCGAGGCCGATGTGCTGCTCGCCACGGCGATCATCGAGAACGGGCTCGACATCCCCAACGCGAACACTCTGCTGGTGAACCGCGCCGACCGCTTCGGGCTCGCGCAGCTCTACCAGTTGCGGGGCCGCGTCGGTCGCTCGGACCGGCTCGCCTTCTCCTACTTCCTGATCCCGCCCGGCCAGGCCCTGTCGCCGATCGCCCGCGCCCGACTGGCGGCGATCCAGGAGTTCTGCGAGCTTGGTGCCGGCTTCCGGATCGCCGCCCGCGACCTCGAGATCCGCGGCGCCGGGAACCTGCTCGGTGCGGAGCAGCACGGCTTCATGGAGGCGGTTGGCTTCGAGACCTACTGCCGGCTGCTCGAGGAGGCCGTGGCCGAGCTCGAGGGCCGGCCGCTGCCGTCGCGGCGGGAGGTCGAGCTCCGTCTCGGTGTCGACCTCCAGCTGCCGCCGGCCTACATCCCGGAGCCGGCGCTGCGGCTCGCCTTTTACAAGCGACTCGCTTCGGCCCCGGACGAGCCGACCCTGGCGGCGCTGGTCGAGGAGGTCACCGACCGTTACGGTTCCGCCCCGCCACAGCTCGGCGCCCTGGCCGACGCCCAGCGCATCCGGATCGCCGCCCGATGCGCAGGGGTGGCAACGGTGCAGCGGCGCCCGGGGGAGTGGAGACTTCGCCTCGACCCCGAGGTGGCGCCGTCGGCCCGGCTCGGACTCGTGCTGTCGGGATGGCCGGACGCGCGCCTGTCGCCCACGGGAGAGCTCACGATACCGGCGCCGGACCCGGACCTCGGCATCCTGGTCGGCCTCCTCGAGAAGCTCGGTGAGGGGGAGGCACCACCGTGAGAGAACCGGTTGGCGAGGTCGTCGGCGGGGCCGTGGGCGTGGTTCCATCTGCCGACGGTCTGGTCGTCGACTGGCGCGGGGTGGAGCCCGACTGGCAGCCGCGGCGGGGCGCCCTGCCGGGCACCGCCGTGATGTGGCGCGATCAGCCGTTCGAGGCGGTCGCGCGGATGGCGACTCCTGAAGGATCGCGGTGGGTGCTGCGGCCGTGGCCGGAAAATGAGGCGATGCGGACGGTGACGCGGCTCGACGACGAGGCCGTCGGTGCCGCCCGGCACCGGGCCGCCGAGGAGCGCGGCGCGCGGTTGCGACGCCTCATGACACTGCCGCTGTTGCCGGTACTTGGGCTCGTGCCGGGTGAGATGCAGGAACGGTGGCGGCTGGACTGGGGCCATCCGACCGAGGCGGCCGTGCTGCTGTCGACGCTGCTCGAGCTCGCGGTCGGATCGGTCGGGCTGCTGCAGGCGATGGTGATGGTGGCAGGGTCGGGGGAATGGCTGCTGCCGCCGTGGCTGCAGTGGCTGGCGGTCGTCGGTCCGTTGCTGTGCCTCGAGGCGGTCTTGCGGGCGACGCTGCTGGTCAGCCACGGCCAGGCGACCGGCTCGCTGCTCGCGGCACCCCTGGCCCTGCTCTCGCGTGACCGGATCGGAGCCGAGCGCGCTGCCTCCGAGGGCGTCCGTCCGGTCCGTGGACCATCGCTGCTCACCCTCACCGTCCGCATCGCCTATGCCAGCATGGCGTGGCGGGAGCGCCAGGAGCGCTGGGCGACGGAGCTCGGGCTCCGCGCGATCTGGTTGACGGTCCTGGGTGCGGCGGCCGAGCTCGTCGGCGGTCTGGTCAACCTCGCGCGGCACGGCGGCGAAGGTGTTCCGCTGCTCTGGCTCGATCTCTTCTTCGTGATCGAGGGTGCGGTCCGACTGCTCTCGCTCGCCGCCAGCGGCCGGCCGGTGGGGAGCCTGCTCGCCCTGCCCTTCGAGCCCCTGGTCGACCGCCTCGAGCGTCGCCGGAGGGGGCCCGGCGGTCGGCACGGATCGTGCTAGGCTGTCCCGCGTGTGTCGTGTGCCGAGCCGCCTGCCGGTCCTCATCCTCGCGCTCGCCGCGCTGGCAGCGTGTCGCGGCGACGACGGTTCGATCGCCCGGGTCGGTAACCGTCCGGTCCGTCTCGACGCGTTCCAAGGCTACCTCGAGGCGATCACGGGCGAGGCCTGGCAGCGTGTCGACGACCGGGTCGCCACGCGCCTTCTCGACCAGTACCTCGACCAGGAGGTCATCCTCGCGTCCACAGGCGACGCCGGCGCCGCCAATTCGGCGGCTCCGTCGCGCCGGGCGATCGCCGTTCGCCGGCGCCTCGCCGACGCGTGCGGCCAGCCGCCCGCGGCCGACGACGCTTCGGTCGCGGCGGAGGTCGAGCGTCGCCTGCAGGTCGTGCGCCCGGCCGGCGCCCACGTGCGCCAGCTCCTGCTGGACACCCGCGAGACGGCGGCCGCGGCCCGTCGGCGGCTGGACGACGGAGAAGAGTGGACGGCGCTGTCGAAGCAGGTCAGCCGGGCGCCCAATGCGGACAGTGGCGGCGAGATCGGGTGGGTCCGACGAGGCGGCCTCCCCGAGACCCTCGAGGACGCGATCTTCGCGCTCGCTCCAGGGGCCGTCTCGCAGCCGGTGCAGGGGCCTTCCGGTTTCCACATCTTCCAGGTGCTCGAGACCCGGCCCGAGGGCGGCGTCGACCGCGTCGAGCTCGAGG
>CAZQYU010000147.1:0-7760 GCA_964597585.1 uncultured Thermoanaerobaculia bacterium
GCTCTGGGAACGCTTTCACCGGGCCCGTGACCCGTTCTTCGAGCGGCGCAAGGCCCACCTCGCCGAGCAGCGCCGCCGACCGGACGACCGCCCGCGCCGGAGTGACAGTGGTCCCCGCGGCGACGGCCGCTCGCGAGACCGCGGGCCTGGCGGACCGCGTCGTCGCGACGGCCGCACACCGGGGGGACAGCCCGCGGGTCGTCCACGTGGTGGTGCCCCCGGCGTTCTGCGCTCGTCACTGGCCGACATCCTGGGCCCCCTCAAGAAAGACCTGTTCCCGGCGGAGCGCAGCCGCGAGGACTCCGAGACGGGCACGGGCGGGCAGAAGCGAAACGGCGGCGACGAAGGCTGACGCCCGTCTCCGCCACGTCAAGGCGCGAGCGCTCCACTCCGCACCACTCGCCGCCGCGGGTGCGGCCTCCCGGATCGGGCGAGGACGCGGCGGCGCCCGCCGCTACGGCGGGGAGCACGCGAGGCGGAAGCCGGCGCCGTAGTGGTAGTCGGGCTTGTACGCCGTACGGGATGCTGAGCGGCAGTTGCTCGGGTAGCTGTTCCAATCGCCCCCGCGGAGCACCCGGTACTCGCCGGTGGCGGGGCCGGTGGGGTCCACCAGCGCAGTGGCGTCGTGCCGCACGTACCAGTCCGCAGTCCACTCCCACACATTGCCGTGCATGTCGTACAGACCCCACGGATTCGGTTGCTTGCCCCCGACCGGCTGGGTGCCCTCGGGTGAGGCGGGCCAGGCCGCGTTCGCGCACCACCACATGTACTGGTTGTAGAGCGCGCACACCGAGCACTCGTCGATGCCGCAGCTCGAGTCGTCCCCGAAGGAGAAGATCCCCGTGGTTCCCGCCCGCGCCGCGTGCTCCCATTCGGCCTCGGTCGGCAGGCGAACCACGGCGGTCCCACTCTGACCGGTGGCCGCGAGATGCTGGTTCAGCGTGTCGATGAACCCCCCGGGGCCCGCGACCATATCCCAAGTGACATCGTGCGCCGGGTAGGAATCCCCGACGCCGTCGTCGGTAGCGGGATTCGAGCCCATGACGGCGACCCACTGCTGCTGTGTCACCTCGTACTTTCCGATGTAGTAGTCGCGCGTCAGGGTGACGTGATGCTGCGTCTCGCTGGTCGGGTGACGTCCGCGTTCGGACTCGGCCGACCCCATCAGAAAGCTGCCCGCCGGAATGCGCAGCAGCGTGAGGGGAACGTCGCCGGGGAGGGTCAGAGTGATCTCGTCCGCCGCTCCGCCGCCACCCGCCTGGGAGATCACGAAGTTCTTCGAGGCCACCGCGATGGCGCCGCTGCGAGCGGTGGCGCCGCCGTTGGCATCAACGCGATAGGTCACCGCGCCGCTACCGTTTCCGCGCTCTCCGGAGTCGATGTGGATCCAGCCCCGGGTGGCGGTCGCCGTCCAGGCGCAGGAGTCCTCGGTGGTCACGGTGAACGTTCCGGTGGCGGCCGCAGCGCCGTGGCTCCGGCTCGCCGGCGACAGCGCGTAGCTGCACCCGCCGTGGCCGCCGGAGCGAACCCGCCGCCCGGGCACTCGCGGCGCCGTCGAACCGACCTGGAACTGCACCGTGGCCGTGCTGGTCTGGCCGATGGTGTCGCGCGCGATTGCTTCGAGCAGGTGGGACCCGGAAGCGCCCGAGCCGGCATGCCACTGCGCCTGGTACGGGAAGGAGCCGTCGCTCCCGATCAGCGTGCTGTCGACGCGGAAGTCGACCGAGTCGATCCCCCGGTCGTCCCTGGCATTGGCCGAGAACGTCACGTCGCCGGAGACGTTCTGACCCGCGGCCGGATGCGAGATCGTGACCGATGGTGGCCGGTCGGTCCCGACCACCAGACCGCCGGCCAGAGTGCCCTGGAGCTGGTCCGGGTTGGTGATGCTGACGTTCCGCGGTCCCGGAGCGGCACTCCCGCCCACCGCCAGGACGGCGACGAGCGTGTCCTCGGCGACGACTGTGGTAGCGCGCACCACGATCCCACTTCCGGGGCTCACCTGCGCCCCATCCTGGAATCCCGATCCGGAAATCACGACGCCTCGTTCCTCCCCCGGGAAGAGAGTCTGCGGCTCGACAGTACGCACCGTCGGGGCAGGGTCGGACGCCGTACAGCCGAACGAGGAGCCCGAATAGGTCGAGGTCAGCACCGTCGATGACCACCGGTCGAGAGGTGCGAGGTTTCCGCCGTCCCTCAGGACCAGGTCCTCGAGGCGGAACCCCCCGGAAAACCGGCTGCAGCCGACCCCGGTCAGGGTGAACGGCAGGTCGATCGAGCGCACGCCGGAGGCGGCTGTCTCGAGGCGGCCGGTGCCCTGGTCCACGAAGTAACCCGTGTCGTCGGTCAGGCGACCGGTGACGACATAGTCACCCGCCTTCGGCAGATCGACACCGATCGAGATGGTCACCGAGTCGAACGCGCCGTCCACGTCACTGTCCGCCTCGCTGTCCGTGAAATCACCGGTGAAATAGCGCCCGGGTTCGATGACGTCCACAAGCGCCGTGCCCGCCCTGGCGAACGACTCAATGCCGCCCAGCCGCCCGGTCGCCCGAAACCGCAACTCGTAGCTTCCGGCCGCCGTCAGCGGGCCGGTGGCACCGGCGAACAGGCCGTCGTCGGCAAGCCAATCCTCGTGGTTCCCGTCGTCGAACAGCTCCACCGTCGCGACCGTCGCACCTTCCGAGTTGACGAGATCTGCGGTGACCGTCACGGTTGTCCCGGAGGGTAGCTCCTCCCGCCAGTTGGCCAGAAGCTCCGCAACGCTGCCGGTGGCCACGACGTCGTCGACCACCGCGGTCTGCATCTCCACCGGCGAGCGCGCCATCACTGCGTACTCGGCATCAAGAGCTACAACCCCCGCAGTCAGCCGCACCTCCCAGTCCCCGGGTTCCGGGTTCGTGACGACGTACCACTCCTCACCATATTCGTTGACACCGTGCCCGACGCTCCCAGGCTCCGGGCGCCCGTTCGGGTCCATCAGTTGGAAAGCGCCGTCGGCCGAACTCGCCGCCGCAACGACCACGAGCAGGTCCGTGGGCTCGCAGGCGAAGCTCACGCTCTCGCTCAGACCGGCGCCGAGCTTCACCGACCCGTTGGCCACGACCTGGAGCGGTATCTCGTCGGCATCGGTCCCGTCACTCAGGGAGTGGGCGATCAGTCTCGGCGCGTCGCCGGCGAGCTTGGGGAGCATCTGGTTGACGAGGATGTCGGTCAGAGGGCGCCCCTCGCTGGTGTCCGGGGAACCCAGCTCCCAGTGGTCGAAGAAATGTTTGAAGAAGCTCGTCCCATCCGTGAACGAGTACTCGAGGTTTGGGTCGAAGAGCTCCGACAGCGGATACTTGGGGCAGCTATCGCAGTAGGGAACGACCTGGACGGCCCGCGTCCTTACCGATGCCGTGAAGATGTTCTTGACGCTCGAGACGTCGACGACGCTGTCCGACTGCCCGCTCCACCCCCAACCGTCGGTGCCGGCCCACGCCTCGGCGTGCTTCGTGTCGTAGTCCGAGTAGACCGTGTTGAACCAGCCCTGGATGTTCTCCTGCGAAAAGTGTGAAAACCTCTGCGCCGCAATGCCGCTGTTCGGCGTGCCCATGATGAAGATCTTTCGCAGCGACCTCGCGAGGGGTCCCGGGTCGTTGGCGATAACCCGGCTGACCAGGCCGCCCATGCTGTGAGCGATGATGTCCCACTGCGGGTATGTACCGTTCCCGATGTCGGTCGACAGACCCTCGAGATCGATCTCGATATTCCCTTTGGCCTGCCGGGCAATCTCCGACCACAAGAACTCCGTGAACTCGTAGTTGGGCGTGAACGAGATGAAGCCGGCGCCGTTGTCACCGGCCGGGTGACCCACGAGGCGTACGTAGTTGTCCCATTTCGCGGCGCTCGAAGAGGCATCGAACCACGTGTCGTAACAGGCCAGATAGCCGTGCAGCAAGACAACTGGACGACGAAACTCGATGTCCACGGTCCCGGGCGCGGTCACACCCTTTTTCTTCAGTACCACGCGCTTCGTCAGCGTAGCGGCGTTACACCCCTTGACCTCACCGAACGCCTCGACCCTGTTACCGTGCATGACCTTCTCGGTGTACGTCACCTCGCATACGAGGTCATAGGAGCCGGGAGCGATGCCGTCAAATGTGTAGTCCGCACCGGTCATCTTGGCGGACAGAGTGGAACCGCCTCCCACCGGCGTGGCCTTCACGGTGATCGACTCGACCCGGTCGCCGTCCAGAGGCCACAGCTCGGACCTGTCGTCCCGGATGCCGATCTTTCCTTTGAGCGGCTCGCTCTTCGGCGACGAGGCGACACGGAAGCCGACACCGTGACTCTTGTCCCAGCTGTTCTTGCTTCCTCGCGACGCCGACCGGCAGTACTGGGCGAACGTCGTCCAGTCGCCACCGCGGATGACTCGAGACCCGGCCCCGGCAGAGCCTTCCCAGGCGCTCCCGTCTGTCGGCGCACCGTCGTACGTCCCGTGGTAAAGGTCCTGCACCCACTCCCAAACACTCCCGTGCATGTCATGCAGACCTCGCCCGTTGGTCTCTTTCTCACCGACTGGGTGCGACGTCGACCCGGCGTTGCCACACCACCACATGTGCCGTTTGGCCGCATCCCAGGTCTCGCATCTCGTGTTCCAGTCGCTCGGAGCGGAAAACGAGAAAGGCCCCGACAAACCGGCCCGCGCCGCGTACTCCCACTCCGCCTCCGACGGCAGTCGGTAGATGTTCGTACCCTTGGCCTCGTTGAGCTTCTCGATGAAGCCCCCCGGCCCGGCGACTTCGTCCCAGGAGACGCAGTACACCGGGTAGCCGGCGCCGATGCCGTACTGGTCTCCACACGACGTCGACATCGGCGTCCCCATCACCGCCTGCCACTGCCCTTGCGTGATCTCGGTCTTGCTCATGCTGAACGGTTCGATGGACACCTGATGGAGCGGACCCTCGTTGGTGCTGCGCCCTCGCTCCGAGTCCGGTGAGCCCATCGTGAAGCTCCCTCCCGGGATCGACACCATGTCGATCGTCACCGCCGCAGCGAGGGACGTCGTGTGGACCGGCCCCGCTCCAGCTGCGGTGCCCGCCGGTGCGCCGGTCGAAACCTGCGGTACGGGATCACCCGGACCGGTCTGAGCCATTGTTCCGACCGGCCCCATCGCCGCGAGCCACAAGCCCGCCAGCACCACTGCCTGCTGGCGCAGGAGCGACGTCACGCGCCCGATGGTGCACGAGAGAACCGGATCACCCTGCGCCCGACGCTCTTCACGAAGCACAGGCAGCTGCGAGTAGCTCGTCGTGCGAATCGACACCAAGTGTTCCATGACGTCCCTCCGATCAGGGACCGTGATCTCGACGGCCGATGCAACTGCGGAAGCACCGCCTCTTTCAATGGTCCTAGACCCCGGCTCTACCTCAACAGACGAGATTTCGACCACAACGAGATCATCACGTACGGACAACCTGCCGCGGACGTCCTTGCGGCGAGTGGCTCGGCGCCTCCGGTGGTCAACTGACCCTGGCGGCGGAAACCCGGTGTTGTGACCCCCCTCGTCTCTGCCTCTCACGCTCGTCCGTGCGGCCCCGCACCGGCGCGCAGGACCGGACGATGACGTGCGCACATCCCAGGCAGTTGGAGGACGCTTCTCAGCGATACGCCTCTCGGCGATGGCCAACGCGAGCGACCAGCACCACCAGCTCGTTGTGAATGACCTCGCACACGAGACGGTAGCTGCCGACGCGCAGCTTCCGGAGGCCCGCAAACTCTCCTACGCATCGCGTCTTCAGAAGGACCGGGCGTCACCACGACAGCCTGCGACGCGGTCAGTAGCGCTTCTTGAAGTCCTCCTGTGCGGCCTTCCGCCGGGCCATCTCCTCGGCCGAGAGCTTGCCCGTGTACCAGGCGTGCTCGGGCCGGGCCAGGAGCTCGTCGATGGCGGTCCTGAGGCGGTCGGCCGCCGCGACCTTGGCCGGGTCGTCGGAGCGCAGGTTCTTCTCAACGATCTGCTGCAGCTGCGGGATAAACTCCGAGTACCAGTGCTTGGCGACCTCGTAGAGGCCGTGCCAGTGGGTGTAGTCCGGGGCCATCATCGAGGCGCCGTGACGCGCCCGCCGGCCCTCGTGGTGCCAGATCTCCCACCAGGTCCACTCGATGTCCTCATCGAACTCGACCGGAGTGATCAGCCCGTCCTTCCGCATCTGAGCCATGATCGCGGTCCCTGGCTGCCCGAACTTGCTGTCGTAGAGCGCGACCACGCCGTCGTACTGGTCGTAGAAGTTGGCCACGTAGTTGGTCGTGTGGCACACGCCGCACACCTGCTTCATGTTGTTGCGGCGCTCCTCCCAGCCGACCTCGGCCATCTTCTCGAGGCCGAGCTTGGCGTCGGCGACCTCGGGCCGGACCGAGACCGGCGGGCGGTTGTTCCACGAGATGCGCAGCCCCACGTCGTGAGTGACCGGAATCAGGTCACCGTCCTGGGTGCGCACCGCCGACATGTGGCAGGTGGCACAGGTCGGCGCGGCCGAGTAGTCCTCGCCGAGAACCCACTTGGCGCTGGCAAGCCTCATGTCCGCCTCGTGGGCGCGGAACGCGATGCCGTGCTTGGACTCCTCGTAGATCTCGGCCTGGGGGTGATCGGGACCGAGGTGGCACTTGCCGCAGTTCTCCGGGCGGCGCGCCTGGGCCGCCGAGAACTCGTGGCGCTGGTGGCAGGCCGTGCAGGCACCGATGCTGCCGTCGGGGTTGAACCGGCCCATGCCGGTGTTGGGCCAGGTCGCCGGCGAAAGGGCGCCGTCCTTCTCCACCTCGACGACCGAGCCGTGGCACTGCTTGCAGCCCGACACGGTGAGGGCCGAGCCGCCGTAGTACGACCAGTTGCCCTCCACGATGTCGGCCAGGAAGTTGTCGAGCGAGCCGAGGATGCGGCCGGCCTGGGCGTGGTGGCTCTCGTTGAACTCCGCGACCTCGGTGGCGTGGCAGCGCTGGCAGTCCTTGGGCGAGACGATGATCGCGATCTGGTGGCCGTTGTGCTCGAACGCGTCGGCGTCCCCCGGCTCCGCCTTGTGGCACTCGTAGCAGCCGACGTTGGCGCGGTAGTGCTTGGAGCCGCCCCACTGCTGGTAGATGCCGGTGGTCTGGTCGGCGTGGCAGGCGATGCACTCCGCCGTCTCGGCCGACATCGCCGAGGGAACGGTCGTCGCGGCCGCCACCGGCGCCGCGGCGATGGCCAGAATCGCAGCCGTGATCCAGAAATGAGCCGACGTCTCCGTCATGATTCCTCCTCCTGCTGTGCCCACGTCGCTGCCGGATCGACCTCGTCGCCGGCTGGCGGTCGTACCACGAGTTCCTCTGTCGGTCCGCACACCTCCAACATGTACCGCAATTCGACCCATGTCCTTGACCGATGTCAAGTCTCCTGTGCCAAACAACTTATAGGAATCGCTCTCGGTACTGGCACTGCCGGTGATCAGGATCGGTTCCCGCTCGAAGCGTGCGTGCTGCACCAAGGCGTAAAGCCGGCTGCGGGCCTCCGCAACGGTCAGCGTGGTCATCCCGACCCCCAACTCAGACGCACGTGATGCCGTACGACACGTCAAGCGACCTACATTTCGCACTCCCCCGGAATCGTCGTCATCTACCGACGAGAGGCCCGACCGGGGACACCCCGCGAAGCGAGAATCGCGAGGAGGCGCGAGATGTGGCGCCGGAAGGCCGCAGATGTAGTCCTTGAGGCAGCTTCAGCAGACGAGGGACCAGCGCCGAACGGA
>CAZQYU010000148.1:0-7747 GCA_964597585.1 uncultured Thermoanaerobaculia bacterium
CGGCCCGTGCCGAGCTGCTCGACAGGGTGAGCATGTTCTCCGACGAGCTGCTCGAGGCCGCCCTCGAGGAACGAGCGACACCGGATCAGATCCGCGCCGCCGTTCGTGCCGGCGTGCTGTCCCTCGAGCTGACGCCCGTGCTGATTGGCTCGGCCTACAAGAACAAGGGCGTCCAGCTCCTCATGGATGCCGTCAACCACTACCTGCCGTGCCCCTGGGACGTCCCGATCGAGGCTGTCGACCTCGACCACGACAACGCCCCGGTCCGTCTCGAAGCCAACCCAGACAAGCAGACGGTCGCCTACGCCTTCAAGCTCGACGAGGGTCGCTACGGGCAGCTCACCTTTCTCCGCGTCTACCAGGGCACCCTCGGCAAGGGTGACACGGTGACCCAGACCCGGACCCGGAAGAAGGTGAAGGTCGGCCGCTTGGTGCGGATCCACGCCGACAAGATGGAGGACATCGAGCGCTCGAGCACGGGCGACATCGTCGGGCTGTTCGGCATCGACTGCCACACCGGCGACAGCTTCGTCGGCGAAGGCCCCCGCCTCGCCATGACCTCGATGTACGTTCCGGAGCCGGTCATCTCCCTGTCCGTGAAGCCGGTCGACTCCAAGGCCCAGGACAACATGTCCAAGGCTCTTCACCGTTTCACCAAGGAAGACCCGACCTTCCGCGTGACCCTTGACCCGGAGAGCGGCGAGACCATCGTCTCGGGCATGGGCGAGCTCCACCTCGACGTCTATATCGAGCGCATGCGCCGCGAGTACAGCGCGGCCGTGGAGACCGGAGCGCCCCAGGTCGCCTACCGTGAGGCGATCTCCGAGCGCGCGGACTTCGACTACCTGCACAAGAAGCAGACCGGCGGCTCGGGCCAGTACGCGAAGGTCGTCGGCTACCTCGAGCCGCTCGAGGTTGGCGACTACGAGTTCGACAACAAGATCTACGGCGGCTCGATCCCGTCCGAGTACATCGCAGCGTGTGACAAGGGCTTCCGCAGTGCGCTCGAGAAGGGCAGCATGATCGGCTTCCCGGTGGTCGGTGTGCGGGCCGTGCTCATCGACGGCAACTCCCACGCCGTCGACTCATCCGACATGGCGTTCATGGTCGCCTCCCGCGCGGCGTTCCGCTCGGCCTACAAGAAGGCGCGGCCGCAGATCCTCGAACCACTCATGCGGGTGTCGGTGGAAGGCCCGGGGGAGTTCCAGGGCGCCATCTACCGGTCGCTGATGCAGCGCCGCGGGACGATCCTCGGCTCGACCGAGGACGCGGGCTTTGCGCGCGTCGAGGCCGAGGTGCCGCTGGCTTCCATGTTCGGCTACTCGACCGACCTTCGCTCGGCCACTCAGGGCAAAGCCGAGTTCACCATGGAGTTCGCCCGATACGCCCCGGCACCCAAAGAGGTGACGGAGGAGCTGCTCAAGAAGTACAAGGGCCAGGCGGCCGAGGAGGACGAGGCATGACCGAGCTGATGATTGCGCTGCGGCGCTCCCCGCGGACCCTGCTCGAGCGCGATGGGCACTCCGGCCCCGGCCCGGGGCGGCTCGCGCTGGTCATGGCCCGCGCGGGGGTCGGCAAGACCGCCTTCCTGGTCGGCATCGGCGTTGACGCCCTGCTCGCCGGTCAGAAGGTGCTCCACGTCTCCCTCGATCGCACCGTCGACAAGATCCGCTCGTGGTACGACGATCTACTCGGCGAGATGCTGCGACGCGAGAAGAAGCTCGCACACTATGCGGGCATCCAGGTGGAGCTGGAACGGCGGCGCCACATTCACACCTACGTCGGACGCGCCTTCTCCGTCGATCACCTGCGCAACGCGCTCCAGTTGCTCGCCGAGGCGGCCGAGTTCGTCCCGCAGGTCATCATCCTCGACCGCATGGACCTGGAGAGCCTCGACGTCGACACCGTGACGGGTCTGCGCCAGGCGGCCGCCGACTCCGGCGCCGAGCTGTGGATGGCGTGTCGGATCCACCGCGACGGCCCCCAGGCGCAGCCGGGCCACCTGCAGCCGCCCGCCGACCGGTTCGAGGATGTGGTCGATCTCGCGTTCCAGCTCGAGCCGCAGGACGCCAAGGTCCGTCTGCGTGTGGTCAAGGACCATGAGCGGATGCTCGAGCGCGACCTCAACGTGGTGCTCGACCCGCAGACCCTGCTCCTCGCCACGGGCTTCGGCGCCAAGCACTAGCAGCGCGAATCCTCTCGGCTGAGGAGCGATCGGGAAGAAGCGTCGACCCGTCCACTCCCGCCAGGGGCGTCCGATCTACGGGCTCTCAGGCGCCACGCGGAGCACCGCGGTCGAGACCACGTTGGCGACGTCGTCGCGCACGCCGACCGCGATGAGGCCGCCGCCCTTGCGCATCTGGAGCACCTTGCGAAATCCGGCCGCGCTCGACAAGGCGCGCTCGAGCTGGTCGTCCGGAACCGTCACCGGGAACGCTTCCCGGTAGACGTTCGACAGCCGCTCGGCATCGTCGCGGATCACCAGGCACAGCGAGGTTGCGCCCTCGTGGCTCTTCTCGCCCGGCAGCAGGACGAGCTTCGCGATGGGCATCCTGACCATGATGTCGACCTTGACTTCACCCGACTTGCCGGGCTCGCGACCGATCTCCTCGACCCTGATGTCGAGCGGGTTGTCGACCGTCTCCATCCCTGCCGCCGCGAGCGTCTTGGCGACGAGTTGGTCGTCGTCAGTGCTCGCCCGCCAACCCCGACGGTGGCTCACAGTGACCCCCTCACGGTCCACTGCAACCTGGATGCGGTGAAACTTGCCGTCGTTCGCGACCGGCGGCACGAAGGCGAGCAGGTAGAGCTGGCCCATCTCCTCGCTGACCTTGCGCAGCTGCTTGGCGAGATCGGGACCGGTGCTGAGGACGCGTCCGCCGGTCAGGTCCGCCATCCTGTAGAGCACGATCTCTTCCGTGAGCTCGGCGAAAGCGCCCTCGGTCGAGCCGGCCGAGCTGCCCTCCGCGGACAGCTGTTTCATGAGCCGATCGCTCAGAGAGGTCAACGTGAAGAAGGTGATCCGGTTGGCATTGGCCACCTCGACGAGCTGGCGCAGCTCGGGGGTGGCGTGCGGATAGCCCTGCGACTTGGGCAGGGCACGCTGCAGCGCCCGCACTAGCTCCCGCTCCCGGCGTACCTGGATCCGCGTGAAGGTCCCCCGCCAGACCTCGAACATGGTCCGGGTCGCATGGGCGTCGACCCCATCGGACATCAGCACGATCGACTTGCGACCGGGGATCCCCGCGAGCATTCCAACACAGTGTCGCAGCCCGTCGAGCACCGCCTCGGTCTGGTCTCTCGCGACTTCGTCGAAAGACTGCTCGATCTGGTAGTAGAGCTCGAGCACCTGGCGTTCCCAGGTCTCGCGAGTCGGGTCCGACGGGGGCACCTCTGCGGCCGCGACATGGGATATCCGGCGCTTCATGAGCATCTTCTCGTGTCCGAGATCGAGTCGGGTGGCTGAGCTCTCCTTGCAACAGTCGAGCGACGCCAACAGCGCGTCGCGGTTCTGCGTGAAGGACTGGCAGATGCGGAGCCGGCCGTCGAAGCTCATCACCATCACCGGGACAGGCAGCTTCCCGGTCCCGCCGAGAAACTCGGACACCTGCTCAAGGCCGGCGCGGAGCCGCTGACGATCGTAGTTGGTGAGGTCGACGAAGACGATGACGTACTGGCGACCTTCGGCCGCGGGCACGGGCGTCGGTCCCGCCTGCCGCGCGGCTTCAGCGGTCGGTTCGGTCTCACCGGAGAGCGACGTCGGCGGCGCAAAGTGGCTCAGCGGAACGGGTTCGCCGTCGACGGTGAGCCGAAAGTCGCTCGCTTTCAGGTCGAGCACGGGCGCGCCGTCGCTGTCGGTGACCAGGACGTCAAGGTTGACGACCGGCACCTCGACCGAGCCGCCGAAGGATCTCGGCGGGGTCGGGGTTGGGGTCGCCGCCAGACTCTCTGTCACGAGTGCGGTGAGCACAACCGCAGCGAGGGCGGCGGACCGCACCGCGGGCCGACTTTCAGCCCTGCACCAGCCGACCAGCGTCGGTATGTTGATCTTCATAGGCCCCTCCCGGCGCAGCGGCCCTCCGAACGCTCCCGGATCGGGCCAGCTCCCACAGCATCGTACGCGTTTTCGCCCCTCTGCGTTTTCGATCCCTCGACCGGCTCGTCTATCGTAGAGTGGCTCCAGTGGTACCAAGTCGATTGTGATGGGTGTGTGCGCCAGCCGTACGTGCAGGCCGCCGGACGCTTCGAGCCCGGCGCTGCGGACCTGCGACAGGTCCGTATGTCGCCATTGGGCAGCCGCAGTCGCAGCGCTGCTCGCCGTGGCGACCGCCGCCGCACCGGCGGGTGGCCGGGAACCCGAGACAGACGACGACCCGCTGCGCTTCGGCAAGCTCGTCCTGCGGGTCTTCACGGATCGTGACGGCCTGCCACAGAATTCCATCGAGTCGATGGTCTTCTCCCGCGACGGCCTGCTGTGGGTTTGCACCCGCGACGGCGCCGCCCGATTCGACGGTTCCCACTGGCAGAGTCGAAAGCTGCCGCGGCCCAACCACTCCAACTGGCCTCGTACCGTGCTCGCGACAGCGGACGGAGCGGTCTGGTTCGGCAGCGAGGACAGCGGGGTCCACCGCCTCGACCACGGGCGCTGGACGACCTTCGGCGTCGCCGAGGGCCTCCCGTCCGGACAGGTGCGCGCCCTCGCCGAGCTGCCCGGAGACAACGGCGGGCCCACGGTCTGGGTCGGCACCTCAGCCGGTGTCGCGGTGATCCGGGACGGGGTCGTGTCGCGACTCGACGCCGTGTCGGGCCCCGGCGTCAGCCCCGTGACGGCCATCCTCGCAGTCGACGGCACAAACCGCTACTGGGTGGCGACCGAGGGGCGCGGCCTGTTTCGGCTCGAGCGGGGAATGTGGACGCACTTCACGACCGCTGACGGCCTGCCGTCCGACATCGTCCGGTGTGTGATCGAAGGCGACGCTGGCGGCGGCCGCACGCTACTGGCCGGCACCGGGGCCGGCCTGGCACGGCTGGACCACGAGCACTTCGCGGCCGTCCAGCTCCCACTCGACGGGGCGCGCCCGATCGTCAACGCGCTCCTCGAAGCGACCGCTCCTGGCGGCGGACCGGTCCTCTGGGTCGGCACCGAGGGGGATGGCCTCGTTCGACTCGAGAACGGCGAGGGGACCGTTCTCGACGTCACGTCCGGTCTGCCCAGCGACTTCGTCTTCAGCCTCGCAGGACTCGGCGACGAGGCTGGGACCCGCACTGTCTTCGTCGGCACGCTGACCGGACTCGCCCAGATCCAGACGAGCTCCTGGGCGGTCTTCGACAGCTCGTCCGGCCTCCCGGACAACACGGTCGTCAGCCTCCTCGAGACGACGAGCCCGACGGGTGCGTCACAGCTCTGGTTCGGCACCGCCGGCGGCGGGCTCGCCCGCCTCGAAGACGGTCGATGGTCGGTCTTCGACCAGAGCACCGGCCTCGGTGGAGGCTCCGCATTCAGCCTGCTCGAGACCACCGGCGGAACTGGGCCGAAGCTCTGGGTGGGCACCAACCGCGGCCTCTCGCTCTACGCGGGTGGGCGCTGGCGCCATTTCACCTCCGCCGACGGACTCCCCGCCGGTGCCGTTGTCAGCATGGTCGCGACACCGGGCAAGGACGGCGACGAGGTGGTTTGGGCGGGGACCTACGGCGGGGGGCTCGGCCGCCTGGAACACGACCGCTGGCAGATCTTCTCGAGTACCGATGGCACCCTTCCGGACGACCGAGTCGAGGGCCTGCTCGAGACGACCGCAGGTGACGGCGGCGAGGTGCTGTGGGTCGCCACCGACCGCGGCATCGCGCGCCATCACAATGGAACGTGGCACATCCTCGACCACCACAACGGGCTGCCGAACGATCTCGTGCGCAGTCTCCACCTGACCACTTGGGCGAGCGGGACTCGTACGCTGTGGGTGGGCACGGGCGCGGGCCTCGCGTGGACCGACGCGGACGCCCCCGAACCCCGGTTTGCGGTCGTCACCGAAACGACGGTGCCGGCGCTGCCCAACAACGTAGTGTACCGGATCGAGCAGGACGCCGACGCCCGGCTCTACGTCGGCACCAACCGAGGGGTCGCCCGCATCACCGTGGCCAACCAGCCGCCGATGCAGCTCTCCGACCTCGCAATCACGTCCTACACGGTCACCGAAGGTCTGCCGAGCAACGAGTGCTCCTTCGGCGCATCCATGGTCGACTCGCAGGGTCGCGTGTGGTTCGGCACCGTTGGCGGTGCGGCCGTGTTCGACCCGGCCCGCGACCTGCCCGACCGTCAGGAGAAACCCCTCCACATCGAACACGCGACCGTACTCGGCCCAGACCGTTCCCTGAGACCCGGCGAGCGGCTCGCCTACGACGAAGGGGACCTCGTCTTCAAGTACCAGCTGCTGAGCTTCTTCCGTGGCCAGGACACCCAGTATCGGTCCCGGCTTGTGGGCTTCGAGGCCTCACCAACTGCCTGGGGGCACGACCGTTCGCGGACCTTCACCAACCTCCGCGCCGGCGACTACACCTTCAGGGTCTGGGGCCGGGACTCCGCCGGCAACGAGTCCGGACCGATCGAGCTGAGCTTCAGCGTCGCGCAGCCGCCGTGGCGAACGTGGTGGGGCATGGCCCTCTCCGTGATCGGGGTGCTCGCGATCGGCACCAGCGTCATCCGGCTGCGGGTGCAGGCGCTGAACCGGCGCAATCTCGAGCTCGAAGCCCTCGTCGACCTCCGCACCGGGGAGCTCGAGGCGGCCAATCGGACCCTCGAAGCGATGAGCGTTACCGATCCGCTGACCGGAGTGCGCAACCGCCGATTCGTCGACGAGTGGCTCCCGGTCGAGCTCGCCCAGGTCCGCACTATTCACGCCGCGGGTCGACGCAGGGCGTCCGCGGCGGCCACCGATCTGATTCTGGTCCTGCTCGACCTCGACCACTTCAAGCTGATCAACGACGTCGGCGGTCACAGCGTCGGCGACAAGGTGCTCTGTCAGGTCGTACGGACGCTGCAGCTCACACTTCGTGATGAAGACACTGTCGTGCGCTGGGGGGGCGAGGAGTTCTTACTTATCATCCGGGTGACTGACCGCCAATCGGGTCCGGCGATCGCGGAGCGGGTCCGCACGGCCGTCGCGGCCGCCAGGACCGTCGCCGAGGACGGCACCGCGCTCTCGGTAACATGCTCGCTCGGGTTTGCGCCCTACCCCTTCCGACCCAGCGCTCCGGCGGCCTTGAGCTGGGAGGACGTCGTGTCGCTGATCGACGCCGCCCTGTATGCCGCAAAGCACAGCGGCCGCGACGCCTGGGTCGGCCTCAAGGACACCGGAACGATCCCGGACGGCGAGCTGCGGAGGCAGCTCAAGGAGGACCTGACGGCAGCGGTAGCAGCCGGGGATATCGCGGTGACGACATCTCTCGGCCACCCTCAACAGCTGCGCTGGAACGGCGGTAGTCGCGATCGGCAAGCCAACGGCCCAGTCGAGGACTGACCTGCTCTCGCTCCGAGTGCCTGTGTGAACCGAACATGGGTCGGCCCTCATCCCGCCGGAAAGAGCGGTACACTCGACCCAGGTTCCTCCGATGCGTCGAAACGAGACCACTGCAGCCGCCGGTATGCCGGCACTCGGCGGGCGACGACGAGCCTGGGAGCTGTTGCTCGGCTGTCTCGCAACCGCGATCGGCGTGGCGCTGCTCAATCGGGCCGGCGCTGCCTTCGAGATCGCCG
>CAZQYU010000149.1:0-7736 GCA_964597585.1 uncultured Thermoanaerobaculia bacterium
AGGGGCGGTCGTTCTCGTGGTGGGACTACCGGGCCGGCGCCTTCCACCGCAACCATGGTCTCCGCATCGATCTGGTACTCGCCAGCCGGCCCCTCCTCGCTCGAGTCCGGTCCGTCGAGACCGACCGCGACGCCCGCAAGAAGAGGGGCGAGCTCCAGCCGTCCGATCACGCGCCGGTGGTGATCGAGGTCGACATTTGAAGCGCTCGCGGGTTGCGGGCGAAGCCCGCGCTGAGACTTTGCGGTTCGAAGGAGCGCGCCTCAAGGCAAGTTCCTCGCGAAGGTTCTGTGCTACTTCACCTGCTGGACCAGCCACAGGTCGCCAGTGGTCTCGGCGCGCTCGAAGACGATGAGGTCGTCCAGGGGCGACCAGGCCGGGTAGCGGACGTAGCCGTTGGGCTGGTCGAACTCGGTGAGACGTTGCTCTTCGCCGGTGGTGCGGCGTACCCAGCGGAGGTCCCATCGTCCACCGCGCAGAGAGGCGAAGACGATGCGATCGGAGTCGGGCGCCCAGCTCCACGGCCAGTCGCGGCCATCGCCGAAGGTGAGCTGGCGGGGGTCGCCGCCGTCGCTCGGCATCACCATGATGTGGTCGCTGTCGCCCCGCCGCTGCTCGAAGGCCAGCCAGCGGCCGTCCGGCGACCAGGTCGGGAACGCGGCGAGCTCGGGGTCGCGGGTCAGCTGCCGTGCGCCCGTCCCATCGCTGCGGGCGACCCACACGTTGAGGCCACCGGAGGGGTCCGGTGCGTGGAACGCGATCCGGGTGCCGTCGGGGGACAGATGGATCGAGTCGACCCTGGGTCCGAGCTCGGCGAGAGAGCGTTCGCGGCCCGTGGCGAGGTCCAGAGCCCACAACCCGAGACCCGCGCGGTCGGAAGTGAACACGAGGCCTCGGCCATCGCTGAGCCAGCCCGGGGACATCTCGCGTTCCGGGGCGACGGTCACCTGGTGGACGTCACTTCCGTCGCTCGCCATGATCCAGAGGTCCTGGTTGCGGCCCACCTGCCAGCGCTCGAAGGCGATCCGCCGGCCGTCCGGGGCGAACGCCGGGCGGCTGTTGCGGCCGCTGCCCGCGGTGAGCGCGAAGGGCTCACTCCTGGGATGCCCGCTGCCGGGTTCGACACGAAGGGCCCAGAGGTTGCTGATGGTCGACATCGCGGTGTGCGCGCTCATCTGCCTGTCGCGAGAGACCGCGAACTGGCGCGCGCTGACCAAACCGGGCTTCTCCAGCTGGACCGGCGGACCGGTTGGACGACCGCTCGAGCGGTCGATGGGGAGCGACCACACGCCGTAGCGTTCTCCTTCGGCGACGGCTGAGTAGAGTAGGTGGGTGCCGTCGGTGGTGAGCACCGGGTCGAATGCCGCGCGCGGGTCGGCGACCAGCTCGACCGGGTCACTGCCGTCGACGGCCACGGACCAGATCGTCGACCACCGCCTGTCCGAGGCGGTAAACACGATCCGGCGGCCGTCTGGCGACCAGTCGGGTGCGCCGTGACCACCGGGCGGCTCGCCGACCCGGGTGAGCGGCGTCGGTGCGCCGCCGTCGCGGTCGACAAGCCACAGCGTCGACGGCGGCAGCGCATGCGCGGCATTGGCGGAGAGCTCGGCGGTGGCGTCGGACTGAAAGACCAGGCGGTGCCCGTCCGGTGACCACGCCGGATGGGAGCCGAACTCGGTCAGTCGACGGGGAGGACCCCCCCTGGACGGGACCAGCCAGATGCCGTGGCGGGCGGCGGAGAAGAAGGCGAGGGTGCCGCCGTCGGGTGACCACGACGGCTGGAAGCACTGGTCCCCTCCGGTGGTGACGGCCCGCTCGCGGCCTCCCGGGGTGAGTGCCTTGACGTAGAGCTCGAAGGCGCCGGTCGGGTTTGCGCTGAACGCCAGGAACCCCCCGTCAGGTGAGAAGCTCGGGTCGACCTCGAGGCCGGGCCACGTGGTGAGCTGGGTCTGTGTGGTCGAGGATGTACGCCGCAGCGGCCCGTTCGACCTCAGCCGCGTCGCAAGGAAACCGGCGACGGCCACGAGGAGGGCGACCGCGAGCGCGACGGCGGTCACGCGGGACCGGTGCCCGGCCAATGGCTGCCCTGCAACGGCCATGGCTTCGGCCGCAGGAGACGCCGAGGTGACGGGCGCGCCGCCGGAGGTCACGGAATCGAGTGCGGCGAGCACCTCGCTTCCATCGCGGTATCTCTCTGCCGGCTCCCAGGCCAGGCAGCGCAGGATGACCGCGTCCCAGTGCGGGTCCAGCCCGCGGACCTCGGTGCTCGGGGGCGCGGGCCGTGAGCGCGCCGCTTGGAGCAGGACCGCCATCGGCGTCTTGCCGGCGAACGGTCGCCGTCCGGTGAGCATCTCGTACAGCACGACACCGAGCGCATAGACGTCGCAGGCCGGCGTGAGCGTCTCGCCACGAGCCTGCTCAGGAGCCATGTACTCGGTTGTTCCCATCACCGTGTGGGCTTCGGTGAGAGGCTCCGGCTCGGCGGCCCGGGAGGTGGGAGCTGGTCGCGCGAGGCCGAAGTCGGTCACCACCGCCCGCGCGAGTTCCGGTCTGTCCGCGCTGCCGTCGAGGATGACGTTGCTGCACTTCAGGTCGCGGTGGATCACGCCCGCAGCGTGCGCAGCGGCCAGCGCGGATGCGATCTGGCGAGCGAGGTTGAGTGCACGATCCGGCCGTATGCGGCCGGATCGTGCAAGCCGCTCAGCCAGAGTTCGACCCTCGACGAGCTCCATGGTGAGTCCGACAAGCTTGTGGTGACCGCCGTCGGGGGCCTCCAGCTCCACGGTCATGATGTCAAACAGGCGGCAGACGTTGGGGTGCGTTACCCGGCGGGCGAGCTGAACCTCGCGTCGGAGACGCTCACGGTTGGTGGATTCTCCGGCGGTCGCAGGTGCCACGACCTTGAGCGCGATCCGAGCTCCGAGTGTGAGATCCTCTGCCTCCCAGACCTCGCCCATGCCGCCACGTGCGATGAACCGGACGATCCGATACCGCCTCCCGAGGACGGTGTCCGGTCGCAGGCCCAGACAGGGACCGCCGAACGCGGACGGCGCGTCGGATGGCGGGATGGGAGAATGGCCGGTCACGCATGGCCTCCGCCGCGATTATAGGGGCGGGCCGCCGAGCCGAGATGAGATCGCGATCAGCTTTGACACTGCGGCGACACTTGGCTCGAAGCACCCCCGGTGACACGGGGTCCCGGGCGCAACTTCCGTGGTCGCATTCCAGAGCGATTGGATCCGAGGTACCATTCTCTACGATGCCCAGCTATCGTCTGACCCTCGAGTACGAAGGCACCCGTTACCGGGGGTGGCAGGAGCAGCGCAACACGGATCGAACGGTGGTCGGCGTGCTGCGCAAGGCGATCGAGGAGACCGGCGCCGAGATCCAGAGCCTGCAAGGCGCCGGCCGCACCGACGCCGGGGTCCACGCCCTCGCGCAGGTCGCACACCTGCGGACGTCGCGGTTCCTCGATCCGGAGCGGTTACTGGTCCAGGTGAACTCCTCGCTGCCGCATGACCTCAACATGCTGGCGGTGACCCATGCGCCGGCCCGCTTCCATGCCCGGCACGATGCGCTCGCCCGCAGCTACCTCTACCAGGTCGCACGCCGCAGGACGGCATTCGCGAAGCGTTTCGTGTGGTGGGTGCGCGACCCCCTCGACGCCGATGCCATTGCGGCAGCTGCGCGAGTTCTGGCCGGGCGGAACGACTTTCGCTGGTTCTGCGAACGGCCCGCCGAGCAGGACAGCACACTGGTCGAAGTCGCGGCGGTCCAGGTCGCCGTCTTCCAAGACCTGCTGCTGTTCCGGATGGTGGCGTCCCACTTCCTGTGGCGGATGGTGCGGCGGCTGGTCGGGACGTTGGTCGAAGTCGGGGCAGGTCGGCTCGGGGAGAGCGAGCTGCACGCCCTGCTCGATCCTCGGAGACCGCCCGCACCGGAGCGCTCGCCGGCGAAGTTCACCGCACCACCATCGGGCCTGTTCCTCGAACGGGTCCTCTATCCTGGTGAGCAGCCCCTCGAGCCGCTCCGTCCGGCAACCCCGATCCGCTAAAGGGCGCCGAGAACGAGGCGGCGCCGCAGGGGCTGTACACGACGCGCTGCTTTGGATGCGCTGTGCGCATCCTGACGCCGCAATACCGGGCGCCGCGGGGGTGTTCACGGGGATGTCGGCGATGCAAAGCGCGAAGCCGCCAGGACCATTCTCCTGAGAATGGAGAATATCGGGGGGCGGCATGGCGTCGTTGGCCTTCCGAGGAGCCACATTATGAGCTGGTCGTATCGAGTCGCACGGATCGCGGACATCGACATCAAGGTCCACATCACGTTCGGCATCATTCTGCTGCTCGGCGGGCTGGACTGGGGCAGCCGCTACGGTACCAGCGGCGCCGTCTTCGGCGTCGTGCTCATGACGGCTCTGTTCGCGTGCGTCGTCCTCCATGAGCTCGGTCATTCCCTCGTCGCCAAGCACTACGGCATCCCTGTGCGCGAGATCGTGCTGCTGCCGATCGGCGGCGTCGCGATGCTCGGCAGGCTGCCGGAGAAGCCCCGCCAGGAGCTCCTCATCGCAGCTGCGGGTCCTGCCGTGAACGTCGTGCTGGCGGGCATCCTGTTGCTGATTACCGGTGCCATCGGAGGCCTCACCGCCCTCGACGGCCACGGGCTGATCGGAGGGTCGGCTCCAGCTCCCTCGCTCCACACCTTCCTGGTCTGGCTGCTCGCCGCCAACGTGACCCTGGTCGTGTTCAACCTGATCCCGGCCTTTCCCCTCGACGGTGGACGCATGCTGCGCGCGCTCCTGGCGATGGGGACCGACTACGCGAAGGCGACCCGCATCGCGGCGGTCATCGGGCAGGCGTTCGCCTTGGTGCTGGGCATCATCGGCGTGCTCGGCGGCCACTTCATCCTCGCGTTGATTGCGGTCTTCATCTTTCTCGGTGCGGGGATGGAGAGCTTCCAGGCCCAGGCGAAGACGGTGCTGATGACGCTCCAGGTCGGCCATGCTTACAACAAGCACGCGCTCAGCCTGATCCCTGCGGACCGCGTGTCGAAGGTGGTTGACTACATCCTGACGAGCTACCAGCCGGACTTCGCGGTCGTGCTCGGCGACCGCCTGCTCGGAATCGTCACCCGAGACGATGTGCTCCGCGCCCTTGCGACCCATCCCGAGGATCCCTACATCACAGAGATCATGCAGCGCCAGGTGACCCGGGTCGACGCGACTGCGTCGCTCGAGGAAGTCCAGCGGGTGATGATGGAGAGCGGCGAGAGAGTGGTCGCGGTCTACGCGGGTGAGAGCTTTCTCGGTCTCGTCAGCCGCGAGGATCTCAACGAGGCCCTCTCGGTGCTGATGTTCGTGAAGCGCCAGCAGCAGCTCGGCGCGCAGAACGCCTGAGGGCTGCCGTAGAAGCCAGGTGAAGAGTGCGGACCACGCCTCGCCTGCGCCCTATCGACCGGCGAAAGTGAAGGGAACCTAGCCCGCACTGTTCACCCCTCATGGTCCGAAGGTGCTGGCCACGGTAGGCTGGAAAGCGAGGGGGTGACGTGGCCCACGGGGCTCTGGCCGAAGTCGTGCTGGTGCTCGCCGCCGCGGCGGCGGTTGCCGCCGTCCTTCGCTACGTGCGCGTCCCGGCGGTTGTCGGTTTCATGGTCGCGGGTGTCGTGATCGGACCAGGAGGGTTGGGCCTGGTGGGGGATCGGGCGCACGTCGAGACCCTTGCCGAGGTCGGGGTGATCCTCCTGCTGTTCACGGTTGGCCTCAAGCTCAGCCTCAAGGACCTCTGGCGCCTCCGCGGCGCGGTCTTCGGCGGAGGTGCCGCTCAGGTTGTCCTCACCGGTGGTGCAGGGTTCGGAGTCGCCGTTGCCTTCGGCGCCAGCGGCCCGGCGGCGGTGGTGTGGGGCATGCTCATCGCCCTGAGCTCGACCGCGCTCGTGCTCTCGCTGCTGGAGGATGGCGGGGACACCGGAACCCGCGAGGGTCGATCGATGGTCGCTATCCTGCTCTTTCAGGACCTCGCGGTGATACCGATCATGCTCGCCCTTCCGCTCCTCGCAGGGCACGCCGGCTCGCTCGGGCAGATCGCGATCTTCGCAGGCCGGGCGGTGGCGGTCCTGGGCCTGACCGTCGTGGTTGGGCGTTATGTCTTTCCTGTCATCACTGCTCGGGTGGTCGCCACCCGAAGTCGAGAGCTGTTCACGCTGGTCGTGTTCCTCGCCGCCGTCGGCACTGCGCTCGTGGTCGGCGGATTCGGGATCTCGATGGCACTCGGCGCCTTCCTCGCTGGCATGGTGATTTCGGAGTCGGAGTTCGTGAGCCGGATCGTGGCCGACTTGACACCGGTCCGCGACATTCTGAACGCCCTGTTCTTCGCCTCGGTGGGAATGCTGGTCGATACCGGCCGGTGGATTGTTCATCCCCAGGAGATGCTTGGGATGGTCGGTGCGGTGATCGCAGCCAAGGCGGTGCTCGCCGGGCTGGTGGGTTGGGGGCTGACCCGCCGCCTGGGCAGCGGACTGGTCGTCGGTCTCGGCCTCGCCCAGATCGGAGAGTTCTCGTTCATCGTTGCCCGAGAGGCTGCCAACCTGGGACTACTGGCCCCCTCGGGCTACGACCTCTTCTTCGGGGCCGCGGTGCCGTCGATGGTGTTGACACCGGGCATGCTCGCCGTCGCGCGATGGCTTGAACCGCGGCTGACGCCGCCCGAGCCTACGCCGGCCGCCGCGCTCAGGGATCACGTTGTGATCGTCGGCTATGGGGTCAACGGTCGCAACGTGTCGCACGCCCTGCAGCTGCTCGACGTTCCGCATCTGGTGGTTGATGTCAATCCTCACACCGCCGAGGAGATCGCGGCCCAGGGTGGACAGGCCCTGTGGGGCGACGCTCGCCACGACCGCGTGCTGCGGGCGGCGGGCGTGCCGGCGGCTCGAGCGCTCATCGCCGCGGTTCCCGACGCGGCGTCGACTCGGGAGGTGGTCGCCGCCGCCCGCGCGCTCAACCCTCGCATGACGATCCTGGCCCGCACCCGATACCTGCGAGAGGTCGAACCGCTGCAGGCGCTCGGCGCCAACGAGGTGATCCCGGAGGAGTTCGAGACCTCGCTCGAGCTGACCGGCCGGGTGCTGGCGCTCTACGGCGCACCCCGGCGGGTGGTCGATCGGGAGAAGGCCGCCCTGCGTGCGAGTCAATACGGGGCCCTGCGAAGCGGCGATGTGGGCGGCCACCTTTCCCTCGATGAGCTCCTCGAGCACGCCGACCTCATCGAGGTCGCTGTCGCGCCCGGTTCGCCCGCGGTCGAGATGACCCTGCGGAAGCTCGCGCTGCGCGAGAGGACGGGCGCCACCGTCGTAGCCGTGAAACGCCGCAGTCAGGTGATCGCCAACCCTCCTTCCGACCTCGAGCTGAACGCCGACGACGTGCTCGTTCTGTGGTGTGACTCCGACCAGGCCGAGGCGACTGCGCGGTTGCTCGCTGCTGTCTGACCCGCTGGATCGCGGAGTTGCGGGACTGCCGGCTGCGGCGCTCCCTTCGGAGGGGCAGCCAGGTCTGGTCGGGCGGTCCAGTGACCCGCTCGACGAAAGAGCACCCCGCGTCGTGAGGAGCGACGCGGGGCAAGAAGGAAGGAGGAGGGGTTCGTCTGCGGTCAGGCGTGGGCCGTCTCCTGCTCCTGCTGGGCTGCGACGGCCCTGTGGACCTCGTCCATGTCGAGCGCCTTGACCTTGCCGAGCAGGTCGTCCAGCGC
>CAZQYU010000150.1:0-7718 GCA_964597585.1 uncultured Thermoanaerobaculia bacterium
GCGGCCCTCGGGACATCCCCCCGCCGCCCGAGGCCACTGTGGAGGGCGGCATGCTCGCGACCATCATTCGTTTCCTAGCCCGCAATTCTCACCAACATTCTGCTGCGGTCGATGATGCACCGCGGCCAGCGACGTCTTCTCACCTCAGTGTGCTCGACGTACTGTCGAGTACGCCTCCGCTCCCCTCGGATCGAACACGCCGCTCGACACGTCACCTCATCGACCTCGTGACGAACGCTGGTGAGATTCGCGGGCTCGCCCGTTCGACGATCCTCCTGCTCGCGGCGCTCGCGCCGCTCGGCGCAGTCGCCGGTGAGCTCGCCGGGCGCGTGGTCGACACCAACGGTGCGGCCGTGCCCGGCGCTCACGTCGTCGCGCGCTCCGGCGCGGCGATCTCGAGCGCGATCACCGGCGACGACGGCGCGTTCGAAATCCGGGTGCCGGAGGTCGCCCACCCCTGGCGGCTCGATGTCGCCGCCAATGGTTTCGTGACCGCCTCACTCGAGGACGTGCAGTCCGGCCGCCGCGTGGAGATCGTGCTCCAGGCCGCGGCCCGTTTCACCGGCGAGGTCGAGGTGACGGCCGGGCGTGCCGACGTGTCGGAGACCCCGGTGACGGTCACCAACGTCACCCGGGCCGAGATCGAGCGCGGCTCCTGGGGCCAGGACGTGCCGATCTTCCTCTCCGACGTGCCGTCGTTCTACGCCTACAACGACTCCGGCAACGGCATCGGCTACTCGTACTTCTTCCTGCGCGGCTTCGACATGACGCGCAACGCGGTGAGCCTCAACGGGGTGCCGCTCAACGACGCCCACTCGCACTCGGTGTTTTTCATCGACCTCGCCGACTTCCTGGCCACGACCGGCGACATCCAGGTCCAGCGCGGGGTCGGGACGACGCTGTACGGCGGCTCCGCGATCGGCGGCTCGGTGGACCTCGAGACCCGCGCGCCGCTGCCCGAGCGGCGCCTGCGGGTGTCGGCGGGGGCGGGCTCGTGGGGCACGCGAAAGATCGACGGCGAGTACGACACCGGCCTCGGCGACAACGGATGGTCCGCGACCTTCCGGTGGTCGAAGGTCGACACGGACGGCTACCGCGACCAGTCGTGGGTCGAGATGTGGAACTACTTCGCGACCGTCGAGCACGCCGGTGAGCGCTCGTCGACCCGGATCGTGGCGTTCGGCGGCCCCGAGCGCACGCACCTGGCCTACGAGGGAGTGCCCAAGCAGTACATCGACGGCGAAGTGACGGGGGACTCACGGCGCGACCGCCGCTTCAACCCCCTCACCTACCCCAACGAGGTCGACGAGTTCTTCCAGCCCCACTGGCAGCTCATTCACGCCCTCGAGCTGAGCGATGCGGTGACCCTGCAGAACACCCTCTACTACTTCCAGGGCAACGGCTTCTACGAGCAGTACAAGACGGGCGCGTATCTTCCGGCCTACGACCTCGAGCCGTTCCCCGGACCCGGCGGCGGGCTCGTCGACACCTCGGACCTGGTGCGGCGGCGCCACGTCGACGAGTGGGACCTGGGCTGGATCCCCCATCTGCAGTGGGACCAGGGCGACGGCCGCGGCACGCTCGAGGCCGGCGTGGCGCTGCGCCTGCACCACGGCCGACACTGGGGGGAGACGACCTGGGCGCAGACCTACCCGCCCGACACACCGCCCAACCACCGCTACTACGACTACCGGCTCGGCAAGCGCACGGCGCAGCCCTTCGTCCAGGAGACGTGGCGCTTCGATCCGCGCTTCACGCTGCTCGCCGGCGTCACCTACACCTCGCACCGCTACGAGATGTCGAAGGACCGGCTCAAGGGCGTGGACCTGACCGAGACTTTCTCCTACGCGCTGCCGCGGCTCGGCCTGACCTACAAACCGGCGGCGGGCTGGAACGTGTACGCCAACGTGTCGCGCGGCGGCCGCGAGCCCGCGTTCCGCGACATCTACGACCCCCAGGACTACTGGTTCGGCGACCCGCTCGACCTGAAGCCGGAGAAGCTCACCGACTGGGAGCTCGGCGCACGGCACGACTGGGCGCACGGCTACGCTCGGTTCAACCTGTACTACCTGGACTTCTCGAACGCGATCGTGTGGGCCGGCGGGCTCGACAACAACGGCGTCCCGGTGACGGCCAACGGGGCCGAGACCACCCACAAGGGGGCTGAGCTCGAGCTGGCCTGGAACCCGCGCCCGCGCTGGGGCGCGCGGCTGGCGCTCTCCGCAGTGAACGCGACCATCGACCGCTTCGTGGAGTTCGACTACGAGGGCGGCTCGGTCGACTACTCCGGCAACACGCTCGCGGGAGTGCCCGAGAGCCTCGGCTCGCTCGAGCTGGTGGGCGGCGTCGGGGCGGTGGACGCGACGCTGACGCTGCGCCACGTGGGTCGCTTCTACCTCGACAACACCGAGGACATGCGCAAGCATCCGGCGGCGCGGCAGGTGCCGGACTACGTGCACCGGATCAACGACCCCTACACGACGGCGGACCTCGCCTTCCAGATGGACCTCGGCAAGCGGGTTGCGTCGGCGCTCGGCGCGAAGCGCGCGGCGCTCGACCTGAGGGCGAACAACCTGTTCGACTCGCTGTACACGAGCTTCGGGTACTTCGACGGCGAGCAGCCGGTGTGGATCCCGGCCGCGACCCGGACCTTCTTTGCCGGTCTCTCCTGCGATTGGTGACAATCGCAGGAGAGACCGGCATGTGAGAGGTAAGAGGAATGACGCTAGACGTTCATCGCGGGGGACCGTTGGCGATTCGAGCGCAGGAGCGTTCCCAGGTCCGGAAGCTCGAGGCCCGGCCCCTGAGGCCGCTCCCTTGTCTTTGCGATGGCTTGGCGTCTTGGCGTTCCAATTCTCCGGCTCACGCACCACACGGACTACGCACGCGGTCCGGGCGAGCACCAACCTCACCCATTTGCTCCGGACCCAATAGCAATGGTTCTGGGATGGCCCTGCGATGGCCTGGTGTCTTCGTGTCTTGGTGGTTCAAACTCCGGGTCACGCGCCATCCCCCTCACCTCGGCCTGCATGCAGCCGTGATATAGGAGGAAGGTGACCACCGTCCGCTCACGCCGTGCGAGCTACGTCGCCCTCTCCCGCTCCGGCGAGCTCGACGCTCGTGCCGACGCACTCGAGGCGTTGGCGGCACCGTGCCGGGTGTGCCCCCGCGAGTGCGGCGTCGACCGCCGCTTCGAGCTCGGTGAGTGCCAGACCCCGCTTGCCGCCTCGGTGGCGTCGTGGAACCGCCACATGGGCGAGGAGGCGCCGATCTCGGGCCGCTTCGGCTCGGGCACCGTCTTTCTCGCCAACTGCAACCTGCGCTGCGCGTTCTGCCAGAACCACGACATCTCCCAGCGGCCGCAGGACTTCGCCGGCCACGAGATGGGCCCGCAGACGCTCGCCGGGATCTTCCTCGAGCTCCAGGATGCGGGCGTCCACAACCTCAACTGGGTGTCGCCGTCGCACCAGGTCCCGGCGCTGGTGCGGGCCTTGTCGGTGGCGGCGCGGCGCGGGCTCACCCTGCCGGTGGTCTACAACTCGAACGGCTACGACTCGGTGGAGACGCTGCGCCTGCTCGAGGGCGTGGTCGACGTGTGGATGCCGGATCTCAAGTTCGCCGATGCCGCGGTCGGGGCCGAGCTCACCGACGTCCCCGACTACCCGGAGCGCGCGCGGGCGGCGCTCGCCGAGATGTACCGCCAGGTCGGCGATGCCTGGGAGCTCGACCCGGCCGGCGCAGTGACCCGCGGGATGCTGGTGCGGGTGCTGGTGCTGCCGGACGGCCTCGCGGGCGAGCGGTCGAGCCTCGCCTGGATCGCGCGTGAGCTCTCGCCGCAGGTCGCGGTCTCGCTCATGGCCCAGTACCGTCCGTGCCACCGCGCGGCGTGCGTACCGGGGCGGCCGGACCTGGCGCGGCGTGTCAGCGCCTCGGAGTGGCGCGCGGCGCTCGAGGCCCTCGAAACCCACATGACCGGCGACCGGCACTGCGTGCAGGGCATGCCGCTGGCACTGGGATGGTGAAGCGGGACGCATTGCGTCGGTATTCAGGCCCTGCTGCCCGCTCTCCCCTCCGTGCTCTCAGGTTCCTGATATCGGTGACACCACCCCGACGGCCTCGATCGTGTTCCCGCGGACGGTGCTGTCCTACCCTTTCGACTTGACGCCGGCGGGCGAGGTTGGCCGCTCTTCGGGGCCCGAGGCAACCTCGGCCGAGATCTGCACCCGCGGATGGCGGCCGGATGGGTCGGCGGCGATCTCGAGGATCGTGGCGAGCGGCCGTGGCGAGCCGATGAAGTGGCCCTGGGCGTAGTCGATGCCCATCGCCCGGACGATGTCGAAGATCGGCTGCGAGCTGACCGCTTCGGCAATGGTCTTGAGATCGTAGACCTTGGCGATCTGCTGCATTGACTCGACCATCGCCCGGTCGAGCGGATCGGCGGCGATGTCGTGGATGAACATGCCGTCGATCTTGAGGAACGAGACCGGGAGCGACTTGAGGTAGCCGAAGGACGACATGCCCTGGCCGAAGTCGTCGAGGGCGAAGCGGCAGCCGAGCTCGCCGAGCGCATCGATCACCCGACGCGCCTTGTGCATGCTGGCCACCGCCGCGGTCTCGGTGATCTCGAAGCAGATCACGTCCGGCCTGAGGCCGGTCTCCTGGACCAGATCGCTGACGTAGTCGGCGAAGTGTTCATCGGTCAGGGTCGCGCCGGAGAGATTGACGAAGCAGGTGTGGACCGTCTCCATCAGCGCCCGCGGCTCGGCGGCGAGGGACCGGAAGACGGTGCCGACGACCCAACGGTCGAGGCGGGGCATGAGCCCGTAGCGCTCGGCGGCGCGCACGAACTGCTCCGCGGGATAAGCGATACCGGAGCCGTCCATTGGCATGCGTAGCAGCACTTCGAACGCCCACCGGCGCGAGGCGTCGGGCTCGAGGGCCATGATCGGCTGAGCGACGAGCTCGAAACGGCTCTCCTCGAGGCTGCGCTGCAGCCGCACGACGAGGCTCATCTCGCCCATTCGGTGCGCGACCTCGCGGTCGTCGCGTTCGAATACCTGGACCCGGCCTCCGCCCTGCTCCTTGGCGACATAGCAGGCGTGGTCGCCGGCGCTCATCACCTCCATCACGCTGTGGAGGTCCGGCGTCAACGGCACCAGGCCGATGCTCGCGGAGATCGAGAAGACGTCGTCCTCCCACAGAAACCGGTAGTCGCACACCGTCTCGCAGACCCGCTCGGCAATGACGCGCGCGGAGGGCACGTCGCAGTCGTCGAGGAGGATCCCGAACTCGTCGCCGCCGAGGCGCACGACCACGTCGGTCTCGCGGACCTGATTGAGCAGCAGCCCGGCGATGCGACGCAGCAGCTCGTCGCCGGCGATGTGCCCGCAGGTGTCGTTGACCACCTTGAACTGGTCGAGATCCATGTAGCACACGCAGGCGGGCCGCTCCTCGAGGCCCGGTGACTCCAGCACCATGCGCAAACGTCCCTCGAAAGCCGGGCGGTTGAGCAGGCCGGTGAGCTGGTCGTGGCTCGCCTGGTGCGCCATCTGCAGCGCCAGCAGGCGAGTCTCGCTGACATCGCGCAGGATGATGACCAGTCCCACGACCTCGCCCTGCGGCCCCCGGATCGGGGACACCGAGCCCTCGACGGCGCAGCGGCTGCCGTGGCGCGCGATCAGAGTGACGCCCGACAGCCTCGTAGTGTCCGCCCGTCCTGTCAGCCACTGGGCAATCGGCAACTCGGCCCGCGTCCCGAGCGCGGTGTCGGCCAGGGAGAGCACGTCGCCGAGCCCACGGCCCGCCGCCCGGGCCATCCCCCACCCGGTCAGCGACTCCGCAACCCGGTTCAGGTAGGTCACGGTCGCAGACCGGTCGGTTGTGATGACGCCGTCGCCGATCGACGCCAGCGTGACCTGAGCGAGCTCCTTCTCGGCGTGCAGCGCGGCCACCTGCTCCTCGTAGGCGCGGGTCGTGTGGCGCAACAGGTTGCGCAGGATCTCGACCTCGAGATCGCGGTCGATCGTCATGCCTCGACCTCGCTGAGCAGGACCAGCACCGCCGTGTGGTTGTAGAACGCAAGCGGGCCGCGCGCAGAGGGGCCGATCTCGCCGAAGGTGAAAAAGCCCGACAGTGGGACCTTCTCGAGGGCCTCGTGGATCGCCTCGACCTCGGCCTCGGCGCGCTGGCCGAGCACGATCTCGCGGCCGACACAGGAGTACAGCACTGCCGCCTCGGCGTGGCGCCCGGCAGCCAGGTCGCACGCGGTCTCGACCAGCGACGTGCCGTTGCCCATACCGAGCCGGATTTCGTCGCCGACCTCGAGATCGCCCCAGAAAGTGACGGCGCCCGCAGGCTCGTCGAACTGCCGCATCGAGCGGTAGAGGCCCTGGCGTCCGAGGTCCGGGCCCTCGAGGATGAGCGGAAACTGGTGAGCCGCTTCGGGCAGCGGGGCAATCGCGCCGCCGACGGTGAAGAAACGGCGGTACCACTCGGTGGCGGGCTCGCCGTCGATCTCGTAGAGGACATTTCCCTCGGCGCGGGTCACGGTGTAGGACGGGCTCGCCGGGCTCCAGCCGCGGACGATCTCGACGTCGGCGCGGACGCCGTACCAGCACGACACCGCGCACGCCGCCCCGTAGAGCTGGCGGTCGACGAAGACGCGGGCGCCGCCCGCGTCGGCGCCGGGTGAAGCCATCGAGGCGAGCCCGCCGGCGATCGGAATCCCGGCCGCGACCCCCCTGGCCCGCAGCTCTGCCAGAAGCTGCTGGGCCGGAAAGTGGAGACCGTCGACGAGCAGCAGCACCGCGTCGGCGCCGCGGATGGTGTCGGTGAGCCGGTCGAGCTCGTCGGCGTGCAGGCCTCCGTCCGGAGTCGCCTCGATCACGTCAACCTCGACGCGGTGCCCCGGGTGGTCGAACCAGAACAGGTGGAGCGAGCCTTGGCTCGCCAGCGCCGCGTCGGCGAACTGCGTGACCGACTCGCAGCCGAAGCGGACCGTCTCCGGCCATGCCGTCGCGAGCTCGCGCAGCGTGCGCTGCGAGCGGCCGTTGCCAGGCAGAAAGGCCAGCGCCACGTCCGGCGGTCGCCCGGTGACCGCTGCGAGGCGGTCCTGCCAAATCCCCGGCTCGTCGGGTCCCGGCACCGGAACTACCATGCTTTTCATACAGAGTCTGCCTCATGCACCATATCGACCGTAACCAGCATTCTGAGAGCAGGTCGCGAACCTCATGATAGCACTTACGGGCCGCGATGCCGCGCCGCGGCCTGCCGAACCGTCGTGCGTAGGGTATCCTGAGCGCCGGTCCGGCTGGAACGGAGGGACCCGGCAAACCCGTTATGCGCTCGATTCTGGTCTTCGTCCTGCTCGCGGTCATTCGTACCATCAGCCGCGCCTTCTTTCGGCTCCGATCCGAGTGGGTTCGGCCGCTCCCCCCCGACCCGTGGGACGACCTCCGCATGGTGGTCATCCTCAACCACACCAGTCTTTACGAGTGGCTGCTGGCCGGCTTCGCGTCGTGGTCCCTGCTCTGGCAGTTTGCCAGCCACGGCATCCTTCCCGTTGCTGAGAAGACCTACAAGAGGGTCTGGGTCGGTCGCTTCTTCCGCTCGCTCGTCCGCCACCCGGTGGTGATCACGCGCCAGCGCGACCACACCTGGGAGGACGTCCTGCGGCGCATCGACGACCCCAAGGGAATGACGGTGATCCTGCCCGAGGG
>CAZQYU010000151.1:0-7710 GCA_964597585.1 uncultured Thermoanaerobaculia bacterium
ACGCGCGAGTTTCGACTCGAGCTGGTCGGGCTGGAGCGGCGCCTCGAGCAGCGCGATGGCGAGCTCGAGGCGGCTCGGACGGAGGTCGCGGAACGGCTCGAGAAGGTCGCTGGACTCGAAAGTGAGCTTGCCGAACGGGATCTGAAGCTCCACGGAGAGGAGGAGCGGCTGGCCCAGGCGGCAGCCGAGCAGCGCCAGCGTCTCGAGCAGATCGCCGGCCTTACTGCCGAGCAGGCCAGGGCCGAGCTCGTCCACAGCCTCGAGCAGGAGGCCCGGATGGAGGCCGCCAACCTGGTCAAGCGGATCGAGGACGAGGCGACCGAAAAGGCCAAGGAGCGGGCGCGACGGATCATCTCGATGGCCATTCAGCGGATCGCCTCGGAGCACGTGGTCGAGAGCACGGTCGCGGTGGTCGATCTGCCGTCGGACGAAATGAAGGGGCGCATTATCGGCCGCGAGGGCCGCAACATCCGAGCCTTTGAGCAGGCCACCGGTGTCGATCTGATCGTCGACGACACTCCCGGCGCCGTGATCCTGTCCTGCTTCGAGCCGGTGAGGCGTGAGATCGCCCGTCTGGCGCTGATCAACCTGATCCAGGACGGCCGCATCCATCCCGGGCGCATCGAGGAGCTGGTTGCCAAGGTCCAGGCGGAGATGGAAGACAAGCTCCTCGCCGACGGCGAGGCGGCCGCTCTCGAGGCAAGCATCCCCGACCTCCATCCAGAGCTGCTCAAGATGCTCGGCCGGCTGCAGTTCCGGTCCTCCTATGGCCAGAACGCCCTCAAGCACTCGCTCGAGGTGGCCTGGCTCGCACACCACATGGCGGCCGAGCTCGGTGTCAACGCCGAGGTCGCCAAGCGTGCCGGCCTGCTCCACGACATCGGCAAGTCGATCGACCGCGAAATGGAGGGCACCCATCTCGAGCTTGGACGCGAGCTGCTGCGCAAGCACGGCGAGATCGAAGCGGTCATCCACGCCATGGAGTGCCACCACGGCGACTACGACCCGCACTCGGTCGAGGCGGTGCTGGTCACCGCGGCCGATGCACTGTCGGCGGCCAGACCCGGCGCGCGCCGCGAGATCCTCGAGAACTACATCAAGCGCCTCGAGAAGCTCGAGACCCTCGCCGGCGACTTCAAGGGCGTCGAGAAGGCCTACGCCATCCAGGCTGGACGCGAGCTGCGGATCGTCGTCGAGTCGGGTACGGTCTCCGACGAGGGCGCGATCTGGCTCGCCCGCGACGTGGCGAGAAAGGTCGAGTCCGAGCTCACCTACCCGGGCCAGATCCGGGTCACCGTCATCCGCGAGACACGCGCCATAGAGTACGCCAAGTGATCCGGATCCTCTTCGTCGGCGACGTGATGGGGGAGGCGGGCCGGAGGATCCTCCACGCCCATCTTGAGTCGCTCGTCGATCACGAGCGCGTCGACCTCGTCATCGCCAACGTCGAGAACGCGGCCGGCGGCTTCGGCATCACCCCCAAGGTGCTCGAGGAGCTCGAGACCCTGCCGGTGGACGTCTGGACCACCGGCAATCACGTCTGGGACAAGAAGGAGGGGATCCCACTGCTCGACGCCCATCCGACCCTCCTGCGCCCGGCCAACTACCCCGAGGGCAACCCCGGACGCGGTTGGTGCGTGGCGGAAACCGCCGCGGGCGTGCCGGTGGCGGTGGTCAACCTCCAGGGACAGGCCATGATGCCGCCGATCGACAACGCTTTCCGCTGCGCCGACCGGGTTCTGGCCGAGATCCGCAACCAGTGGCCCGAGCTCAAGGTCGTCATCGTCGACATGCATGCCGAGGCGACCTCGGAGAAGCAGGCCATGGGGTGGTACCTGGACGGACGGGCGACCGCCGTGCTCGGCACTCACACCCACGTCCCGACCGCGGACGAGCGCATCCTCCCCGGCGGCACCGCGCTGCAAACAGACGTCGGCATGACCGGCCCGTACGAGTCGATCATCGGCATGCGCCCGGAAAAGGTTCTCGAACGCTTCCTCTACAACACGCCGCGGCCCTTCGAGCCCGCCAAGAGGGGTCTCCAGCTGCGCGGTGCCCTGGTTGACGCGGACCCCGAGACGGGGCGGGCTCTGGCCATCCGGCGGGTTACGGTCGACGGTATGTGATGGCCCCAGGGTGGTCGTTCCCGGGTCGCCTTCTGGTCGACCTGCCGAACTGGGTCGGGGATGTCATTATGACGCTGCCCGCGGTCAGGCGGTTGACCGAGGCCAACGCCGGAGGCACCACGGTCCTCCACTGCCGCCCCCCGGTGGAGCGCCTCCTCGCGGAGCTGTTCCCTGCGGCGACAGTGGTCGCGAGCACCCGACGCGGGTCGCCGCTCGGCAGCGCCCTGCGCCTGACCCGGGGTGGGCGCTTCGGCCTCGCCGTCACCTTCCGTCACGCCACTCGCGCAAAGCTCCTGGTCCGGCTCGCCGCGCGACGCACGCTCGGCAGCCGGGGCGACGGATCGCACCTGCTGCTGTCGCGGGGGTTCCCGGTGGACCGCGGTCGCCACCAGGTGCGCGACATGGATGCCCTGCTGGCCGACCTCGCGCTGCCGCCGGTCGATGCCGGCCGGAGGCCATCGGTGCCGCCCGCCGTGCTTGCCGAGGGACGAGCGATTCTCGACTGCTACCACGCGGGTGGTGATGGTCTCGTGGGGCTCGCCCCGGCCGCCGGCTGGGGGCAGTCGAAGCGTTGGCCCGCCGAGCGCTTCGGAGAGCTCGCCCGACTCCTCGCCGAGCGGGGACACGCACCGCTGGTGTTGGTCGGGCCTGGTGAGGATGACGTCGCCCGGGCCGTGATCGCAGCCGCCGGCAGTGATCTCCCGGTCCTCGGCGAGAACCTCGACGTCGCCGCCCTGCTCGGGGTCATCGCCGGGCTCGGCGCCGTGGTCGGCAACGACTCGGGCCCGATGCACCTTGCGGCGATGGCCGGGGTCCCGGTCGTCGCCCTGTTCGGACCCACCGACCCGGGGCGCACTGGACCGCTGTGGGGTGAGCACGTCATCGTCCGCCTCGGTCTCGAGTGCAGCCCGTGCTTCGAGCCCGAGTGCCCGCTCGGCCACCACGCCTGCCTCGACGAGATCGAGCCGGACGAGGTCGCGGCGGCGGTCGAGCGGGTCATGCCGACCGACGACCGTGTTCGGGTGATGCCGGAGGAGGTCGCCGAGGCGTGAACCTGGCGGGCGGAACACCCCAGGAGGTCAGGCGTGGCTGACGCAACATCGACGACGGGTCCATCTCCCGAGCACCTCGTGGTCCATCGCGGCGGTTGCCACTGCGGCCGCGTGCGTTTCGAGGTCGAGGCGCCGGCAATGCTCGAGGTCACTGCCTGCAACTGCTCGATCTGCACCATGACCGCCTACCTCCACCTGATCGTCCCGCGCTCGCGCTTCCGGCTGCTGACCGACCCGGACGAGCTCGCCACGTACACCTTCAACACCGGGGTGGCGCGGCACCTGTTCTGCCGCACCTGCGGCATCAAGTCGTTTTACGTCCCGCGCTCGAATCCGGACGGGTTCAGCATCAACGTCCGCTGCCTCGACCCGGGGACGATCGCCGACATGCGGGTAACGCCGTTCGACGGTCGCGACTGGGAGCGCCACGCCGGCGAGCTCGCCCACCTCTCGCGCGACGAGCGATGACGAAGAGACTGCGCTGGAGCCGGATCGTCCTGTGGCTGCTGCTCGCGGCGGCTGTCGCGGCGCCGATCCTGCGCGACCTCGGCGCACTCCCGGTGCAGTGCTGGGACGAGGCGCGTTTCGCGCTTGGCGCCTTCGAGATGCTCGAGCGCGGCGACCCCATCGTCGCGACCATCGGGGGTGTGCCCGATCCGGTCAACCTCAAGCCGCCTCTGCAGTACTGGGTGCTGATGGCGAGCGTCGCTGCACTCGGCCCGAGCGAGCTCGCCCTGCGGGTGCCGTCGGCGCTGGCCGCGATTGCGACCGCGCTCCTGCTCGCGGGGATCTGCGCCCGTCGCCTCCGCCGCCCCGGGCTCGGCGCGATCGCGGCGCTGGTGCTCGCCACCAGCCCGGGCTTCGTCGGCCACCACGTCGCCCGCACTGGCGACGCAGACGCGATGCTGGCGTTGTGGCTGACGGCCGCGGTGCTCGCCGTCCACGGCTGGCTCGAGGATGGGGCGCGGCGCGACGATGGTCGCCTATGGCTGGGTGCCGGTGCTTTTGCGCTCGCGCTGCTGACCAAGGGCGTGGCAGCGCTGCTGGTCGCGCCGGGGATCGTCCTTGGAGCGGTGCTGCTGGGGCGGTGGCGTCACGTCCTCGCCTGCCGGACGGTGTGGCTCGCGGCTGCCGCCTCCGTGGTCCCGGCGCTCGCCTGGTACGCCGTGCGCGAGGCCGCGGCTCCGGGCTATGTGGCGGCGGTCTGGAGCTTGGAGCTCGGTCGGATGGTCGTCACGGTCGAGCACCACCTGCACCCGCCCTGGTTCTACCTCCAGGGACTCGCGCGGGGCCGCTTCCTGCCCTGGCTGTTCCTGCTGCCGCTGCCGTTCCTGGTTCCGCTCGAACGCCCGGTGCGGCGCCTCGCGGTGTTCGTCGGCGCAGTCGCCGCCTGCCAGCTCGCCATGGTTTCGCTTTCCCGGACCAAGCTCGTGTGGTACGACGCGCCGTTCTACCCGCTCGCCGCGCTGGTCGTGGCGGTCGGAATCGACGGCCTCGCTCGGGCGGTGGCGGCGGTCGCCGAGCGTCGGGCGCGCCCGGTCCTGACGTGGAGCGCGGTCGTGCTCGCCGTGGTCGCGCTGCCCTGGGGAGCGGCCCTTCACCGGGCGGGTCCGCCCGCGACCTCGCCCGAGGACCCGCGCACCCTCGATGCCTCGTGGCTGCTCAAGGACCTCCGCCGAGATCATCCGCAGCTCCGCCGCGTCGCCGTGCTGACCGACGCCTACGACGTCCACCTGCGCGCCTACGGGCCGATTCTCGCCGCGCGCGGCGTCGCGCTTCTGTTTCCCGAGCCCGGGGACCTCGCGCCCGGCGAGGTCGTCCTGGCCGCGTCGCCCGCGCTCGCCGAGCGTCTCCGCATGGGCTGGTCGGTGACCCTGCTCGACCGCCACGGCGGCGCCGAGCTGCTTCGCCTCGATGGTGCAACGGCGCGAAAGGCCCGGCCGGACGCCGCTTGGGTCGTGCCCACCTCGGCTCGCCGACCCGCAACGTGACGGGTGACGATCCTGGAGGCCGTGACTTGAACTGCGCCGCGCTGCGCCGGTGCCGCGACCGGTCCCAATGAGGCCCTCAGAGTTGCCTGCTGCCACTGAATCTCTCGGACACAGCCCGCCGCCACGAGGAGCAGCGGCAGGCGCCTGACGCGTCGAGCAGAGGCTGTGCTTTCGGCGTTCGCGATCAACTCCTCGATTGCCACCTATGAGCGCTTGCCATTTGTTCAGGTTTCGACGGGAGGCTGGCTGCGGGGATCGCTCTCAGGGCGTCAGCTCGCCGTCGCGGACCACGACACGGCCGGCCTTGACCACGTGCCGCACCGGGTTGACCCCCCAGTGGTAGACCAGGTGGTGGTAGGTCGGGCCGGCGAGCACCACCAGGTCCGCAGCCTTGCCCTCCTCGAGACTGCCGATGCGGTCGGCGCGGTCGAGCGCCGCGGCGGCGTTGAGGGTCGCCGCGGTCAGCGCCTCCTCGACGGTGAGGCCCATCGCGAGGCAGGCGAGGGTGAGCACGGCGGGCATCGACTCGGTCGGGCACGAGCCCGGGTTGAAGTCGGTCGCGAGGGCGACCGTGCAGCCCGCCTCGACCATCCGCCGCGCCGGCGCCCAGCGCGAGCGCAGGAAGAACGAGGTCCCGGGGAGCAGTATGGCGACGGTGGACGAGGCCGCCAACGCCGCGATGCCGTCGTCGGTGACATGAACCAGGTGGTCAGCCGAGGCCGCTCCGAGTGAGACCGCGAGCTCGGCGCCGCCCAGTGGAGTGAGCTCGTCGGCGTGGAGGTGGATACGCCAGCCGTGGCGGGAGGCGTCGGCGAGCAGCCTGCGGGTCTGCTCGAGGTCGAAGACGCCGGTCTCGCAGAACGCGTCGACCGCCTCGGCGAGGCCGCGGCGAGCGATCTCGGGGTGGATCTCGTCGACCAGCCGGCGCACCCAGAGCTCGGGGTCGTCCCGGTGCTCGAGCGGTACCTCGTGGGCGGCGAGGCACGTCGGCACGATGTCCACCGGGTGGGCTTCGTGCGCGGACCCGAGCACCTCGAGCATCCGGACCTCGGTGTCGAGGTCGAGGCCGTAGCCGGACTTGCCCTCGAGGGTGGTGGTCCCGTGCCTCAGGAAGGTATCGAGGCGGCTGAGGGTGCCCGCGAGCAGGGCCTCGGCCGAAGCGGCGCGGGTGGCGCGGACGGTGGCGTTGATGCCGCCTCCGGCGGCGGCGATCTCCATGTAGCCCTCGCCTCGCAGGCGGCGGTTGAACTCGGACTCGCGGGAGCCCGCCCACACCGGATGGGTGTGGGGATCGACGAACCCCGGGATCACGCAACCGGCGTCGGCGTCGAGGACGTCGTCGGCGGGCGGGAAGCGGCGCTCGTGCTCCGCAGGGTCTCCGATGAAGACGATGCGACCTTCCTCACAGCGCACGACTGCGCCGTCGAGGACTGTGAGGTGGTCGAGGGCGGGGCCGTGGACCGCCGAGCGGCCGCGCGGGGTGGCGACCTGGTGGGCGCCCGCGACCAGCAGGCTCACGCTTGGCCCTCGGACTCGCGGGTGGGCTTGCGCCGCTGCAGCAGCGCCAGGCGTGGGCTGGTGCTCTCCTCACGCTCGACCTGCTGGTCGTCGTGGATCAGGCCCTGGAGAAGCTCGGCCAGGCGCATCAGCTCGGAGCGGACCTCGCGACGTCGCGAGCGCAGGTCGGCGATGGTGGACTCGATCGTCTGGACCCGCTGGTGCGCCTCCTCAACCAGGCGGTCCGCGAGGCCCTGGGCCTCGTCGATGAGCCGCTGGCCCTCGGCACGAGCCGCGCCCAGGGTCTGTTCGGCCGACCGCTGCGCCGCGACCAGGGCGTCCTGGAGCGCGCTGTCACGCTCGCGGAAGCCGGCCAGCTCCTGCTCGCGCCGGAAGAGAAGCTGCTTGAGCTCGCCGCGCTCGCGCAGCAGATCCTCCATCGCCGAGGCGACGGCAGCGAGGAACCGTTGCACTTCGTCGGAGTCGTAGCCCTTGAGGCGCCGATTGAAGGTCGTGCCCAGGATGTCAAGAGGTGCCAGCTCGACCATTGTCGTCTCTCCCGTCCAACTGTCGATTATGACACGAGTTGCTGGCAGACGACCAGGACCGCGGCCGAACCGGCCCTCGGGCGCGACGGCGGTCACACTTTCCCGCGGCGTCAGGTCGTCTCGCCCTCCGTCTCCGGGAAGTGTTCGACCTTCACCGCCAGCCGGTCGGTGAGATCACGCGACTCGCGGGTCAGGGCGCGTCCGATCACCACCCGCTGGATCTGGTTGGTGCCCTCGTAGATCTGGGTGATCTTGGCGTCGCGCATGTACTTCTCGATCGGGTAGTCGCGGCAGAAGCCGTAGCCGCCGAAGAGCTGGACGGCGTCAGTGGTGACCTTCATCGCGGTGTCGGTGGCGAAGACCTTGGCCATCGCCGACATCTTGGAGATCTCCTTGGCGCCCGAGTCGATCACCCGAGCGGCGGCGTGGACCAGCTGCCGAGCCGCCTCGACCTGGATCGCCATGTCGGCGAGCATGAACTGCACGCCCTGGTGCG
>CAZQYU010000152.1:0-7678 GCA_964597585.1 uncultured Thermoanaerobaculia bacterium
TGGATCCGGTGTTTCGTGGTGCCGTCGATCGTGCCGTGCACTTCTGCCAGTTCCACCGTGGCGTCCTGGCGAACGCAGAAAGCCGCTATTGCGAGAGCGGCGATGGGCTCGATCGCGTCGAGTCGCTCGCACGGCGCGCCCTGGACGCCCTGAGAGGGCCATGGACTGAGATCCGCACAGCGGCCTCGAGAGCAGCCGCTCGCTGTCTCGAGGACCGTCGCGCGATGGTGGCCGCCAAGACCTACACCGAGACCGTCTTGACACCGCTCCTGCTCGACGTACCGATCATCCATCGTGCGTACACCAAGCCGCTGGGCTATCCGGGCGATTACCGCGTGATGCAGTACTACTACGCGAACGCCCTCGAGGGCGGCTCGGTCTTCGCGCGGGTCATGCACAAGCTCACAGTCGAGCACCCCCTGTCCGCCGGTGTTCGGACCCGAATGGCGTACGTCGTCGATCTGGTCTGCCAGGAGCACGCCCGCCGCCTCGCCGAAGAGCCCGCACCGGTGTTCCGTGTGCTGAGTCTCGCATGCGGACCCGCGCGGGAGGTCGCAGCCCACGTCGAGCGCATGGGTCGGTGGTCCGGAGAGGTCCGCTGGACCCTGGTCGACCAGGAGGACGAGACGCTGAGCGTCGCCTACCAGGCCGGACGGCGGGCAGTGGGGCAGAACGGCGTCCGCGGCACACTGCACTGCCTCAACCTCGCCTTCGGCCAGTTTCTGAAGGACCCCGAGATGCTTCCGTTGGACGAGCGCCAGGACGTCATCTTCGCGACCGGGCTGTTCGACTATCTGAACACCCAGCGGGCACAGGCGCTGATAGCCGATCTCTACGGTCGCCTGGCGCCGGGCGGGCTGCTCGCGATCGGCAACGCACTGGCACCGAACGAGCATTTCTGGTCGCCCGAGTTCATGCTCGACTGGACGCTGCTGTACCGGACCCGCGACGAGATGCGCGCATTGGCGGCGCGGCTGCCAGGGAATGCGGGTATCGAAGTCGTCGAGGAGCCAGGCGGCGCGTACTACTTCCTACTCGTCCGCCGGCCGGGAGCATCGCCATGAACACTGCGCCGCGGGGCGAGACCTCGGGAGGTCCCGTGCAGGGCGGAGTCGTTCTTTACGTGGACGATGACGCCTCGAACCGGATCGTCCTTGAGGAGGCGTGCTCCGGAGAGTTCCATGTGCGCACCGTGTCGAGCGGCGTCGAGGCGCTGGAGATCCTGCGTCATCACGAGGTCGCGGTCCTGCTCGCGGATCAGCGCATGCCCGGGATGACTGGTGTCGAGCTGCTGGCGGCCGCACGCGAGCAGTTCCCGTCGACCGTGCGCATCCTGATCACCGCCTACTCCGACCTTTCGGAGGCCATCAACGCCATCAATCGCGCCGAGATCCGCAGCTACCTGCGCAAACCATGGCAGCCCGCGGAGCTCAAGGCCGTGCTGCGCGAGGCGTTGGAGACCTACACCACGCGGCGGCGCGTGCGCGCCCTCGAGCAGCGTCTGCTCGAGACCGAGAGGGTCTACGCCCTCGGAATCGCCGCGGCGGGGCTCGGGCATGAGCTGCGCAACCCGTTGACCGCCCTCGGGGGCGCCCTGGAGATGGGTCTGCTCCGGACTGAGCGGGTGTCCGAGGCGCTCGCACGGCTGGGCGCGGGGGAGCCAGACCTGTCCGCAGCAGGTCATCTGGTTGACAACCTCCAGACGGCGCAGCGCATGGCGGGCCAGATCGCTGACGTGGCCCGCAGCATCGAGTTCGGGCACCGGCGCGACGACGGACAACGCTCCGCCGACGTCGGCGAGGTCGTGGACCTCTCGATCAAATGTCTGAGCGGCGAGCTGCGTCGTCGCGCCCATCTCGTGGTCGAGGTCGCGAGCGGCGCCCAGGTCGGATGCGCCCCTTCCCGGCTCGGCCAGGTGGTGCTCAACCTGCTGGTCAACGCGCTCCAGTCCCTGCCGGACCGGCCCCGGGGACTCAACCGGGTCGCGGTGAGGTTGCGGACCGACAACGGCCGTGCCGTCCTCGAGGTCGAGGACAACGGCGAGGGGATTCCCGCCGAGGTGCAGGAACACATCTTCGACCCGTTCTTCACCACCAAGGAGGGCACAGGATCGGGGCTTGGCCTCGCCATCTCCCGCCAGATCGTCGCCGATGCCGGCGGCGAAATCGACGTCGACAGCGCCCCCGGGAGGGGGACCCGCTTCACCGTCGTGCTCCCCTGCAGTGCATCCTAGCGCGCAGGCTGCGCGCAACTTCACGCACCGGCGTGACGCATGCGCGCACTTCTTGTCGGACGGCTCTGTCGTGAGGACAGCTCTCCGTCTGTTGGCCTGGAAAAAGCTAGATGCAAGCGCTTGTTTGAATCTTTTCCCGGTTCCTTGACTTCGCTCCGAGTGGTCCTTAGCATCGCACCACAGGATGGGACCGGAGAACGGAGTGGTGCTTGCGGTGATCCCCGCCAGGTGGGGCTCGACGCGGTTTCCCGGCAAGCCGCTGGCCGACCTGGTGGGTGAGCCGATGGTGGTCCACGTTGCGCGTCGGGCGGCATCGGCCGCATCAGTCGACGAGGTCTTGGTCGCAACCGACGACGAGAGGATCGCGTCGGCCGTGCGTGCCGCGGGTTTCGATGCTGTGCTCACCGGAGAGTGTCGATCCGGAACGGACCGGGTCGCGGCTGCGCTGGCCAACCGTACCGGCTGGCGGCTCGTGGTCAATCTCCAGGGGGACGAACCGCTCCTGTCGGGCGCCAACGTCGACGCCCTGGTCGCGGGTATGGATGCGATGCCTCTCGTCGGCATCGGTACCCTCTGTCGCCCCTTGCCGCGCGAGCGGTCCGCTGACCCCAATGTGGTCAAGGTCGTCCGCGATCTCCGCGGTGTCGCGTTGTACTTCTCCCGCGCTCCGATCCCACACCCACGCCATGCGGAGACTGCGCAAGCTCTGGCGCGGCTGCACCTCGGGATCTACGCGTATCGTCCGGACGCACTTGCTCGTTTTGTGTCCCTGCCGACGTCCGCGCTCGAGCGCGCGGAGGGTCTCGAACAGCTTCGCGCGCTCGAGAACGGCCTCGACATCCTGGTGATCGACGCTCCTCACGAATCCTGGGGAGTTGATACACCGGAGGACCTGCGACGCGCCGCCGAGGCGCTCGCCCAGCACTGAAGAGGGGAGCGACAGGATGGCGACCAAGTACATCTTCGTGACCGGCGGCGTCGTCTCGGGGCTCGGCAAGGGGATCTCGTCGGCGTCACTCGGGGCGCTGATCGAGACGCACGGCTACTCCGTGACCCTGCTCAAGATCGACCCGTACGTCAACGTCGACCCCGGCACGATGTCGCCTTTCCAGCACGGTGAGGTCTTCGTCACCGACGACGGTGCGGAGACCGATCTCGACCTCGGGCACTACGAGCGCTTCACCTCGGTGGTCATGGGGCGCAAGAACAACTTCACGACCGGAAAGATCTATGAGGCGGTGATCGAGAAGGAGCGTCGAGGCGACTATCTGGGCAAGACGGTCCAGGTGATCCCGCACATCACCGACGAGATCAAGGCCAACATCCGCGCGCTGGGGGGTGACGTCGACTTCGTCATCGTCGAGATCGGCGGCACCGTCGGAGACATCGAGTCCCTGCCCTTCCTCGAGGCGATCCGCCAGTTCCGCTCGGAAGCCGGGCGCGGCAACGTGCTCAACATCCATCTGACACTGGTGCCGTACATCAAGGGATCGAACGAGCTCAAGACCAAGCCCACGCAACACTCCGTGAAGGAGCTGCTGCAGATCGGGATTCAGCCGGACATCCTGCTCTGCCGGGTGGACCGGCCGCTGCCCAATGAGCTGCGGGAGAAGATCGCGCTGTTCTGCAACGTCGAGGCGCGCGCGGTGATCCCGGCCCAGGATGCGGAGACGATCTACCAGGTGCCGCTGAAGCTTGCCGCCGAGGGCTTCGACGAGATCGTGCTCGAGGCCGTCAACATGCCCAAGGGCAAGCGCGACCTTTCCCGGTGGCAGCAGGTCGTGGAGGCGATCCGCAACCCCAAGGACGAGGTCACGATCGGCATCGTCGGCAAGTACGTGGACCTCGCGGACTCCTACAAGTCGCTCAACGAGGCCCTCGCCCATGGCGGACTCGCCAACGGCGTCAAGGTCAACCTGATGTTCATCGACTCCGAGGGCCTCGAGCGCTCGGGTTACCCGGACACCCTGTTCGAGGTCGACGCGATCCTGGTCCCCGGAGGGTTCGGCAAGCGCGGCGTCGAAGGCATGATCCGCGCGATCGAGTTCGCCCGCGCGCGCAAGATCCCGTTTTTCGGCATCTGTCTCGGGCTGCAGACCGCGATCATCGAGTTCGCGCGCAACGTGTGCGGGCTGCGCAACGCGAACTCGACCGAGTTCGTCGGTACGCCGCCGTACAAGGTGATCTACAAGATGCGCGAGCTCGTCGGGGTCGACCAGATGGGCGGGACCATGCGTCTGGGCAAATACCCCTGCAGGCTCAAGCCGGCCTCCCTCGCGTGGCAGGCCTATGGCTCCGACGAGGTCTGGGAGCGCCACCGCCATCGCTACGAGGTCAACCCGGAGTACGTGCCGTTGTTCGAGGAGAAGGGCCTCGTCACGAGCGGCAAGTCGCCCGATCGGATCTTCGTCGAGGTCATCGAGATTCCCGATCACCCGTGGTTCCTCGCCTGCCAGTTCCATCCTGAGTTCAAGTCGCGGCCGTACGAGCCGCATCCACTGTTCCGGTCCTTCGTCGGCGCCGCTCTGGAGTACCGACATGTGCGTGTGGCCCGCGAGCAGCGGGCCGACGAGGTGGAGGCCAGTGCTGCTGCCGACAGGGAGAGCGTCCAAGCGGCAGACGCTCCGGTAACGGAGCAGTCGTTGAGCCCGGAAGAGGAGCCCGCAGCACAGGCCTGACGAGCGGGCATCGTTCCGAGTGTTAAACTGACGCCGCCATGACGAGGCACGCTGTTGAGCTGGCACCTGGTGTCGTGATCGGTGCCGGTGCACCACCTGTTCTGATCGCCGGACCGTGTGTGATCGAGTCCGAGGGGATGGCCGTCGACACGGCGGGCCTGGTGGCCGAGATCGCACGACGGCATGGCATCGCAGTGGTCTTCAAGTCCTCGTTCGACAAGGCCAACCGCTCGTCGCTGAGCTCCTTCCGCGGACCCGGCCTCGACGCCGGTCTCGTCGCGTTGGAGGCGGTCAAACGAACCACTGGCCTGCCCGTGCTCACCGACGTGCACGAGCCCGGTCAGGCGGCCCCCGCCGCTGAGGTCGTCGACGTTCTCCAGGTGCCCGCCTTTCTGTGCCGGCAGACGGATCTGCTGCTCGCGTGCGGTCGCTCCGGGGCGGCGGTCAACGTCAAGAAGGGCCAGTTTCTGGCGCCCGAGGACATGGCCCACGCGATCGACAAGGTGCGTTCGACCGGCAACGTCCGGGTCACCGTCACTGAGCGTGGGACGAGCTTCGGGTACCACAACCTCGTGGTCGACATGCGCTCCCTGCCGGTGCTGCGGCGGATGGCCCCCGTGGTGTTCGACGTGACTCATTCGCTGCAGCTTCCCGGAGGGCTCGGCCACGCCACCGGCGGCGCTCGTGAGTTCCACCCGTTCCTGGCCCGCGCCGCGGCAGCCGTGGGCGTCGACGGTTTCTTCGTCGAGGTTCATCCGGATCCACCGCGCGCCCTGTCGGACGCAACCACTCAGCTCAACCCGGCCGAGCTTGAGCGCCTGGTCATCGAGGTGTCGGCCATTGCCGGCGCCCTGCGGGGGCTCGACGCATGAGCCGCGACGTCGCGCGGGAGGTTCTGGTCGCTGAGGCGGATGCGATTCGGCGACTTGCCGATCGCCTCGACGAGAGCTTCGATCGCGCGATCGATCTGATGCTCGCCTGCACCGGTCGCGTGGTGTGGACCGGAATGGGCAAGTCGGGCATCGTGTGCCAGAAGCTCGCCGCGACGATGCGCTCCACGGGTACGCCGGCACTCTTTCTGCACCCCGCGGAGGCGATCCACGGGGACCTCGGGATGGTGACCGGCGACGACCTCGTCGTCGCGGTGTCCAACTCGGGCTCGACCGAGGAGATCCTGCGCCTGGTCGAGGTCCTCAAGCGGCAGGGCAATCGGCTCATCGCGATCACCTCCCACCCGGCCTCGCCGCTGGCCTCTGCAGCCGACGTTCACCTCGACCTCGGGGTGACGCGCGAGGCGTGCCCTCTCAACCTCGCACCGACGGCCTCGACCACTACGAGCCTCGCCTTGGGCGACGCGCTCGCGATGTCGGTCTCCGTGCGCAAGGGTTTTCGCGAGGAGGACTTCGCACTGCTCCATCCGGGAGGGAAGCTGGGCAGACGTTTTCTCAAGGTCGGCGACCTCATGCACGGGGGTGAGCAGGTGCCGAGGGTCGGTCCCGACGTGGCCATGAAGGACGTCATCTACGAGATGAGCCGCAAAGGTCTCGGCATGACCACCGTCCAGGACGCCGAGGGGCGGTTGCTCGGGGTGATCACCGACGGCGACCTGCGGCGCCTGATGGAGCGCGAGGCGGATCCTCTGGAGCGGACTGCCGGCGACGTCATGCACCGCGGCGGCGTCCGGATCCCGACCGATGAGCTCGCGACCGCCGCCCTCAGGCTGCTCGAGGAGAGTCGAATCACGTCGTTGATGGTGACCGAGCCCGACGGCCGGGTTCTCGGAGTGCTGCACCTTCACGACCTGTGGGGGGTCGGGCTCTTCTAGTGTCCTGTCTGGGAGATCCCGGCGCACGTGCCGCGGGCCTTCGCGGCCCCTGGCGGCGTTGCTCCTCCTTGAAGTAGCAAGGTTTTCCGCCCCCCCGCCCCTCACAGACCCGCCGCCCCCGCATCCTCCCGACCTCCGACCCCCCGGCGGGTTTCCGCCTGCGTCGTCGCGCCTTGCCAGAGACCGCGCTGGCTCCGCGACACGCACATCGGACCTCCCAGACAGGGCACTGGTCCAGGAATCTCGCGAGAGCGATGCCTGCGGGCGTGCATGCAACATGCTGGCGTTTCGTCGCGGAGCGCCGCCGCTGCGCGCCGTGGTGTTCAGCCGGAATCTCGTGGATAATGCGGCCTGAGCGATGAGGATCTCTATTCTGACCACCGGCGGCACCATCGCGAAGACCTATGACGAGCGCGAAGGCGCACTGCGCAACGTGCGCTCGGTCCTCGACCACCTCCTCGCCGAGCTCCGGCTTCCGGACCTGTTCATCCGCCACCTCGACGTGATGAACAAGGACTCGCTCGACCTCACCGACGACGACCGCACCGTGGTCCTGGCCGCCGTCCGCGACGCGTTGTCGAGCTCGGACGCGGTCGTGGTTCTTCACGGCACCGACACCCTGGCAAAGACCGGCGAGCTCCTCCACCGCGAGCTCGAGGGCCTCGACATACCGGTCATCCTCACCGGCGCCATGCGGCCCTACGAGTTCCGCGACTCCGACGCGCTGCAGAACGTCACGGAAGCCCTGCTCGCCGCCCGCCTGGTCGGACCCGGCGTCTACGCCGTGATGCACAACCGGGTGCTGCCGTTCCCGGGCGTGACCAAGGACCGCCGCGCGCTGACCTTCCGGGTCAACCCTGCATCGCAGGGGAGTTGAACCACAGAGTCTCAGCGCGGACGCTGCCCGCAACCCAGCGCCGCAGGGTGGACGTGCTCCAGATC
>CAZQYU010000153.1:0-7654 GCA_964597585.1 uncultured Thermoanaerobaculia bacterium
GAGCGGCCGGGGAATCACGACCTGCGACCTGCCGTTGCCAGGCATGAGCGACAGGCCCGTGCGCCTGCGATCGCGGTGGTGCAGCTTCCGACAGGAAGCCCTGGCTTCGTCCCCGCGCAAGGCGTCGTCCCACTCGGCCATCCAGGAGGAGGAGCCCCGACCATGAGCCGCACTCCAGCCCGCCTCGCCTCGCCCACTGATGGTCCCGCCGGCGCCGTGCTGATCCGCGCGGCGGTCGGGCTCATCTTCTTCACCCAGGGCATCCTCAAGTTCACCAGCGCGAAGATGGGCGTCGAGCGCTTCACCCACATCGGCTTCCCCTGGCCGGCTTTCACCGCGCACTTCGTGGGTTCCTTCGAGATCGTGTGCGGGCTGCTGGTGCTGGTCGGACTGCTGACGCGCCTCGCGGCGATCCCGCTCCTGATCGTGATCGCGACCGCCATTGTCACCACCAAGCTGCCGGAGCTGGCGCGCGCCGGCCAGGGCTTCTGGTTCATGGTGAGTGACGCCAGGACCGACTTCGCGATGCTGTGCTCGCTCCTCTTCCTGCTCGGGGCGGGGCCCGGCCGCTGGTCGCTCGATGCCCGCAGACGGCGCCCCGATGGCTGACCTGGCAGGCCGCGGCAAGAACAGCGGCCCGGAGCCTCTGCCCCCGCGCCGCGGCGTGACGGGCAAGGCGAGCACTCTTGTGGTGCTGGCTTTCGCATTCACCGTTGTCCTGTGCCGTCCCGCCGCTGCCGGGCCTCCGTTCCTCACTGACGACCCCGTCCCCGTCGACCTTCACCATTGGGAGTTCTACGTCTTCTCCACCTTCGACCGGGCGCCGGACGGGACCGACGGCGTCGGCCCCGCGGTGGAGCTCAATCTCGGCGCCGCGCCCCAGCTTCAGCTCCACCTCGTGGTGCCCTGGGCGTGGAGCCGACCGCAGGGGGCGACGCACTCCTCGGGTTGGGGAGACATCGAGGCCGGGGTCAAGCTGCGGCTGCTGGACGAGTCGGCGACGCGCCCTCAGATCGGCATCTTCCCGATGGCGGAGCTGCCCACCGGAGACAGCTCGCGTGGTCTCGGCAACGGTCACATCTGGTTCCGCGTCCCGCTCTGGATCCAGAAGAGCTGGGGCCCGTGGACCACCTACGGCGGCGGTGGCCTGCTCGTCAACCCGGACTCCGACGAGCGCACTCACGGCTTCGCGGGCTGGCTGCTGCAGCGTGACCTCAGCCCCCGGTTGATGCTCGGCGGGGAACTCTTCTGGGAAGGCGCCTCCACCCGCGGGGGTCGCGATTCGACGATCGCAGACCTGGGTGGGAGCCTCAACCTCACACCGGGCTTCAGCCTCCTGTTCAGCGCCGGGCGCACGGTTGCCGGCGAGCGCCACACCGTCGCCTACCTGGGCCTGTACTGGACCTGGGGACCACACCCGGCATGACGAGGGCTCGCTTCCGCGCGTCGCTTCGGGACGAGACTCCCTCCTGGCTGACTTCAGTGCCTCTGCAAGAAGTCAGCAGGTGTGGACAGAGAACCAACGTCCCGACTTCTTCAAGCGCGGCACTCGATGCGCAACAGGCTCCGATCGGTGCGAGGTCAGGCGGTTCCGACGATCTTCCAGGAATCGTCTGACCTGGTACGGATGACTTCCCGAGGTGGCCGGTCGCCCCGACCACCACCACCCGTCGAATGTTGTCTGCTCTCGGCACAGCGACTCTCACCTCCCTCGCTGGCGCTCCCCCGAATGTTGGAGCATGGCGTGCAGCGCACGCTCAGAAGAGCTTGCCGAGCACCAGGTAGACACCGTAGTGCTCGGGGGCAGGCGACGGCACAGGCGGCACCGAGCCCGCCCGCTCCAGCTCTTCGATCACCAGGGAGAAGAGCGTGTGATAGCAGGCCTGCACATAGTCACCGCGCCCGGTGGCAAATGCAGCGTAGGGCGATGTCTCGTAGGCGGTCGTGATGGCATCGTAGCTCTCGAACATGACTCCTGCCGCCCGCCGCGCAGCCGTTTCGATCAGGGGGAAGATGGCTCGCACGGGTGCGGCATGGACGATCGGGACCAGGAACCGCTCGCCGGAGGCCCATTCCAACGAGGTGAGCACCTCCCGTTCCTTCGGCTTCAGCGCCGCCAACCCACCGTCCGGAGCGATCTTGAAGAGCGCTGACGAGAACTCCGGATCGCGGCGGTAGCGGTCCACGCGCACGGTCGGGCGCTCCAAGACAGCGCCATGCAGGACATAGATCTCGCGCTGCTCCTCCCCCTTCCGGAAGGGATACCAGTTGGTGCCGAAGCTCGAGAAGTTGTCCCCCTCCTCGAGAAAGAACACCGGGATGCTGCGTTGCTTGTCGTTGTACAGGTCGGCCACGCCAGTCACCGCTTCGAGCTCACCGATCTCGCCAAGGAAGGTGCCGTCGATCAGGAACTTCTCCAGGATCAGCGGGGCGACGCGATCCCAGGGTGGATCGGCGGGCGCTCTGGAGGCTTCGTAGGCCTGCCGCAGCCCCTGGGCATCTGCCTGAATGCATCGAGCGACACGGCGCGCCATGCCGGCCAAGGCCGCTCTCACGACTCCTTGCTGCCGGTCGGTCATCACCACGACGGTCAGGGTGAGGACACCATCCCCACCGGCTCGTACCACTCCGAGGGCATCGAGCGCCGCAAGGACAGCGCTGACCCGATCTCGGTCCAGACCAGATCGCTGCTCCACCTGAGTCGGCGTGAGCGGTGTCTCGGCCAGGGCCAGCAGAACCCGGTCCAGAGCGCGATCACCCCCGTTGAGCCTCTTCATGACCGGGTAGATGTCAGCCCCGAATCGGGTGAGAATCCCCTCCTGGTCGCCGACTCTCCACAGGCTCACGTGTGGAGCGCCGGACTGCTCCGGCTCAGGCTCGGCTCCCTGTACGTCGGGCACCGCCAGCGAAGCGAGCACCAGAAGCCCCAGCGACAGGCAGATCACGCACCAGCATCTGAACAATCTTGGCATCCAGCTCCTCCGTCGAGTACTCGTTATGGTCAGCAACAGTGGCGTTGACGCGGCCCGTGTCTCTGCCCGCTTCTCGACGCACAGGCAACACAGGTCAGGGTCGATGACAAACTCCAAGAGCGAAGATCCAGCTATCCTGGGCCAGTGTGCCGGGCGCATTTGGACGTTGGAACCGTCACCCGCGACCCACGAAGGGAGACAAGATGACCTACATGCATTGCCAGGTCCGGTTTGCCGACTACGCAAAGTGGAAGGCCAGCATGGACGCCGATGCCCGCGCTCAACGGGAGGCTGGAATCTACCTGAGGCTCCTATGGCGCGGAACCGAGGATCCCAACGTGGCCATGTTTGTCTGCGAAGTGAAGGACAAGGCCAAGGCGAGGGCCTTCCTGAATCCGGCAGATGTGGAAAAGGCAACACGTGAGGCAGGAGTTTCAGGCTTCGAGTGGCACTTCGTTGAAGAAGTGCAGGTCGGGTAGGTCTGGCCCACCTCCCCGCCGCGCTCCGCGTACGCGCACAGCACCGACTCGTTCGCCCCAACGCACATCACCCCGGGCGCGCCTTCTTGCTCCGGCTACCGCCGCCGCATCGCTGTCCAGCATCATCAGCTGGTGACACCTGGTACGCATCCGGGCCGTCAGCGATCGAACGGTGGTCGGCTGACCGTAGGCCACACCTGCTCTTGAACGAAGGCATCGAAGACGGCAGTCGACGGCGTGAGGTCGTTCGCGATGCCCCACATGTTGGTATGAGCGGCCATCGCGGCAACGAGTAGGTCGAGCTCGTCTCCTGTACGCCACAACCATGCTCGAAGCCAGAAGACGTGAGCGCAGAACAACGGATCTCATGGAACCTCCCGTAGTTGAGCACTGCTCCATACGGCCCGGGCCGGGGTCGGTTGCAGAGAAAGGCGCGACTCCGCGGCACCGCCCTGGGAGCATCACCCTCGCCGACGCATCACCTTCCCTCCTCCGAAATGCGGAACGTGCCGCCCATCGGAAGCCCAGTCCGTGGTCAGGCGATTTCGACGATCCCGAGGAAATCGTCGGGATCGCCTGACCCACGGATGCAGGGGTGCTGGGTCTCGGAACCGGTTCCCGCCTCCAACGCACAGGTTCTGCCTGAACGGGCCTTCAGGCGAGGCGTAGACGCCGAAGTAGAGCGAGGGATCCTCGAGCTTGCGGATCGTGCGCGCCAGCGGATCGACGGTGCCCTCGAGCACCTGGAAGTGCCAGGGTACGGCCACGCTGAAGCCGTTCCGCCACCCATCGGGATCAGGACGCTGGCTGCTCGGAGGCGATATCCTCTCCACTGAGGACCAGTGCAACGGCGGACTGTCTTACCGCTCATCCTCGTGCTGGCGGCAACAGCGCTGCTGGTGGTGAGGTACGTCCTCCACGCTCCAGGGCGTGCCAGTCCGCAGGCCGGTGCTCCTTCAGCCAATCGCCTGGCGCTCGGCCGCAACGCACGGGTCGATGGGGCGCTGTCGATCGACATCCACGAGGCAGTCGAGCTGGACGGCCTGACCAGGGGCGAAATCTTGGAGCAGCGCCGCCGCGAGGTCCGGAAGCACCCCGAGTTGATTTCCGGCCCGTACTCTCCTGCGGAGACTGTGTTCGGCCAGATTGTCGACGGGAAGCCGTGGTGGGGCATCGCCGGACAGTTCTTCTATGGCCCGGGACCACAGAGCACCGCGGGGCCGGCAGAGGAATCCCGCTTCGTGATGAACCCGTTCCTGCCGGTCGCAGCCGAGTTCTTCGGCCTGAGCATCTGGGACTCCTGCTGCTTTGAGTGGGACGCGACACGGGTTAGCGACGACGACCTACAGCGACCCGACTTCCCGTTCTACTGTCAACCGGAGTCTCTCACCTGGCACCCGGCGGAGTCGCGCGTTGAGGTCACATATCGGGTCTCGGCGTTTCTCCAGCACCTCAACCAATACCTCGTCACGCCATTGCCGGAGAGCCACGCCTTCTTCAATCTCATCGCCCTCAACGCCCGCGACTGGGGGTTCACCTACATCGCCGTCGACTACGAACACTCCCATCAGATCTCGCACGAGCCACCCTCGCCTGCCCCGATGCGAATCGTTCACTACCTTCACGCAGGAGGGAGCTGCGGTTTCCCCGGCGGGTGCAACAACATGAGCCCGGCGACGCCGCAGATCAACGACTTGAGTGTCGCGCGGCTGCCGGCCGAGGCACGTGTGCTGCTTTGGCGGGACGACCCTGGCCCCGCCGGGGCCGCCCCGGATCTGACCGAGACCCTCAGGCTGGAGTAGGAGGATTCTCCTCCGAAGTCCGTCGACCGTAGGCGAAAACGTGCGGACGTCCTCGCCCACCCCGTCTCTCCGAGAGTGACAGGGAGTGACCGGGATCTGAGTCGGATTCGGTGTGGACCTGCACGAAAGGCGGCGACCATGACTTCAGACCTCGAGATCTCGCAGCGGGGCTCCCCTTCTGATCACGCCCCGACCGGCCCGGCTACCGTCGGCCCGCCGCCGGTGCTCGGGGTCCGGTCATGGTCGTTCCCGGTCGTCGCGATGACGATGATCGGCCTGATGGTCGCTCCACAGCTCATTGACCAACCGCTCAAGCCAGCAGGCATCGTCGGGCTCGAGCTTGCGCGCACGCACCATCCTGTTGGACTGGAGCAGGAAGGGCGCAACCACGCGGGCCCTCCCCTCGGTGCTGGTCGACTTCCCGTTCGCCGCCGGCTACTCGCTCCCGCCGACCTCACTCTGCCTCGGTGCAGGAAGTGGCACCGTCGCGCTGGTCGCGCGACGAGCTTGGGGTTGCCACTGAGAGAGTCGGGACCGATACTCTCTGGCATTGCGAATAAATGTCTCCGGAGGATGCCATGAGAAAAGTGTCTTCTCTCATCGTCTGCGGTGTTGTAGCGATACTCGCTACAGCCTCAGCCTCGGCTCAGTACCAGGTGTTCGACGGCGGCTTCACCTCTCACGTTCATGGCTGGGTCATGTACAGCACAGTTGTGGCCTGGAGCCCGAAGGATGCTGGCGAGTCGCCGTTCTCGGGCTCGGCCCGCCTAGTCAACACATGGCCTACCAAGAACAATGCAATGGGAATCGACCAGTGCCTGGCCGGGCCGCCCATCGTAGGAGGCGCGAGCTATGACTACGGCGGCAAGATCTACTACCCCGACGGCCAGGCGACGGCCGGTTGGACGGCCCTGGGGCTGCGCTGGTATCCCGAGCCGCACTGCGGAGGCGATCCTCTCGGCCAGCCGCGCGCGGAACTGGACACGCCGGGCAGCGACTTCGTCCTGGTCCAATCGGCCGGAAGCGTGGCACCGGCAGGCGCCATGAGCGTCGAGTTCACCTTCTACACCACGAAGGCGGAGGATGTCGGCGTCGTCGAGGCGTACTTCGACGATCTCTACTTCGGACCGGCGGGAACGACGTTCACCCCGGCGCCTCTCGTGGTTCCGGCGGCCGCCCATGTCACGGGCCTTCAGGACACCCAGTGGCGCAGCGACCTCGAGGTCTACAACCCCACGAATACCCCGGTCACCTACACGATCGCCCTGCTCAAGCGGGGCCAGGCGAACTCCACACCACAGCAGGTGATGCACTCCGTCGACCCCGGCACGAGCGTCCGGTTGGACGACGTCGTCTTCTCCCAGTTCAGCTACCAGGGTAGCGGCGCGTTGCGGATCACACCGCACTCCGGCACGTTGCACGTCACCAGCAGGACCTACAACCAGGTGTCCGCGGGAACCTACGGGCAGTTCATCCCCGGCGAAGGCGAGGACCGCCACATTCCGTACCGTCGCGAGGGAAGCCTGGTCCAACTGCAGCACGACTCCGCGTATCGGACGAACCTGGGAATCGTCAACGTGGTCGACATGCCGATCACCGTGGTCGTGGACCTCTACACCGCGGACGGTGTCCTGCTCGGGACGACGACAATCGATCTGGGAAGCTGGGAGCACCACCAGGCGGACGGGATCTTCGCGACGGTGACCGGCACCAACGTCACCGACGGATACGCCGTGCTCCGCACGACGACCCGGGATGGGAGATTCCTCGCCTACGCCTCGGTGGTCGACAACGCCACGGGCGATGCGATCTACATTCCCGCGACTTCCAGGATGCCACGCTCGGCGTCCTAGCGCGCACCATTCGCCAGGGTTCTGCTGCGGCCGGCGATGCGACGCGCTCAGCGCTGCCCTCTCACGTCGGCGTGCTCGAGGAATTGCCCAAGACGCCTCTGCGCTCCTGAGCCCGAAATCCCCACTGCGCACGCCGTCTCGCAGGCTTCGTGACGCAACTCGCCGGAGGCGAGTCGCTGATGGGGATGGGAACATGGGAGGGTGTGAGCAGACCCACACCATCGTCAGGCCGTTCTGAGACAACCTCGCCCTTTGATGAAGGGAAGCCGCAACCGTATGCTGATCCCAGAACATCGCATTTGACGTATGACAGGGTGAAGACGGGGTTGACGGGCGATCTCGCCGCCGCTCGTGGTCCCACGGGTCGGGAGGGTTGACGATGAAACGGATGCCATGTCTGCTGATGATCGTGCTCGGTGCCGGACTCGCGGCCGCTGTGTCAGCGGCTGACCCTCCCCGAAAAGCTGAACGGCCCGCACTACGTCTCGCGGACGACAGCGACCCGTGGCTGCGGCTCGACGCCGGACGGCCGGTCCCGAGCCGATATG
>CAZQYU010000154.1:0-7514 GCA_964597585.1 uncultured Thermoanaerobaculia bacterium
GAGTCCTTGACGCCGGTGTCGCGCTTGAACTGCGACTCGACCAGGTCGCCGAGCGGTGCACACGCTGCGAGGACCGTCGCGAGGCCGGCGACGTGGATCCAGGGCAGTTCGAGGCCGAGGGCCAAGCGCAGCGCCGCTGCGGCGAGGTAGGTGGCCACCACCGCTCCCGCGAGCCCCTCCCAGGTCTTTTTGGGACTGATTCGGGGCGCCATGCGGTGACGGCCGAGCGAGCGGCCGACGTAGTAGGCCCCGGAATCGCCCACCCAGATCACGAGCAGGAAGAAGATCAGGAGGCGGATCCCTAAGGCGGGAGCCGGCATGGTGCGCAGCCAGCCCAGGCAGGCGACGGTGAGGGACATGTAGGCAACCGTGAAAACGGCAACCGATGTTCCCGCCAACGCCCCCTGTGGTCGGCCGGGGGCAGCGAGCTGGAGAGTCGGCAGCGCGAGCACGGCGGCCGCGGTGCCGACCAGCAGGCCCAGCGGGCCGTGCAGCCACGCGGCGACCACGACCGCGAGCAACGAGGCCAGCGGGAGCCAGCGGCCGCACGCGACGCCGGCCCCGCGGGCCATTCTCAGCAGCTCGTCGGCCGCCAGCAGCACCGCGGCGGTGAGGACCGCGAGCAGCACCCACGGCGGCAGCCACACGATGGTCGCCAAGACCAGCGGGGCGCCGACAGCGGCGACCGCTTCACGCGCGCGACGCACGGGTACCTCCGTCGTGCGCGTCGGCCCGCCCGGACTGGTGACCCAAACCGCCGAAACGGCGCTCGCGATGCTGGAACTCGAGCAGCGCCCGGAGCAGCTCGAGGATCGAGAAATCAGGCCACAGGATGGGTGTGAAGTAAATCTCGGCGTAGGCGATCTGCCACAGCAGGAAGTTCGAGATCCGCTGCTCGCCGGAGGTGCGGATCAGCAGGTCGGGGTCGGGAGAACCCGCGGTCTGGAGATGGGCGTCGATCCATCCCTCGTCAATCTCGCCTGCGTGCAGGCGGCCGGAGGCGCCGGCCTCGACGGCGTGGCGGAGGAGGTCGGTGATCTCCTGTCGACCGGAGTAGCTGAGGGCGATCTGGACGGTCGTACCCGTGCAATGGGCGGTCGCCTCGACTGCGGCCTCGATCCGTCGTCGCACCGGAGCACTGAGCCGGTCGAGGCGCCCGATCGTTCGGAGGCGGAGGTTGTTGGCGACGAACCGCTCGAGCTCGCGGTCGATGTAGTCCCTGAGCAGGGTCATCAGGGTCGCGACCTCGGCCTTCGGGCGCTTCCAGTTCTCGGTCGAGAATGCATACAGCGTGACCCAGGGGATCCCGAGCCGGGCCACCGTCTCAACTGTGGACTGCACCGCCCGGATCCCGGCCCGATGGCCCTCGACTCGCCGCAGGTGGCGGAGCTGTGCCCAGCGGCCGTTGCCATCCATGATCACGGCCACGTGGCGCGGCAGTCTGTGTGGATCGATCTGGTCGAGGATCTCCCGCTCCGGGCTGCCCGGCGGAGCGACCGCTTCATAAGACTGCATCGGCTCACTCCTGGACGACGGAGTCTACCACAGGAACAACCCCTCCTCGGGCCGTCTCGAAACCGGCTACGTCGTGCCGGTACAACACCTTCTCGAGGGTAAGGCCGACCGCCGGTGCGGTCCACAGACGGGCGCCCGGCTCGGGGTCGCGGAGCAATCGTCGCACCCCCTCCAGATTGCGCTTTCCCCATCCGACCTCGAGCAGCACTCCGACCATGCGGCGGACCTGATAGCGGAGGAATCCCTCGCCGAGGAACGAGACCGTCAGCCCGTCGCGACGGTGTCGAACCCGAACCCGGAACAGGGTGCGGAGGGTCGGCCCCTGGGTCGGGTCGGTGACCGTGAACGAGGCCATGTCATGGCACCCCTCGAGAATCCGAGCGGCCGCAGTGAGCCCGCTCGGATCACGCACCGGGACGACCACAGCGCGGCGGAGTCCGGCCCACGGAAACGGTGAGTGGCGCCACGCGGCGCGGTAGGCGTAGTGCTTGGCGGTCGCGCTGCGGCGCGCATGGAAGCCCGCATCGACCCGCCGAGCGGCACGAATCCGGAGATCGGACGCGAGTCGTCCGTTGAGCGCACGGACCAGACCCTGCACCGGGATGTTCTCGAGGAGGTCGAAGTGCGCCACCTGGCCCGCTGCATGAACGCCGGCGTCGGTGCGCCCGGCGCCGACCACGGGGATGCGACGACCGATGAGGTCCTCGAGTGCGATCTCGAGGTCGCCCTGCACCGTGCGCTCGACAGCTTGCCTCTGCCAGCCGTGGAAGCCGGTGCCGAGGTAGGCCAGAGTCAGCTTCACGCGCCATCCCATCGCAGGTATGCTCGCATGCGGGGCGGAGAGAAGAAAGCCGAGGTCGTCATGGGTGTCGCGCTGATCCTTCTGGTCGGGTGGACGATGGCGGTTCCGTCGGAGCTGCCTTACTTCCCTGGGGCGTACTTCGACAGCACGGCCAAGGAGTACCTGCAGCAGCGGGCTCTGCGTACGTGGCCGTCACCGGTGGATCAGCTTGAGGCGTGGCGTTCCGACGGGCTCGACGAGGCGCGCAAGGTCGCACTGCTGCTCGGCGGCGCCGCCTTCCACGATCCGGTGCTGCTGCCGGCCTACTCGGATGCTCTCACCAGCGATTCACCGAGGCTTCGCCAAGCGGCGGTCTACGGCTATCGCGATCTGATCGCTGACACCCTTCCGGATGTGTCGGCCGGGGTGCCGGCCGAGGAGGCGGCGCGGGTGGCGGGCGAGATCGTCGCCCTCCGTCGCACCCTCCGCCGCCATGGCCTCATCGATGTCTGGCTGGAGTCCGCGCTGGTCGCCGAGGGTGCGCGGGGGTCGTGGCGCGGCGTCCTTTTCGAACGACCGGTGCCGGCATGCCTTTCGGCGGTGGCGACCCTCTCTCAGCCGGGCGACCTGCCGGCGATCGTCGCGGCCTACGGTCGGGCGCAGGAGCTTCAGACTCGCATCCAGCTGATGCAGATCGCCGAGTCGATGGCGTTGCAGCGTTTCCTGGTCATGCCGTCGGGGGGGCACGGGGTCTGGACGTCAGCCGTCTACACCGATGCCCTGGCCCGATTCGAGGCCTGGATCGCCACCACGTGTCACGTCGATGACGTCGATGCCGTGCTCTCCGCAGGGATGCTGAACCTCGGTTTGAAGGTCGATGCTCCGCTCTCCCGCAGGGCGTGCGGTGCGTGGACTCGAGTGCTGGAGAAGGGCGAGCCGAGCTGGTGGGCGACCGCCGCCAAGCAGCTCTATCGCTGCGGCGCCCCCTACGTCGAGCTCGAGGTCTTGCGCGCGACGGGCGAACCCAATCGCAACCGGCGGAAGATCCTGCTCGCCTGGCTGCACGACCAGCATGGCTGAGGACCTTCCGAGCACTTCGGTGACCACCGTCACCCAAAGGGAAGCTCACCTACGGTTGGCGTATCACGGCCGCGGCGCTGCGGTACCCCAAACTCGGGAGGTGTGGAGTGGCCAGCAGCGAAGACGGCGTATTGCGTCTGGCGGCTCGGCTCGCGCGGTGCGCCGGGTGGGACGAGGCGACCGGGCTGCCGAACCTGCGCCAGTTTCTTGCCGAGCTCGACCGGGAGCTGGCCCGCGCGGTCCGGCGGGGCGAGCCGCTCGCAGTGTTCGTCGGCGACGGCGGGTCAGGATTTCCAATCGAACAGCTGGCCACCGTCGTTCGCTCGGCGACTCGGCGTGAGGATGTCGTCGCTCGACTCGGAAAGCGCCGGGTCGGGGTCGTGGCGGCCGCCTGCGATGCGTTCGACGCCCGCGAGGTCGCCGCCCGCCTCAGAGACAGCTTCAAAGCACCTGGTGCGTGCGTCGGATTCCGGGCAGTGGCGGCGAGCGAGGCGCGGATCGCCGATGCGGTACGCCTCCTCGGCGAGGCGGTCGCCGCGCTGGATCGTGCCGTGGCCTCCGGACGGGGCGGCATCGAGCCGTCTCTCGGCGACCCGGATCCCCGGCTCCACCCGAACTGAGGGCGACGCCTCGAGCCCACATTTCTCACCATCTTCCTACAGCTCTACTGCGCGCGCAGATCTACCCGCCATCGCGGCCCTTTCGCGGCTCGGCGCCTCACCGCGCAATGGCTCAGTGCTGACAGGCACCTCGGCGCACGCATCACGGGACGTGGCGAGAGGTGCAGGCGCGCTCCTCCCTTCACGGTACAATGTCGCATATGCTCGAGTTGGTCTTCGAGGAAGGCGGGGTCTCCCACCGTGTGCCGGTGCGTGAGCGACTGACGATCGGCCGGTCGAGTGACAATGAGGTGGTCCTGCGCGACTTCTCGGTCTCGCGCCATCACGCACGCATCGAGGTGGAGGACGGCGTCGCGCGGATCCTCGACCTCGAATCGACCAATGGCGTCAAGGTCAACGAGGCGTTCGTCGCCTCGGCGCCGATCGCCGCCGGCGACCAGTTGGTGGTGGGGAGCTTCGTGCTCATGGTCGAGGAGGCCTCCGCTGCGACTGAGGGCCTGTCCTCCGCCACCTACCTGCGTCCGCTGAGTGAGTTCAACGAGGACTACGGGCTCGAGGGAAGCGCGTCGACGTCCTCGCGCGAGGTTGGCGGTCGCGAGCGCGTGTTCGAGATCCTGGCCCAGGTCGCCAAGACCCTGCTCCAGGTCGAGGACCTTCAGCCGGTGCTGGAGCAGGTCATGGACCTGGTGTTCGAGCATCTGGTCGTTGATCGCGGCTTCATCGTTCTCTTCGATGACGAGGGCACGCCTCGCCTTGAGCTGTTCCGCGCCCGGGAGTCGGAGAGCGGCGAGACTCCCGAGGTCCCGATCTCGCGCACCATCCTCGACATGGTGACCCAGCAGAAGGTCGCCCTGCTGACCCACGACGCGCAGTCCGATCAACGTTTCGAGGCCGGGCGGAGCATCCGCATCCACCAGATCCGGTCGGCGATGTGTGCGCCGTTGTGGCACCGCGACCGGGTGATTGGCGCGATCTACGTCGACTCGCCGCTGCACGTCGGTTCGCTGTCGACCTCGGACCTCGACCTGCTGACAGCGCTCGCCAACTACGCGGCGGTGGCAATCGAACGCGCCCGCCTCAACGAGCGAATCCGACGCCAGCAGCTCGAGCGCAACCGTCTCGAGCGCTACCATTCACCGGCCGTCATCGAGGCCGTGCTCACCGCGCCCGAGCGCGAGGACTCCAACGTCACGCTGCAGGAGATCACGATCCTGTTCGCGGACATTGTCGGTTTCACGCCGCGCTGCGAGACTCTTCCTCCAGAGGACGTCGCCGCGTTTCTCAACCAGTTCTTCTCGCTCGCCGCGGACAGCGTGTTCGAGTTCGGTGGAACCCTCGACAAGTTCATCGGTGACGCGGTGATGGCCTTTTTCGGGGCGCCGCTGCCGCGTCCCGACCATGCCGAACGGGCGGTGCGCTCCGCCATCGCCATCCTCAAGGGTATGAAGCGCTGGAACCAGGAACGGGCGGTCGCGGGCCTGGAGCCGGTCGAGGCGCGCCTCGCGATCAACTCCGGCCCGGTGGTCGTCGGCGACATCGGCTCGTCGCGCCGCGTCGACTACACGGTTCTCGGCAACACGGTGAACGTGGCCGCCAGGCTCGAGGAGTACGTTGCGACGCCCAACCAGGTGGTGATCGGCGAGGCGACCCAGGCCGCGGTCGCACATCTCTTCCCGACTGAGCATCTCGGCAACTTCCAGCTCAAGGGGTTGAGCCGCAAGATCGCGGTCTACCGGGTCGCGCTGGAGGAGATCAGCCGGGTCGACCTGGAGACCTGATGGAGCTTGCCGACCTCGTGTTCGTGACCTCCAACCTGGGCAAGCTGCGCGAGGCGGAGGAGGTCCTCGGTGTCCGCCTGAAGCACCGTGCCCTCGATCTGCCGGAGGTGCAGTCTCTGGATCTCGAGGAGGTCGTGAGTCAGAAGGCGGCGGCGGCCTTCGAACGGCTCGGCAGCCCGGTCCTGGTCGAGGACACATCGCTCGAGCTGGCTGGGATGGGAGGATTTCCGGGCCCGCTGGTGCGCTGGCTTCTGGCCACCGTCGGACCGGCCGGGATCTGCCGCATCGCGGCCTCGTTCGGCGATCCCCGCGCGACGGTTCGCTGCCTGGCCTGCGCGACCGACGGCACCCGCGAGGTGCTCGGCCTCGGCGTCGTCCGCGGCGTCATCGCGGAGGCGCCGCGCGGCGGGCGCGGGTTCGGTTGGGACACGGCCTTCGTTCCCGATGGGTGCGGCGGAAGGACCTACGGGGAGATGGAGGAGACGGAGAAGAACACCCTCTCCCACCGCCACCGCGCCTTGGTCGCCCTCCGCGACGCCCTACATGTGGGTGACTAGCCTCGCCGTGGGCACCGCCTGCAATTCAAGAGTCCGAATCGATTGCCGGTGTGGCTGAGCTGACAGCGGCTCGAGTCGCCCGAGATGAACCACCAAGACACAACGACACCAAGCCATCACTTGGGGAGTGGCCCTCACTTGCCTGCATCCCGCAGCTCTGCGCGCAGCAGCCCGTAGATCAGACCACCCAGTCGATCCGCGTGACGCATGACCGCTGCGGGGATCTCGACCCCGCGTGCTCGGATCAGGGAGAGATCGCTCTGCACTTCCTGATTCTCGGCGTAGGCGGCCTCCAGATGCTGATACCGGTTGCCCAGCGTCCGCCCGCTCGCCCCCGACAGCCGCAGTGAGGTGTTACTGCGCCGCTTCGCGGCTTGTGACTCACCCCGACCAGCCCGCTCCTGCCGTCGTCCTCGCGTCGCGATGACGACGCGCTCGCTGGGCTGCTCGCGGCGAGGAGTCGGCGGCCCGGACCAGGTGGTCCCGCAGATGTGACAGGCCACGAGGCAGTGACAGCTCGGCGAGGATCGCGGCAAACTCCACGGCGACTGAGAGCGCGAGCAGCTTGGCCCGGCCCCGAGGCAGGGCGCGGTGGGAGGTTCGTGGCTGGCTGGACGTGGAAGTGTGGTGGCTCATACCTGGCCCCAAGGCGGCCGGCCGTCGGCTGTCAGGGGCGGCCGCAGGCCGTGAGCGGAGCGAGCCTGCCCTTGACTGCCGGCTGGCGGTCGCCTACTCACTCCAACTGAGCCAGCACACTCTCCGTCCAGACAGCCCGGCCACCCGTGGGACCTCGATCCCGACCCCGCCGCCGGCTGCCCGCTGTCCGTCCCCCGGATTCGGACCAGTACCCCGTACCGCCGCCTTCCGGGCCCCCTCTGCGCCGGGTTCAGAACCGGATCCAGGCTGCCGGCTGCGGGCCGCGGGGAGTCGGGATCGGGGGGCGCGGCCGTGGCGGTCGGGAGCCCGATCCCGTTCCGGCCGCCGGCTGCCTGCCGCCCGGCCCCCGGATTCGGGCGCTCGATGCCTCTGGTTCACAGCCGGCAGCACCGGGTCTCAGACCCGCCCCTGGAAGGCTCTTGGGTCGCGGGCGCCGCCCGTGCTGAGTCTCTGTACCCTGTGGTTTGAGCCGTTTCCCCTTCGATCCGCGGTAGACTCCCCCGGTGCGCGAGGAGCTGATCACCCG
>CAZQYU010000155.1:0-7498 GCA_964597585.1 uncultured Thermoanaerobaculia bacterium
CGGCCTCCTCGGTGCGCGGCGCGCCGAGCTCCGCAGAGAGGTCCTCGAGCCCGAGGGTGAGGGCGACCACGGTGGGGTGAGCGGCCGCGATCTCGAAGGCCCGGTGAATGCCGAGCGGAGACTCCAGAATCGGCATCAGGAAGGGCGGGTCGTCCGGCGCGGCCTCGGCTGCGACCTCCGCCGCCCGCCGAACTTCCTCCGGGTCCTCGACCTTGGGCAGCAGCACCACGTGGGGGTTGTGCGGAGCGATCCGGCGCAGGTCCTCGAGCCCGCGCTCACCCTGATTCAGGCGCACCATGCGCTCTGCCGTGCCCCAGTCGAGCGCGATCAGGGCGTTGCGCACCAGCAGACGGGCACTGTCCTTGTGCGCCGGCGGCACCGCGTCCTCGAGATCGAGGATGAGCCCATCGGCGCCGTAGAGCCCGGCCGAGAGCATCAGCTTGGGCTGGCTGCCGGGCACGTACAGCCGGCTGCGGCGGAGGCGGTCGCGCTGGCGCGGCGCGCCGGCTTCGGGATGGGGCGCGGGGAGCACGGCGGGCCCGTGGGCCCCGGCGAGGCGGAGACATGCCTCGGCCCGGGCCAGGATCACCCAGTCGAGGGCTCCGCCATCGGTCACCGTGACCGTGCCGCGGTCGATCCCGAGCGTCGCCGCGACCCGGTGCACCGAGGCGTCGATCGCCTCTCCGTAGAGGTAGCCGACCTTGCTCGTGACCTCGACCGCGAGCGGGCCCGGCCCCGGCTCGTACGCGATCCGGCAGTCGGACCGCACGTCGGAGCCGCTCGGCCCGGCCGCCGCCGCCACGAGAACTGAGGCAGTCATGTCCCTGGGGTTCATTCTCTCACCGTAGCGCGGCGAGGATCGCGTCGGTCATCTGGCTCGTGGTCGCGGCGCCCTGGGCGACCGCCTGCGGGCCGCCGCGCAGCTTGAGCATGTCGTAGGTGCGGACCCTTCCTTCGGCGACCACGGTCGACACCGCCTGGCGGATGCGGGCCGCGGTCTCGGTCTCCCCGAGCCAGTCGAGCATCAGCACCGCCGACAGGATCATCGCGATCGGGTTCACGATCGAGGGTCGAAGCTCCGCGTACTTCGGCGCCGAGCCGTGGGTCGGCTCGAACACGCCGACCTCGCGGCCCGTGTTGGCCGAGGCGGCGAAGCCGAGCCCGCCGACGAGACCGGCGAACCCGTCCGAGATAATGTCGCCGAACATGTTGCCGGCGACGATCACGCCGTAGTCCTCGGGGTTCTTGGTCAGCCACATCATCTGGGCGTCGATGTTGGTGTCCCAGAGCTGAATCTGCGGATAGCGCTCGTGGACCTTGCGCGCCTCGGCCAGCATCATTCCGGAGGTCTCGCGGATCACGTTGGGCTTCTCGCACACCGTCACGTTGCCGTACCCGTGACTCGCGGCGTAGGCGAAGGCCTCCTCGCAGATCCTGCGGCACTTGGCGCGCGTGAAGATGCGGGTCGAGACCGCCAGGTCCTCACGCGGAACCGCCCGGAATGCCTTGAACTTGGGGTGCGAGTCGAGCGCCTGCCAGACCTGGTCCGGCGGGCTGGTCCACTCGACCCCGCAGTAGAGCCCTTCCGTGTTCTGGCGGAAGATCACCGCGTCGACCCGCGGCTCCTCGACCTCGCCCGAGGCGCCCCGTCGTATGAAGTTGAGCGGGTTGCCGGGAAACGTGATGCACGGGCGGATCGAGATGTCGAGGTCGAAGCGCTGGCGCAGGCCGACGATCGGTGAGTAGTAGACGTGACCCCTGTCGGCGAGCTCGGGGGCGAGCTCCTTCGCCGCGGCCTCCTTCGGCTTTGACGTGATCGCACCGAACAGCGCCACCTTGTGCTCGGCGATGAGCTCGACCGTGCGCTCCGGCAGCGGGTTGCCCTCGCGGACCCAGAAGTCCCAGCCGATGTCCGCTTCGACCCAGTCTGCGGCGAAGCCCGCCGCCTCGAGCACCCGGATCGCCTCCGGCATCACAACCCTGCCGATCCCGTCGCCCGGCATCACCACCACGGTCCGTTTCGCCATCGTCGCCTCCTGATGTCATGCTGCTGCGGCCACCTTGGGGGCAGCGCCGGAACCATAGCGCAGGCGGGCGCGCGGGGGAAGGGCCTCAAGGGCGGGCGGGATCCCGGTGCCCGTCGCCCGGCAGTCAGCGCCCCCAGGTGTTGAACTTGAGGATCGACCAGATCGCCGACACCCCGTCTCGCCAGCCGATCTTCTTGCCCTCGGCGTAGGTCCGGCCATGGTAGGAGATCGGCACCTCGTAGATCCGCACCCCGAGGCGGGCGACGCGCGCGGTCACCTCCGGCTCGAAGCCGAACCGGTCCGCAGTCAGGCGCAGGCGGTCACGGACGCCGCGGGTGAAGACCTTGTAGCAGGTCTCCATGTCGGTCAGGTTGAGATCGGTGAACATATTCGACAGCAGCGTCAAGAGCCTGTTGCCGGCGTAGTGCCAGAAGAACAGCACCCGGTGGGGGCCGCCGAGGAACCGCGAGCCGTAGACCACGTCGGCGTGGCCCTTCAGGATCGGTGCGAGCAAGGTCGGGTACTCGCACGGGTCGTACTCCAGGTCGGCGTCCTGGATCAGCAGGATGTCGCCCGACGCGGCGCCGAAGCCGGTGCGCAGGGCCGCGCCCTTGCCCCTGTTGCGCTCGTGGCGCAGGCGGCACGTCTCGACCGGGCGACCGTCCGGCCGCGGTGCGGGAACGAAGGACTCGACCGCCTCCCAGGTGGCGTCTGCCGATCCGTCCTCGACCACCACCAGCTCGAGCTCGCGGACCGCATCCGGCAGCGGCGCCTGGACCACCCGTTCGAGCAACGCGGCGACCGTGGACTCCTCGTTGTAGACCGGCACGACGACCGAAAGCCGCATGCCGGCACTCTACCCGAGACCGTCATCGAGTTGAACCACAGAGGCACAGATGTGACGGCCCGCGACGCATTGACAGCTCGACGAGGCTCGCGGCGAGCTCCACGGCGACTGAGAGCGCGAGCAGCTTGGCCCGGCCCCGAGGCAGGGCGCGGGGAGCCGGGATCTGGACGCCACGGCGTCGCCGGCCCGAATCCCGAACCCGACCCCGCCACCGGCTGCCCGCCGCCCGTGCCCCGTACTCGGGCGCCCGACGCCTGTGGCTCACAACAGGCGGCATCGGCTCTCAGGCCCGCGCGCGGGGCGCGCTCGGGCTGCGGGCATGGCCCGCGCTGTGTTCTCCGTGTCTCTGTGGTTAGTCCACCACCTGCAGCGGGTGCTCGGCGAGGAAGTCCGGCTCGACCGCGTCGAGGATCACCCGGCCCTCCATGTACTGCGTCACCGGCAGCCCGACCATGTAGCACAGGGTCGGCACGACATCGGGAAGCTGGACACGCTGCATGAGGTGGGCCGGGACGACGCCGCGCCCGACCAGGATCAAGGCGCCGTCGGGCGACCCGGCGGCGGTGGCCCTCCAGCCGCCGCCGAGCCCGAGCAGACGAAGCAGGCGCTCGAAGGAGCCCGGCGGCTCGAAGCCGTACGGCGAGACGACCGCCAGCAGCGTGTCGGGCGGGAGCGCGCGCGACAGCTCACCGAGGCGGTCGTCAAGGAGCTCGAGCAGCAGATCCCAGGCGGCACGCCGGACGCTGTCCTGGGAGCTGAGCGGTTCGAGCGCTCGGCGCATCTCGGCGACGATCCCGAGGTGAACGAAGGCGCAGCGGGTGCCGTTCGCCAGTGCCTCGCGCAGCTCGGCCAGTCGACCGACGTCCGCGTCCACCACACGCATGACCTCGTCCCTGACCTCGGGAAGGGGCTCGAGGGCGGCCTGGAGCGAGCGGACCAGAACCGGGTCGAGCACGGTCGATGCGCTCGGCCATGCGCTGCGTCGCTCGACCGAGCCCTCCGGCCAGATGCCGGGCCAGTCCCACACCCTGGTCGGGACGCCGGACGCCCGGAGCAGCTCCCACAGCGGGGGCAGGGCCGGAGGCCGGGGCGCGTGGCGGCGAGACAGCCCCCACGGCACCACCCAGCCGGAGCCGAGAGGTGTCCACGGCAGGAGCTGGAGGGAGAGGTGCCCCGCCGCCGCGACCACCCAGCGCGAGCGCGAGCGCAGGCCGTGGCGGCTGGGCAGCGCACCGACCGCGACGGAGGTCCACAGCGAGAGGCGGAGATAGGGCCGATAGGCGTCGACCGCGCCCCAGGAGCCCTGCTGGAGGAGCCCGTCGAGGGCGGCATAGCGACGATTACCGGCAATCTGACCGAGCACCGCCGGGTCGAGCCCCTCGACGCCGAGGACCACGAGCGGACGATCGCTGCGGCCGAGCGATCGCGGGGCGATCGGTCGTGTGATCCCGCCCGGTGTCGGCTCGGTGACAAAGCGGACGACCGGCAGGAGGATGACCAGCGCGGCGAAGATCGCCACGCCGCGGCGCGTCGCCCCCTTGCGGCGTACCCAGACACCCACGCCGAGCACGATCAGGCCGGTGAGCAGCCATGCCACCGCATCCTGGCCGAGGGTGCGGTGGCCGGTGCCGGAGAGGAACTCGGGGTGGAGGTCCGCGTTGACGCGACAGGTGACCGCAGCGACCAGGAACATGGCGAAGGCCATCTCGGGCGCCGGCCAGCAGAGCGCACGCTCCGCCGCAGGTCGCAGGCGGCGCACGACAACGGCTGCGAGCAGACACGCTGAACCGATCGTCACGATGCCCCACACCGCCCACAGCAGCACCGCCGGGAGCAGCGCGCCGCCCTCCACGCCCGCGTCCGGGTTCAGGCGCAGCAGGAGGATGAGCAGAACGAGTCCGCCCGCGATCCCCAGGTAGACGGCGTCAGTGCGGAACCGGCGAGGCTCCATCGATGCGGTATCCCCCTGTCGCACGGCTCTACCGTAACGCAACGACCCGGGGTTCGAACCCCGGGTCGCAGGCCGAGGCATCATGCCCCGGAACAACGGATGTGGGATGGTGCCGAAGGCCGGACTCGAACCGGCACGGGTCGCCCCACACGGCCCTCAACCGTGCGCGTCTACCAATTCCGCCACTTCGGCCCGCGCAACACGCATCCTATCTCGATGCCTCGCGACCAGGCAAGCTCTCACTGGCCGCCGCCGGTGGGTTGGGTCGGCTCTGCCGGAGCCTCGCTCGTCCCCGTGCTCGCGGCCGGCGGCTGAGCCGGTGCAGCCTCGGGCTGCTGCTCCGAGGGGCCGACGGCGGGGGTCGCCACGGCGGTCGGTTTCGGCGCGACGTCCTGCATCACCGAGCTGCGGTTCTTGCCCGACAGGATCGCGAGCGTCACCGACAGCACGACGAAGAGTATGAAGGAGATGGTTGTCAGTCGGTGCATGATGTTGGTCTGACTGCGCGGACCGAACGAGGTCTGGGTCCCGCCTCCGCCGAACGCACCGGCCAGGTCTGCACCCTTGCCCTGCTGGAGGAGCACCACCAGGACCAGGAAGATACACACCAGAACGTACAAGATGACAATAAGAACGGTCACGGAGTTTCTCCCGCGGCGCAGTCCGCCGCAGCGCGGATGATAGCGGAAAACGAGTCAAGGTCAAGGCTGGCCCCGCCGATCAGACCCCCGTCGACATCCGCGCGGGCGAGCAGGTCGGCCGCGTTGGCGGGTTTGAGGCTGCCACCGTAGAGGATTCGCACATCCTCGGCGCGGGCGCGACCGCAGCTCGCCGCGAGGCGCCCGCGCAGGAAGGCGTGGGCCTCCTGCGCCTGCTCCCCGGTCGCGGTGCGGCCGGTGCCGATCGCCCACACCGGCTCGTAGGCGAGCACCAGCCGCTCAGGGTCGAGCCCGTCGACAGCGGCGACCTGGCGCTCGAGGACGGCGAGGGTCGCACCGGCATCCCGCTCGGCGAGGGTCTCGCCGAGGCAGAAGATCACCTTCAGGCCCGCCGCCTGGGCGGCGCTGGCACGGCCGGCGGCGGTGTCGTCGCTCTCCGCGAACAGGGTCCGGCGCTCGCTGTGGCCGACGATCGCCCACTCGACGCCGATCTCCACCAGCATCGCCGCGGCGACCTCCCCCGTGAAGGCGCCGCTGGCCGCCCAGTGCACGTTCTGCGCCCCGAGCCCGAGCGGCGACCCCGCGAGCATCATGGCCGCCGACGGGAGGCAGACGAACGCTGGGCACACGACCACGTCGACGCCGTCGGGATGCTCGCGGTCGAGCAGGCCCTCGAGGAACGAGGTCGTGGCTGCGATGCCGTGGTGCATCTTCCAGTTGCCAGCGATCAGCGGCGTACGCGCCATCTCAGCCCCCCAACGCCTTCACCGCCGGCAGGGTCTGCCCGGTGAGGAACTCCAGCGACGCCCCGCCCCCGGTCGAGACGTGGTCGATCCGGTCCTCGACGCCGGCCTGCTTGATCGCCATCACCGACTCGCCGCCGCCGACCACCGTGAACCCGTCCGAGGCCGCCATCGCCTCGGCGACCGCGAGCGTCCCGGCGGCGAAGCGCTCGACCTCGAACACGCCCATCGGGCCGTTCCAGAAGACCGTCCGCGCGCCGGCGACGGCGCGCTGCGCCCGCTGCCTGGAGTCGGGGCCGAGGTCGACGATCATCAGCTCGTGCGGCACCGCGCCGGCCGCGACCACCTCGACCCGCGACGCATCCTCGAGCGCATCGGCGACGACCACGTCGGTTGGCAGCAGCAGCTCGACGCCGCGGCTGCGGGCACGCTCGATCACGCTCCGCGCGGTGTCGAGCATCTCCTCCTCGACCAGCGAGCCTCCCACCTCGAAGCCCTCGGCGAGGAGGAAGGTGTTGGCCATGCCGCCGCCGATCACGAGCGCGCTGACACGCTCCAGCAGGGCCTCGAGCGGAGCCGTCTTGGTCGATACCTTGGCACCGCCGACAATGGCCACGAACGGCTGCTCGGGATGGTCCACCAGACGGCCGAGCGCCGAGATCTCGGCCTCCATCAAGAAGCCCGCCGCCTTGCGGCCGGGTCCGAAGAGGTGAGGTACCGCGGCCACCGATGCGTGGGCGCGGTGGCCGGTGCCGAAGGCGTCGTTGACGTAGTGCGAGAACGGTGCCGAAAGGGCGCGGGCGAAGGAGGGGTCGTTCTTCTTCTCGCCCGGATGGAAGCGAAGGTTCTCGAGCACCAGGAGGGCGCCGGACGCGGCCTCGGCGAGGGCGCGGTCGACCTCGTCGCCGACGCAGTCCGACACGAAGCGGACTGGACGCCCGAGGCGCTCGCCGAGGCGCGCCGCCGCCGGTGCGAGTGTGTAACGCGGGTCCGGCTCACCGCTCGCCTTGCCGAGGTGCGAGCACGCGGCCACCACCCCGGCGCGCTCGAGCAGCCAGCGCACGGTCGGAAGTGCGGCCTCGATCCTGGTGTCGTCCTGCACCGCGCCGTCCTTGACCGGAACGTTGAGGTCGAGGCGGAGCAGCACCCGCGCACCCGACAGGTCGCTCAGGTCGGCGAGGCGGGGGACGCTCATGAGTCCGCCGCCGCCATGTGTGCGAGCAGGTCAACGCAGCGCAGCGAGTACGCGTTCTCGTTGTCGTACCAGCCGA
>CAZQYU010000156.1:0-7429 GCA_964597585.1 uncultured Thermoanaerobaculia bacterium
CGCAGTGCGGCACGCGTTACTCGTCGCCGACCTTGACCGGCTTGCAGACCTTCTTCTTCTTCTTCTGGACCGCGCCGCACTTCTCGCACGCGAAGCGCCCAGGCTTCTTCTTCTTCGAGGGCTTGTCCTTCGAGCAGCTCATCGCCTCTCCGCCGCGGCACGATGCCTCAACGAGTGTACCGCGCCGGCTCCAGTCCGCTGGCCCCCCCTCAGCGTGTCACGTACCGGATTCTAGCCAACCGCTCCCACTGCGACGGCCCTTTCCTGATGGTCAAGCCCATGGGCGAAGCCCATCAAGGGCATCTCCGGTCCCCGGGCGTCGTTGCTCGACGCCCGGGGACCGGAGATGCCTGGGAAGAGCGGCGGCGCCACCGCGGTTGTCGCTGCCGATGGCACACGAGCACGTCTTCCACTTCGACCAGCACGCCCGGCTCGACAGCCCGGAGCGCCGGGAGCGCCAGCCGCCCGGGCCTCTCGTCGAGCTGATCGCCCGGAGCTCACCGCAGGTCGTCGCCGACCTCGGTGCAGGCACCGGATACTTCGCGTTACCTCTGGCTCAGCAACTCCCGGCCGCTCGCGTCATCTGCCTCGACCTCGAGCCACGGATGCTGGGGCTGCTCGACGAGCGCGCAGCCGGGGCCGGGATGTTCGGCCGCCTCGAAACCCGCCTCGTGACCGAGTCACCTGCACTACCGTTGACCGACGGCGAGGTCGACGCCGTGGTGCTGGTCAACCTGTGGCACGAGCTCGGCGACCCACCGGCAACGCTCGCAGAGCTCGCACGTAGCCTCAGATCCGGGGGGCGGCTGGTCATCTGCGACTGGGCCCCTGAGGGCGACCGCGAGGCCGGGCCTCCGGTCGAGCATCGCGTGGCCGCGGGCGCGGTCGAGGCCGTGCTGTCGGACAGCGGCTGGAGCGCAGTGCGCCGCGTCCCCCTCTACCGCGACCACTGGACGGTCACGGCAGAGCGTTCATAGCCCCCACCTCTCGGCACGCTACCGTCTCAGGGTCTCGACGACAGCACCGTCCGCACCTCGGCGGTAGCTGATCTCGACACTGCCGTCCGGGCGGGCCTGTCGGTACAGACTGCGCACGACACGACCGTTGTCGTCGAGGTCGTGCACGGCCTCGAGCACCTTGCCGACCCACTCCTCGACGTGCGACGGTCCGCCCTCTCGGACGACCTTCACCGCGTGGTGCTCGGCATCCGTGTCGATCACCGTGACCACCGCCGCCGACTCCGGGTCGACCGGCGAGCACGGCTCGGCGGTGTATCCCGGCGCGACCACGCGATCGTCGGACACGACCTCGGGGAAGAGCAGCATCGGCACCGCGAGATGCTCCCCGTCACGGTCGACCACGAGCTCGATCCGGGTGCCCCACTCGAGCTTGGCAAGCTCGAGGCGAAGGTGCGGCAGGTCCACGGGAACACGTCCGTCGAGGGTGAGAACGACGTCGCCTGCAGTCAGGCCGACCGCCTCGGCGACGGTGTCCGGCCACACCCGTGCGATCTTCGGCCGCCCGTCGTCGGTGGCGGCGAGCTGGACGCCGAGGCTCGGGTAGGCCTCGATCCCCCCGGTCGCCGGGAAGACGGCGACCACATCGGCGAGCGAGCGCACGAACTGACCGGGAGGCACTGTGGGCCCTTCGCCGTGGCCTCCCATCGGATGGCCCGACGGCTCGCCCTCCGGGTCCGGTGGCGGGGCCTCGACCGGGACGTAGGTCGTCACCGCGAGCGGCGGTAAAGACGCCGCCCGGCGCTCGTCGGCGATCCGCCGCGCGATGCCGAGCCCATATGCGACGTGGCCCGAGCCGACCACGACCACCATCGTGGCATCGTCCGGGAGATCGGCGAGGATCGAGCGGGCCATGACCACGTCCCACAGACACTGCGCGGCGTACATGTTGTCGAACCAGCCCGGAGGGAGCATCGCGACCGTGTCGCCGAGGTAGCGCGCGATCAGATAGCGGTGCTCGGGCGAGCCCGCTGTCGCCACTTCGCCGACCTCGCGCCGCTGCGCCTCGTCGAGCCCGTTCAGCCCACGCATATTGACGGTCCGCGGGATCGAGCGCGGCACGTTGAGACCGAAAACGGGAATGCCGTGCCGGCGCGCCACCTCCATGATCGGCCGGAAGTATTCGAACCGGCTGCTGCCGCGGTCGTACCAGCCGGAGGAGAGCAGGAACTCGTCGCCGCGGAGGCTGCCGTCGACCCACTTCGCCAGCACTTCGCGGTCACCGCGGTCGAAGAACTCCATGCCCAGTACGAGGTGGACGCCGCGCGCGGCGAGTGCGTCGAGGATCCGCGCCTGGACCAGCTTCTGCTCCATGCGGGTGTGGTCCTCCCCGAGCAGGATCACCCGCGACGAGGCCATCGCAGCCACCATGTCGTCGAAGGGCAGCTCCGCCCCCGCACGGGTGTCGTAGAACGCTCCCGGCGGCGCCGAAGCCAGCTCGAGGGCCCGCGCGGGGTCCCCCAACGGCAGTAGATCCGTCTCACCGGCAGCCGCGAACACCGCGACGCCCACCACGACGACTGTCAGCAACCACGTTCGTACCATGCGCACCTCCCGGCAACCCCCGAAGGGTCGCCCCGGAGGGTACGCGATCCGGTTCCACGCTACAATCCGCGGGTTGCAGCGAGCGTTCCGCGGGAGGCGAGAGCAGACATGAGCGACGACGCGGCGAACCTCGGCGCCATTCGGCAGGCAGTTGCGGGAGAAGACTGGGACCGGGTAGAGGAAACATGGCTCGAGGCGCTCGATGAGCACCCGATCCCCAGTGCGGACCTGCTGGGGATCGCGGAAGCGATCACCGCCGGAGGTCGTCCCAACCTCGCCCGCACGCTCCTCGATCTCCTCGCCGAGGCCCTCGAGTCCACCGGCGACCACCGCGCGGCATTCGCCGCGCTGCGCGAGCTTGTCCGCTCGAGCGACAAGGTCTCGGGCGCGACCGTGGAACGCCTGGAGCGGGCCTTTGTCGGCGCCCGCGCGGGCTCGCCGTCTCTCGACCGGATCCTGTCGCGTTACCGTCTCGCCGGGGCGCGCCGGCCGTTGGAGGTCCTCGCCACCATGGAGAGCTGGCTCGACCACGACGCCGGCACGGTGGTCGAGGTCATCGGACAGGGCGTCGGCCGCGTGGTCGACGTCAACCTCGAGCTCGAGAACGTCAAGGTCGACCTCGGCGGGAGTCGTCCCGTCTCGGTGCCCTTCGGTGCGGTGGCGCGCTATCTCAGGGTGCTTCCGGAGGGCAGCTTCCTTTACCGCAAGGTCGTGGAGCCGGAAGCGCTGGCGGCCTTCGTCCGGGAAAGCCCGGGCGAGTCCCTCGTTCATGCCCTCGAGAGCCTCGGGGAGCCGGCCGACGTCCCGACGCTGAAGGCCGCCCTCGACGGCGTCCTGCCCGGGGACCAGTGGACCTCGTGGTGGGGCAAGGCGCGCAAGCACCCACGGATCGTGACCTCGGGCGCGGGCACCAAGGTCCGCTACACGGTCGAGGGCTCGGCCCGGGGAGCCTTCGAGACCCAGCTCGATGAGCTCGAGACGGTGTCGCCGCGGGGCCGTCTGGTGGTCGCCAAGCGTCTTGCAGCGCGCGGGGAGGAAGCGGCGACGGCGGCGGCCGCACGGCTTGCCGAGTCGCTGCCGAAGCTCGAAACCACCGACCCCGGCCTCGCGTGGGAGACCGCCCTGGTCATCCGCAACCTGCCCGGCGGTGTGACGCCAGCCGAGGCCTGCCTGGAGCGGCTGCTGACCGCGGTTCCTCCCCTGGCCCTGCTCGAGGGCATCGGTGACCGTTCCCCACGCGTCGAAGCTCTCGACGCCCTGCGCCGCGCCCGCCCCGACGAGTGGGTCGAGATCTGGGGTGAGTGGCTCCTGCACGAGGAGAGCGCGCCCACTCTCTCCTACCTTGCAGGGGAGCTGACCGGCACCGGCGCCGAGGACGTGCTCGACGCCGCCCTCGAGGCGCTGCTGCGCAATCACCTCCAGCACCCCGCCGCGTTCATCTGGGCGTGCGAGGCGATGGCCGAGCCCGGCGCGCCTGCGGTCCTCGCCCGACGGATGACCCCTTCCGTGCTCGAGCTGATCCCCGACGCTCTGACCCGCAAGGAGTTCGCCGCTCTGCGCCAGCGCGCCAAGGGCCTGCTCGATGGCGGCAAGGCCGCGATCCGGATCATCCTCGAGGTCGCCTCGCCCCAGCAGGCGGCCCGTTTCGCGCAGCGCGTCGCCCGGGTCGGGTCGGTCGAGCCGGACCGGGCGCGGCTCGTCGAGCGGGCTGCCGAGCAGTGCCGGGGGACCGAGGCTCGGACGCCTCTGGCTCCGATGCTGGTCGCGAGCGCGGGCGCGATCGAGGCCAAGCGGGCCGAGCTCAAGCAGCTGCTCGAGGTCGAGATCCCGAAGACACTCAAGGGCATCAATGCCGCCGCCGCCGAGGGCGACCTGCGCGAGAACTTCGAGTACCACATGTTGCGCGACCGCCAGGAGTTACTCTCGGCCAAGGCGGCCAAGATCCAGGGAGACCTCGCGCAGGTGCGGCCACTCGAACCCGGCGCGGCCGACACGTCGCGGGTCAACATCGGCACCGTGACCTCCTTGGAGGCGCTCGACGGCTCGCCGCTCGAGCCGGTCACGATCCTCGGGGCGTGGGACTCCGACATCTCGCGCCGCATCTTCGCCAACGGCACCGAGCTCGCCCAGGCGCTGCTCGAGCACTCGGTCGGCGACGAGGTCACCGTCGAGGGCCGCCGCGCCCGGATCACTACCATCGAGCCGTGGACCGGCGAGTAGGAAACCACAGAGACACTGAGACACAAAGGATCACCCAGGCCACTTCTGTGCCCCTCTGTGCTTCTGTGTCTCTGTGGTTCTACTCAGGTTCGCTGAAGAGCTCGCGCTCCTCTGGGGTCGGCTGGAACAGGATCGCACCGACCGTCCCGGGTCCTGTGTGGGTGCCGACAACGGGTCCGATCTCGCCCTCGAAGAGCTCGAGAATCTGGAACTTCTCGAACAGCATGTCGCGCAGGCGTCCCGCCCACTTCGGCGCCGACGCATGCGCCATGGCCGCGAACACCGGCTGACTCGGGTCGGTCTGTTCGCTGAACAGCTCGATGATCCGCGGATGCGCCCTGCGCCCGCCGCGCACGCGGTCGACGGGCACGACCTCACCGTCCTTCATGCCGAGGATCGGCTTGATCCCGAGCAGCGTACCGAACCACGCCTGGGCCTTTCCGATCCGTCCGCCCCGCTGCAGGAACTCAAGGGTGTCGACGACGAACAGGAACTTGAGGCGGTCGCGGATGGCTTCGAGCCGTGTGACGATCTCGTCGACGCCGAGTCCGCGGCGCGCCATCCTCGCCGCGAAGACGACCATCATCCCCTGTCCCACGGAGTTCGACCATGTGTCGACCACCGCGATCCGGGGTTCGCCAGGGACGCCTTCCTGCCGACGGGCGCGGAGGTACTCGTCCATGCCCGCCGCGGCCGCTTCCTCGGCGTGGGCGCCGGTCAGCGACTGTCGCTTGGAGATGTGCACCGAAACGATGTCGCCGGTCGCGATCAGACGGCGGTAGGTCTCGTGGAAATCCGCCCTGCTCGGCGGACTGGTCGACGGCATGACCGAGGAGGACCTCAGCATCTGGTAGAACTGGTCGGCGTACAGGTCGACGCCGTCCTTGTAGACCTTGTTGCCGAACAGGACGGTCAGCGGCACCACCGCAATCTGGTTGCGGCGAAGGACGTCTGGAGTCAGGTCACAGATCGAATCGGTCACCACGTGAATCCGGCGTTCCGGCTCAACGAGGTGGAGAAAGCCACGATCGACCATGGTCTGCACGGCCTGGAGCACGTCGAGATCGGTCGCAGGGACCAAGTCGATGAGGTCGGCGAAGCGCTTCGCCTTCTGCACCTTGGTGAGCACCTCGCGCTCGAGCGGGGTGAACTCGACCGCGAAGAAGTTCTCGCCCATCTGAATCTGGATCCGTGCATCGAGCGACGGCAGCGCGCGGAAGAGGTGGTCGAGCTGGAACTTCTCGTCCACCGCGTCGCTGACCAGGGTGGCGAGGTCGACATCGATTGCCTGGGAGACCGTCGGCTCTTCGAGGGTGACCACGAAGCTGCCACCGCGCAGGGCGGCGACCCGGTTGAACGCCTTGCGCCCGGTCACCGGGCCCCAATGTGCCTCGATGACCTGCCCGTCCTTGAGCCAGATGCCGGCCTCGGGTCCGACCGTGAGGGTGACGTGTCCGGTGAGCACCGCTCGTGAAAGCACCTGCAGCAGCTCACCGATCGAGATCCTCGTGAGATCCCCGTAGAGGACGTCGATCGACTCTGACAGCTCTCCGCCCATCTGCCGTGCGAGCAGCAGCAGGCGGACCTGCTGCAGAAACCGGTGGGGCTCCGCGTCGGCGTCGTCGAGCAGGTAGATGGAGTCGTCGTCGAGCTCCTCGAGGTGGGGCACGGAGCCGTCGGTGACGACCAGAAAAGGCGGCACCGAGAGGCCCGTCGCCTTGAGACGCGCATGGAGATCGTCGGGCTCGAGTCCGTCGAGCCCGGTATGGGCGACCACGAGGTCCGGGTTCAGGCCGGCGGTAAACCGCAGAGCCTCCTCGCCGTTGACGGCGTTGATCACCTCGTACCCGCCCTCGTACAGGGCGAGACCGAAGGTTCGGCGGCGACCGTCCGAGCTGTCGGCGACGAGAACCGTGGGTGTGTGCGGCACGCCAGAGCCCTCCCCAAGCTCGAAGTATACACGCCAGACGCTCGGGGCTTGAGGACGCCCGCAGAGAGACGTTTGCCCCGCCGGAAGCAGACATTCTGCGACGCGCAGCCTCCCCCGGACCGCCGTCAGCCCCGACCGCCCGGCGACGAGTGCTCCACCTCACACTCTCCAGGCGGGCTCCGGGCAGAGGCTCACAAGGACGACCCACCTCTCGGAGACCCACCAGCCTCTGCCGGGAGAACGCCTCAAGGTACACTCCCGCCGTGCGGGAACTCCTTCGCCGCCTTCGCCACGACCTCCTCTGGCTCGCCACGCGGGTCCTGCTCGGCATCGGCGGCCGCCTGCCGTATCCGGTGGCGCAGTTCGTAGGCCGGCTGGTCGGCTCGATCGCCCTCGCCCTCGCCACGACCGACCGCCGTCGTGCCGCCGAGCACCTCGAGCTCGCGTTCCCCGATCTCGACTCCGGGACCCGGCGCCGCCTGCTGGGCCTCACGGCGCGCCACCTCGGCACGACGCTCGGCGAGACAGCGTGGCTGTGGCGCGCCAGCCCGCAGGAGGTCGCCCGGCGGTGCACCATCTCAGGCGTCGAGCACCTCCAGGTCGGGGCCGGCGGCGCGATCCTCATCACCGGCCACTGCGGCAACTGGGAGCTGCTCAACGCCAGGCTCGGGATCGCAGGCGTTCCCATGGCAATCGCGGTGCGCGAGGTCTTCGACCC
>CAZQYU010000157.1:0-7419 GCA_964597585.1 uncultured Thermoanaerobaculia bacterium
CAACGGCATCGAGTACGGCCTGATGCAGCTCCTCGCCGAGGCCTACGACCTCATGAACCGCGGCCTCGGGCTCGACAACGACGGGATCCACGAGGTCTTCGCCGGGTGGAACGAGGGCCCGCAGGCGGGCTTCCTGGTCGAGATCACCGCCGACATCCTGCTCCGTGAGGACGACGACAGCCACGGTCGGCTACTCGACGCGGTGCTCGACGCGGCCCGCCAGAAGGGCACCGGAAAGTGGACGTCCCAGGAGGCGATGGACCTTCAGGTTCCAGTGCCGACGATAGACACCGCCGTGGCGATGCGCGGCATGTCGGACCTGCTCGAGCAGCGCCGTCTCGCCGAATCGGTCCTCGGCCCGCCCGCGCGCAATGCGACGGGCGAGGGCGGCCGGGTCGTCGCCGAGCTCGGCGATGCGGTTCTGGCCGGGATGATCATCACCTACGCCCAGGGCATGGCGCTGCTGCGAACGGCCTCCGAGGCCCACGAGTACGGGTTGCGACTCGCCGACGTCGCCCGCATCTGGCGCGGAGGCTGCATCATCCGCGCCGATCTCCTGGAGCCGATCCGCCGCGCCTTCGGCGACAGTCCGGAGCTGTCCAACCTGCTCCTCGACCCGGACCTCGGCCGCGAGGTGAAGGCTCGCCAGGACGGGCTTCGCAGAACCGTGGTGACGGCGGTGACGGCCGGCATCCCGGTGCCCGGGCTCGCCGCGAGCCTCGGCTACTTCGACGCCTTCACCAGTGCCCGGCTGCCCGCCAACCTGATCCAGGCGCAGCGCGACTGCTTCGGCGCCCACACCTATGAGCGTCTCGACCGCGAGGGCACCTTCCACAGCGACTGGCGTCCGAACCGGGAGGAGCGCGGCTGATGGACCCCACAGCACGTCCCGATCCCTCGGTCATCACCATCTTCGGCGCCGGCGGCGACCTCACGTGGCGCAAGCTGGTACCCGCGCTCTACAACCTCTTCAGCGACGGCTGGCTACCCGAACACTTCGCGATCATCGGGGTCGACCTTCGCGAGCTGGACGACGACTCCTACGTCGCGCACCTCAAGGAGCACCTCGAGCCGGCCGACGAGAACACCTGGAACGACTTCGCGCGTCGGATCAGTTACATGGCGACCGACTTCGGCGACGACGCCGCCTACACCGGCCTCGCGGAGACGCTGGCCGCGATCGAGTCGGAGTGGGGGGTTGAGCCGAGCCGTGTGTTCTACCTCGCGATTCCCCCGACCTTGATCGAGACCGCGGTCGAGAAGCTCGGGACAACCCAGCTCTGCCGGGACGTGGCCCGGGCCAGAATCGTGGTGGAGAAGCCCTTCGGCCGCGACCTCGAGTCCGCCCGCGAGCTCAACCGCACTCTGACCAACTTCTTCGACGAGTCACAGATCTACCGCATCGACCACTACCTGGGCAAGGAGACAGTCCAGAACATCCTCGCCTTCCGGTTCGCGAACGCACTCTTCGAACCGATCTGGGACCAGCGTTACATCGACCACGTCCAGATCACCATGGCGGAGCGGGTCGGGGTCGAGCACCGCGGCGGCTACTACGACGGCACCGGCGCGCTGCGCGACATGGTCCAGAACCACCTCCTCCAGGTCATGTGCCTGGTCGCCATGGAGCCGCCGGTCTCGTTCGAGGACGAGGAGATTCGCAACAAGACCGTAGACGTCCTCCACGCGATCCGCCCGATTCCACCCGAGGAGGTCGCCCACTTCGCGGTCCGCGGGCAGTACGCAGCAGGCTGGCTGGAGGGCGAGCGGGTCCCGGCGTACCGCGAGGAGCCGGACGTCGCCGCAGGCTCGGACACCGAGACCTTCGCCGCAGTCAAGCTGTTCGTGGACAACTGGCGCTGGCACGGGGTGCCGTTCTACCTGCGCACCGGCAAGCGGCTCCCGGTCAAAGCGTCCGAGGTTTCGATCCACTTCCGCACTGCGCCGCACCAGATATTTCCCTCGGCCGCGGTCGGCGACTGGCAGCCCAACCGGATCGTGCTCCACATCCAGCCCGACGAGGGCATCGTGCTGCGCTTTCAGGCCAAGCGGCCCGGGCTCAAGGTCCGCTTGAGCCCGGTCGACATGCGCTTCACATACCGCGAGGCGTTCGAGGACGTTCCGCCCGAGGCGTACGAGACCCTGCTCCTCGACGTGATGCAGGGTGACTCGACCCTGTTCAAGCGTACCGACCAGGTCGAGGCGGCGTGGGCGGCGATGATGCCGATCCTGGAGGCGTGGGCGTCCGACACCAATCCTGAAGTCTCGCCGTACTCGGCCGGGTCCTGGGGTCCCGATACGGCGGAGGTCCTGATCGCGCGCGACGGCCGCAGCTGGCTGACTCCGAGCGTCGGGCAACCGGGATGATCCGGATCGAGCCGGACCCCGAGACGCTCTCACTCGCCGCCGCCGGACTCGTCGCCGACGCGGCGCGGACGGCGGTGGCCGGGCGCGGCCGCTTCACCCTCGCCGTGGCCGGCGGCACAACCCCGCTGCCCGCGTACCGTCGCCTCGCCGACCCCACCCTCGCTTCGGGGGTGCCGTGGCCGAAGGTCCACGTGTTCTGGGGCGATGAACGCTGCGTGCCCCCGGACGACCCGTCCAGCAACGAACGCGCCGTTCACGAGGCCCTACTCGACCGCGTTCCGGTTCCCGCCGACCACATCCATCCGATCCGCTGCGCCGGCGACCCCGCGCGCGCCGCGCTCGCCTACGATGCGCTGCTGCGTTCGTTCGTCGCCGACAGCGACGGCCCGACCTTGGACCTCGTCCTGCTCGGGCTGGGTGAGAACGGCCACACCGCGTCACTCTTCCCCGGCGACCCGGCGCTCCAGGAGACCAGCCGGTGGGTGGTCCCGGCGAGGGTAGCCGGTCAGGCCTTCGCCCGCGTCACCCTCACAGCCGGCGTCCTCAACCGGGCCCGGGCAGTCGTCTTTCTGGTCTCGGGCAGCGCCAAGGCCGGCGTGCTCCGGCAGGTGCTCGAGGGGCCGCGACGGCCCGAGAGACTGCCCGCCCAGCTCATCCGGCCCCGCTTCACCCAGCCACTCTGGCTGGTCGACGCCGAGGCCGCGAGCCAGCTCTCGGATGCGAAGGACTCTCGGCAGGAGGACCGCCCATGAGCTCGGATCCCGTCACCGCCGCACGCCGCCTGGTTGAGGACGCGGTGGTGGCCTTCGAAGGCCGCCGCATCGGCACCGTGGCCTCCCACGCACCGCAGTTCCGCGGCGCCGCCAACTATGGTGAGTGCTTCGTGCGCGACTTCGTGGTTTCGGCCCTCGTCTTCCTCAGTGACGAAGAACCCGACTCCGAGATCGTCCGCGACTTCCTGGTCACCGTCGCCGGGCTGGCCGCAGGACAGACCGGGATGCGCGGCCACGACCTCCATCCCGGCGTGCTGCCGGCGAGCTTTTCACTCGCCGCGGACGGCGAGGGCGAGAAGCGGCTGGTAGCGGACTTCGGCAACCGCGCCATCGGGCGCGTCGCGCCGGTCGACTCAATCATGTGGTGGACGATCCTTCTCGGGCTCTACGAACGCGTCTCCGGTGACAGGGAGCTGGCCGCTCGCGAGGAGGTCCGGCAGACGATCCGTCGCTGCCTCGAGCTGGTACTCAGGGGGTCGTTCGAGGTCCTGCCAACTCTGCTCGTGCCCGACGGCTGCTGCATGATCGACCGGCGCATGGGAATTTACGGCCATCCCCTCGAGATTCAGGCGCTGTTCTACGCCATGCTCGGCACCGCAAGTCGCCTGCTCTCGGACGGAGGTCGGGACGCTGCACTCCTCGACCGGGCCGCCGAGCGGCGCCAGCAGCTGCTCGACTACGTTCGCACCCACTATTGGCTGGACGAGAGCCGGTTGAGCGAGATCAATCGCTTCCGTCTCGACGAGTTCGGCAGCTCGGGCGAGAACGACCTCAACATCGCGCCGGACTCGATCCCCGAGTGGGTGCACACCTGGCTTCCGCGCCGCGGCGGCTACCTCGCCGGCAACCTGGGCCCTGGTCGTCTCGACGTCCGCTTCTTCGCGCTCGGCAACCTGCTCGCCGTCCTGTTCGGCCTCGCCACCGAGGAACAGGCCGGGCTCATCATGGACCTCTACGAGGCGCGCTGGGATGACCTGATCGGGAGCGTCCCGCTCGCCATCAGCTTCCCCGCGATGACCGGCACGGAATGGCGTCTGGTGACCGGCTGCGACCCCAAGAACCGACCCTGGTCTTACCACAACGGCGGCCACTGGCCGGTCCTGCTGTGGCCGTTCGTGGCCGCGGCGCTCACCGCCGACCGCCGCACGCTCGCCGAGCGCGCGGTCGATCTGGCGCGTACGCGACTCGCCGACGACAACTGGCCGGAGTACTACGACGGGCGTCAGGGCCGGCTCGTCGGGCGCGCCGCCAATCTCCAACAGGTATGGAGCGCCGCCGCCCTGGTCACGGCCCAGCGGCTGCTCGATCGGCCGAGGCTGGTCGACATGCTGCGCCCCGACGCGCGCTGAGAGGAAGCGGAACCGCCCGCTTCTCCCGGGTCGGTCAGGGCCGCCGCGGCGCCCGGCATGGAATAGCCTCTGCTGAGATCCGTTCTAACCAACCGGGCAAAACTTTCGATACGTTCGAGGTTTCCACCACCGACCGGCGGGTCGGCTCTCGCGGCCCGGGTGCGGGTTCGTCTCCGGAGCCCGCCCGACGCGGGGAGAGGAGCGTGTGCATGAACGGCAGCATGAGTGCGGGCCTCCGGCCCGGCGGCATGGGCAGCGCCGGGGTCGGCACGGCGGGGGTGAGCTATCCTGCCGCCACCTTCGGGCTCGACACGTTCGCGATCACAGGAGGCCGCTGATGAGCCGTCATCTTCCCACCGTACTCTTGACCTCGCTCGCCCTCGTTGTGGCGCTGGTGACCCCTGCGGCAGTTGCCGGCACGACGTCGCCGGGCCCTTACGACCACCTCGAGTGGCGCAACCTCGGGCCCGCGAACATGGGCGGCCGCGTTGCCGACGTCGCGGGCGTTCAGGGCGACCCGAGAGTGGTGTGGGTCGGCGCCGCCTCGGGTGGGGTCTGGAAGAGCACCGATGCCGGCACGACCTTCGCGCCTGTGTTCGACCATCAGCCCGTAGCGTCGATCGGGGCGATCGCAGTGGCGCCGTCCAACCCGTCGGTGGTCTACGTCGGCACCGGCGAGTCTGCCGCACGCAACAGCGTCTCGGCGGGCAACGGCGTCTATCGGACCACCGATGGCGGCGCGACCTGGACCCACCTCGGCCTCGACGCCACCCGTCACATCTCGAAGATCCTGGTCGACCCCAACGACCCGGACCGGGTCTGGGTCGGTGCGCTCGGCCACATCTACGGCCCCAACGTCGAGCGCGGCGTGTACCGCTCGTCGGACGGAGGTGCGACCTGGGACAAGGTCCTCTACCTCGACGAGCACCACGGCATCTCCGACCTCGCAATGGACCCGTCGAATCCGAAGGTGATTCTCGCCGGCGTGTGGCGCTTCGAGCGCCGGCCGTGGAGCTTCACCTCCGGCGGAGAGGGCGGCGGGGTCTTCCGCTCCGCCGACGGCGGCACCACCTGGGACAAGGTCACCAAGGGCCTGCCCAAGGAGATGGGACGGATCGGGATCGCGGTCGCGCGCTCGAACCCGGAGGTGGTCTACGTCATCGCCGAGACCAACGCCGGTACGCTCTTCCGCTCGGACGACGGAGGGGAGAGCTTCACCAAGGTTTCGGACGAGGTCGAGATCGTCTCGCGCGGCTTCTACTACAGCCACGTCCGGGTCGACCCGAGGGACGAGAACACGGTCTACGCGGTGGCGAGCACGCTATGGCGCTCGATCGACGGGGGGCACACGTTCACACGGATCGCGCGCGGTACCCACATCGACTACCACGCCCTGTGGATCGACCCGCTCGACGTGAACCGGATGTGGCAGGGCCAGGACGGCGGGATTGCGGTCTCCTACGACCGCGGCGATACCTGGGAAGCGGTGCGCAACCTGCCGATCGCGCAGTACTACCAGGTCTTTGCCGACACCCGCCAGCCGTTCTACTTCGTCGGCGGCGGCCTCCAGGACAACGGCTGCTGGGCCGGCCCGAGCCGCACCCGCGAGCCGGCCGGCATCCTCGACGACGACTGGCGGATGATCAGCTTCGGCGACGGCTTCCACATGGTCGCCAACGCGCACGAACCCGACCTCTACCTGAGCGAATCCCAGGCCGGGGCCATCGTCCGCACCGACATGCGAAACCGGCAGCAGATCTCGGTCAGCCCACAGGCGGCCCGCAACGACGGCGGGCCGGCCAAGGACCTTCCGGTCCGATTCAATTGGAACGCGCCCATCGTCGCCTCGCCACACGACCCCGACACGGTCTACTTCGCCGGCAGCGTGGTCTTCAAGAGCACCGACTTCGGCCTCACCTGGCAGGCGATCAGCCCGGACCTCACCACCGCCGACCCGGCCAAGCTCGGCGAGGCGGGTGGCCCGGTGTGGCCGGAGAACACCACCGCGGAGTACTACTGCACGGTGATCTCCTTCGCCGAGTCGCCCGCCCAGGCCGGCGTGCTGTGGGCCGGCACCGACGACGGCAACCTGCAGCTGTCGCGCGACGGCGGCGCGACGTGGACCAACGTCGTCGGCGCGGTCCCCGGTGTGCCGAGGGGCACGGCCGTGTCGCACGTCGAGCCGTCGCGCAGCGCACCGGGCACCGCATGGGCCGCCTTCGACCGCCACCAGCTCGACGACCCGGCCCCTCGGATCTACCGCACCGACGACTATGGAGCGACCTGGCGCAATGTGTCCGGCGACCTGCCCGCCGGGGCGTTCGTGTGGGTGGTCCGCCAGGACCCGCAGGCGCCCGGGCTGCTGTGGGCGGGCACCGAGCTCGGCCTCTACGCGAGCCGCGACGAGCACCACTGGCAGTCGATGGGGCTGGCCAACCTCCCGACCGTCCCGGTCCACGACCTGGTCGTCAAGGAGCCGGAGAACGACCTCGTCCTCGGCACTCACGGGCGTGGCCTGTGGATCTTCGACGACGCCACCGCCCTGCAGCAGCTCGACACCGCCGTTCGCGCCGAGCCGGTACACCTGTTCCCGATCCGCACGGCGCTGCGTTTCCCGGCCCGCTTCACCCGCTACGGTCTCGGCGCCAAGGTCTTCAAGGCGCCCAACCCACCCACCGGTGCGATCTTGACCTACTGGCTCAAGGAGAGCATGGAGCCCGAAGGCGACGACGCGGCCGCCGTGAGCGTGGACGCCACGAAGAAGCCGACCCAGGATCGGCTCACGATCGAGATCGTCGCCGCCGACGGCCGCCACGTCCGCACGCTCAAGACGATCCCGGCCAAGAACGGCCTCAACCGCACCGCCTGGGACCTTGCCGACGACCCGCCCGTGATCCGCAAGCGCGACCCCGAGCGCGAGGAGTGGCAGG
>CAZQYU010000158.1:0-7393 GCA_964597585.1 uncultured Thermoanaerobaculia bacterium
ACGGGCGTCGCCTGACCCTGCCGGCGTTCGTCGCCACCCTGGTGACCACCTGGTATGGCGGCATTCTCGGCATCGGCGAGTACGCCTGGCGATTCGGGATCTCCACCTGGGTCGTCTTCGGGCTGCCCTACTACTTCGCCGCGATCCTGTTCGCGCTGGTGCTCGCACCCCGCCTGAGGCGCAGCGCGGCGGTCTCGATCCCCGAGCTCATGCGCCGCTCCTACGGGCCCGGCGCCGGCCGCGTGGGCGCCGCCATGATCTGGGCGGTAACCGTCCCTGTCGCTTACGTGCTGATGTCCGCGACCCTGCTCGAAAGCGTCACCGGCTGGTCGCCTCTCGCCGCAACGGTGATCGTGGCCGCCTTCTCCGCAGGCTATGTCGGGCTCTCGGGATTCCGCGCGGTGGTCCGCACGGACGCAATCCAGCTGGTGCTGATGTACGGCGGCTTCCTGATCCTGCTGCCGGCCGCGCTCGCCCACACCGGCGGCTTCGTCGCACTCTGGCACGCGCTCCCGGCGACCCACCGCAGCGTCGACGGAGGTCTCGGCTGGCAGGCGGTGCTGGTGTGGTACCTGATCGCGCTCCAGACCATGGTCGAGCCGGCCTTCTACCAGCGTGTCTTTGCCGCCCGCACGGAGCGCACGGCCCGCCTCGGCGTGCTCGCCTCGGTGGTGATGTGGGCGGCATTCGACTTTCTCTCCGTGACCACCGGGCTCGCGGCGAGGGTCCTGCTCCCCGACCTTGCCGACCCCCTCGCCGCCTACCCAGCGCTCGCCCAGGCGGTCCTGCCGACGTGGCTGGCCGCGATGTTCGTGGTCGGCCTCTTCGCCACCGTCATGTCGACCCTCGACAGCTACCTCTTCCTGGCCGCGGCCACGGTCGGGCACGATTTCACCGACAGTTCAGCGGCGCCCGAGGTCGTGCGCCGGCGCACACGGCTCGGCCTCGCGATCTCCGCCGCGGCGGCGGGCGCCGTCGCGCTCGCCTTCGACTCAGCGGTGGCCGTTTGGCACCACCTCGGCACCATCGGCACCTCCGCACTGCTGCTGCCCGTGGTGGCCATCCATGCGCCCGCGCGCTGGCGGTTCCGGCCCGGCTCCGCGGTGCTCGCCGTGGTCGGGGCTGCAGCGACTGCCGCGGGATGGATCGCCGCCGCCAGCCAGGGCCGCTATCCTGCCGGCATCGAGCCGATGTTTCCAGCGCTCGCGGTCTCGGTCGCGGTCTGGCTCGCCGACCGCGCCCTCGACCGCAACGCCCACGGGAGCCCGCGATGAGCCCCGACGCCCAGCTCTGTCCCACCGCTGCCGCGACTGAGGCGTTCGGCAGCGCGCTCGCCACCCGGCTCGAACCGGGCGACCTGGTGCTGCTCGAGGGCGAGCTCGCCGCCGGCAAGACGACCTTCGTGCGTGGTCTCGCAGCCGGTCTCGGCGGCGACCCCAACGAGGTCAGCTCACCGACCTTCGTCCTGATCCAGAGCTACTCATTCTCGCGTGGCCCCGTGCGGCGCCTCCACCACGTCGACCTCTACCGGCTCGAGAACTCCGCCCGTGTCCTCAGCGAGCTGGGCCTCGAGGAGATGCTGTCGGAGCCGGATGCGGTCACCGCGGTCGAGTGGCCGAAGGAGCGGGTCGCCGCCTGGCTTCCGGAGGCCGCGAGGATGTGGCGAGTCCGGCTCGAGGTCCTCGAAGGCGACACACGCCGCATCACGATCGACGGCCCCTCGGAGATCTGACGTCTTACCACAGCCAGCTCGATACTCGAGGGCGCTGGTCAGCGCCGTGGATCTCAGCAGTTGCGTCCGTAACGGCTGATCATGTTACGCACATCCCGCCGTCGACTGGAATGACGGCGCCCGTCACCCACGAGGCCGCATCCGAGAGCAGGAAAACGACCATTTCAGCCACGTCCTCGGGGCGGCCGATGCGGCCCATTGGGTGGATCCGCCCCATTCCCTCCACCTGCTCCCGGGTGAGGCCGCGGGTCTCATGGATCGGGGTATCGACCACGGCCGGCATGACCGAGTTCACCCGCACCGTCGGCGCGAGCTCAAGGGCGAGCGACCGGGTCAGCGCGTCGAGCGCCGCTTTGGAGGCCGTGTAGGCTGCCATCGCCGGGATCGGCTTGACCGCCAGCGTTGACGACACGTTGACCACCGCTGCGGTCTCGCCGAACAGCGGCAGCAGGGCCTGGACCAGCAGGAACGGGGCCCGCGCGTTGACCGCGAAGATCCAGTCCCAGGTCGCGACGTCGACCGCCGCGACCAGCCCAGGAGTGGCAACTCCTGCGTTGTTGACGACTCCGTCCACGCCACCCCAGCGGTCCCCGACCGCGACGGCGAGCGCCACAATCGCCTCCGGATCGGCGAGGTCGGCGACGTGAACCCACGCGGCAGGGCCGATCCTCGAGGCGGCCTCGTCCAAGGCCTCCCTGCGTCGCGACACGAGGCAGACCTCCGCGCCCCTCTCCGCGGCCCGACGGGCGACCTCGAAACCAATGCCGCTCGCCGCCCCGGTCACTACGATTCGCCGACCTGCCAGTTCGCCCATTCCGCCTCCTGTCTCGCCTCAAGGTCTCGTTCTCAGTATACTGAGGGATGCTCTCTCGACGAGAGGACCGACCGCTCCGGCGGAGCCGCCCAACGGCCCGCCGCCCCGGGAGGGACGATCGATGGAATATGAGTTGGACGGCGAGATGGATGACGACGGGCCCGACCTCGCCTACCGCGAGGTGGTTCGCAGGCTGATTCGGGGAGAGCTGCCGCGCGGCGAGCAATTCGAAGCTTGCCGGGCGGTGCTGATCAACGGCAGCGGCTCGGACACCAACTTCCAGGCGATGTGCCTCCTGCTCGAGGGCGCGCTCGCCGATCCCTCGCTCGCGATCGACGACACCCAGGTCGTTGTCCGCCTGCTCAAGGAGCTGGCCAGTGGAACACTGCTTCCGGAAGAGGTGATGTGACCCCGGCCTGGGCCCTGCTCGCTCTGGCGGCGCCGCCGGCTGCCGCGATTCTCGCAGCCGCCCTGCTCGCGCCCCGGCGCCTGCCGCCCGCGGTCCCGATCCTGACCAACGCGGTATTCCCCGGCGCGGGTCTCGCCGCCGCACGAAGGCCGCTGCTCGAGGTCGCAGCGGGAGTTCTCCTCGCCCAGGTCGCCCTGGTCATTGTCGGACGCCTCGCAGACCTCTGGATGTACCTGCCGATCATGGTGATCGGCGGCCTGTGGGCGGCGTGGCACAGCTCGTGGAACCCGATTGAGAAGTTGGCACAGCTCGTACCCGACAATCCCCCGGCCGCGCCGGCGTCCGAGCCAGCCGCGCCGTCGGTTGCTCCGGTGTCCTCTCCCTCTGCACCGCTGGACGACGACGCGAGCGGCTACGCCGTCGCTCTCCACTGCACAGAGTGTGGCGCCGAAGTGGTCCTCCCGGTGCTGCACCGGATGGCCCACTGCGACTACTGTGGCTCGTATCACCTCGTCGTCGGGCACGAGGACCTTCTCCAGGTCACCCTCCCGGAGCGTGCCGGCGATCTCGACACGCTGCGCGAGGCGATCCTCGACCACCACCGGCGCCTCCACTACCTGAAGCTCTACCACGCAACCGTCGCCCCGCTGGCTCGCGCAGGGACCAGGGTCGCTGCCGACGGCACGCCGCTCGACTCTCCCGAGGCCGACCTCGCAGCCGCCGCGGCCGAGGCCGCCGTGAACCGCGCCGCAGACGGCTTCCGCGCCAAGCTCGCGACGACTCTGCACATCGGCTCTGCCGACCGCTTCCTGACCCCCTATTACCACGGGATGGGCGTGCTCTACGAGGCTGTCTTCGGCCGCGAGCCGGTCACCGAGGACAAGGTCCTCCGCTTCACCGTCGGGGCGGTCGAGGCCGCCACCGAGGCGACCTCCCTGCTCGACCTGCCGCCGATGGGCAAGCTCAGCTGGCTGCGCGCCCTGCTGCCAGTGGCCGCCCTCCCCGAGGACGCGCGCTGCCTGCCCGCCGACCGTGCGCCGGCGCAGCTCGACGCGGCCTACGGCGATCTCGACCGCAAGCGGCTGGTGCGCGACCTGCGCAGCCTACGGGTCGGGAACCGGCTCCACGAGGACGTTCGCGCCGTCGTCTGGCGGCCGTGGTGGGTGTGCAGCGTCGAAGGTCCTCATGTCGCGGGTCGGATCCTGGTCGACGCCGCCTCGGGAACCGTGGTCGGCGATGCCCCCGATCTCGACCCGCAGGCGCTCGAGCCGCTCCCCGCAGCGGCCCGAAATCCGGCGACCGGCCTACGTTTCATCCCGATGGAGTGCCCGACCTGCGGCTGGGAGTACCCATTCTCGCCGCAGGCGGTGCTTCACTTCTGCGCCAACTGCCACCGGGTCTTCCGGGTGCAGGGCCAGCACAAGCTCGAGGTGCCGTACGGTCATGACCCGCGCACCCCCGAGGTCGTCAGCGACCTGGTTCCGTTTTGGAGCTTCCGGCTCGAGCTGCGCACGGGAGACGGTGAGGTCGTCACCGATCTGCGCCTGCTCAAGGACGGCGTCGACGGTACCCTCGACCAGCTCGGTGAGGGCTATCACCCGGTTCGCCATGCGATCGCGGTCCCGGCGGTGCGCTGTGTGGTCGCGAAGCTGACCTCCGGGGCGCTGCGGGAGCTCTTCGCCCACGCCCTGCGCCATCCTCCGGCACCGACCTGGGAGCGGTTCCCGCTCGAGGTGAAGCCCGAGCCGTGGCCGGTCACGGTCGACGAGGCCGAGGCCCGCCGCCTCGCCCCCCTGCTGCTCGCGACCGTCTTCACCCGCCGCGATCTCGCCCGCGCCGACGTCCACCAGGTGGCCACTCGGCTGCTCACGGCGAAGCTCGAAGGCGCCGCGCGGCTGGTTTTCCTGTACATGCCGAAGGCCCTGACCGGGCCCTTCCGGCGCTACGTCGGACGCATGCCAGACACCGCAGTCTCGCGAGCCGAGGGTACCGCATCATCCCCATCCGGCGGCGGCTGAGAAGTCACGTAGGGGCGGAGCTTGTCTCCGCCCGCGCGATGTGCCAAATCGGGCGGAGGCAAGCTCCGCCCCTACTCTTCACTCCTCACTGCCGCCTCCGGCCGCTGGCGACGGCGCGGCCGACCGGGAACGCCAGCACGACTGTCAGGACCAGGCTCGCCGCGAGCACGGTGCCGGCATCGGGAGCGGTGAGCCCGGACACTGCCGCCGCCGCGCGGAGCAGGTTGACCAGGCCGAGCACGACCGTGATCGCCACCGCCAGCGCCATGGCAGCGAGATGGAGTCTGCCGCCGAGCCCGTCGGCCCCGACCAGACGGCCGTCGTTCGCGGCCACCAGCAGCACGACTGCGACCGCCGGCAGCATGACGCCGTTGAACGCCTGAGCGAGGATGATCGCAGGGATCGGCTGGACACCGGCGAGCCCGAATCCGACCCCGACTGCGAGCACCCCGCCCCAGACCACCCTCCAGCGCGCGCCGGTGCGACCCCAAGGAGAAGCATCCGCGCCGCCGAACAGCCCGCGGCAGGTCAGCGCCGCCGCGAGGGGCGCCGACACCGCCGACGAGAAGCCTGCGGCGAAGAGCCCGGCCGCGAACATCAGGTCGGCCCCGACGCCGAGGCGAGCGCGCAGCACGGCGGCGAGGCCGTCATAGCTGAAGGCGCCGGAGACCGCCGTTCCGACCACCAGCACGCCGGCCGAGATCAGACCCCCGAAGATCACCGAGACGACGAGCCCGAAGCGCATCGTGCCGAGGTCCTGACCGCGCGCGAGGCCCGAGCCGAGGAACAGGTTGTAGGGCACCACGGTGGTGCCGACCAGCCCGATCGCGAGCAACCCCGAGCCGGCCGGAAGCGCAGGGACAAGAGCGGCGCGGAGGATCTCGCCGGGGGCGGGCCCGACCAGCGCCGCCGTGACCAGAAAGGCCACGCCCATCACCGAGACCATGACCCCGAAGGCGCGGGTGATGGCCGACACCGTGCCGAACCAGAGCAGGAGGGCCGCCGCGACGCCGATCACCGCGGCGAGCACGGGTCCCGGGACCGCCGCGACCCGGGCCGCCCCGGCAACCGCACCGAGGACGTTGCCGGCCTCGTAGGCGGCACAGCCGAGCACGACCGCACCGACCACCACGATCACGACCGCGATGCCGCCCGCGCCGTGAAAGCGTGATCTGAGCAGCTCACCGAGGTCGCGGCCTGTCGTAACGGTGAGCCGGGCGGCGGTCTCCTGCAGGAGCAGGCAGGCCGCCGTGGAAAACACCAGCGCCCACAGCAGCGCGAGCCCGTAGCCGGCGCCCGCCTTTGCCGCGGTCGTGACCGTGCCGGGACCGATGAAGGCGCCCGCGATCACCGACCAGAAGATCACCGAGGCGAACCGGTTCATGGCGCCACGGTACCCGTACCCGACCGCCGACGGAATGCCTGCGAATGCGCCCCGCACCCCTGGGTCGTCGCGAGGAGAATCGAGTGAAGCTCGCGACGCCCTTCAACGCGCGGGCGATCCGAAATGCGCGAGAGTCGGAGATTGAAACGCCAAGACGCCAAGACGCCAAGCCATCGCAACGACGGCAGCGATGATCTCGCAGGTCCCAACGGCTGCCTTTGGCAGCCGACCCTGAGCGATGGGACGACCTGCCGAAAGAGCAGCCCTTTCGGGAGGTCCTCCCATCGCTCAGGGCCGCGCGCACGGCGCGCGGCGGGGCCCCACAAAGTCGGTCCCGGCTTCCTCGACCCGGTCGTCAGTCGCCGAACGCGAGCGAGCGATCCAGGCATCTCCTGCCCCCTTGAACTGCCACGTCCCACTTGGCGTCTTGGCGTCTTGGCGTTCACCAATCTGTCGCCCGCTTCAAGCAGGCTTCACGCTCCGGGTGCGCCTCCTCACTTGGCATCCCTCTCCACTCCTCACCCCCCGCGCTTCGCCGGCAGGGCCGTGCGGCGCACGTCTCGCTTCTCGCTTCTCACCTCTTGCGCCTCAGCGCCCCACCCCCCGCCGCCGGGAGTCTCGAGGATCAGTCGGTCGCCGGCCTCGGCATCGCAGCCGTCGATGCCGCCAAGCTCGAGCACCGAACCGTCCGTGCGGAGGAGGCGCTGACGGCCGGGTTGGCCGGGGCCTCCACCGGCCACGCCGTAGGGGACCTCGATCCGATGCTGGGACAACAACGAGACCCGGACCGGCTCGAGGAAGACGAGCTCACGCACCACCCCGTCGCCACCCGGCCACCGGCCCGCGCCGCCGGAACCGCGACGGATCGCGAAGCGTTCTAGCCGCACCGGGTAGCGGTGCTCCAGCACTTCGGGATCGGTCGCCCGGGTGTTGGTCATGTGGCTGTGGGTCGCCGAGGCGCCGGGGAAGCCCTGGCCCGCGCCGCAGCCGCCGGCCACGGTCTCGTAGTAGCCGAAGCGGCGATTGCCGAAGATGA
>CAZQYU010000159.1:0-7353 GCA_964597585.1 uncultured Thermoanaerobaculia bacterium
GACGTGAGAGGCTAGACGCTAGAGGTCAGACTCAATGTCCGTAGGGGCGGAGCTCGTCTCCGCCCCTTTTTGCGTCTTGCGTCTTACCTCTTGCGTCTCACGTCTTGTCTCATGCGACACTTGCATGTCCAAACTCGCGCAAGCAGGGAGGCCGCCATGCACGGTTTGAAGCTCGCCACGGCATCCGCAGCGTGCTGTGTGCTGCTCGCAGCCTGTGCTTCAGGGAGCGACTCCGGCGCCGCCGCTCGACCAACAGACGTCCGGGTGTACCGACCCAGCGACTTCCCCGACCGGGACTACGAGGTGCTCGCCGAGCTCGAGGAGATCGAACCAGTGGGTGCTCCGCGAGTCGACCCGGACCCTGCTCACCGAAGCGAGGACGATCGCGTGGCGGACCGCCGTCGCCAGGATGCCGAGCACCGGGCGATCGCACGCATGAGGACGCGAGCGGCAAGGCTCGAAGCCGATGCTCTCGTGGTCACCGAATGCGGGCGCCTGATCGACTCCAGGGATCCGTCCACCCGCTATCAGGAGACGATGCACTGCACCGGATTCGCGGTGCGGTTCAAGGTCCTCGGACCGGACGGCCTGCCGCACTGACCGAGAGCACGCTCGAATGTGAATGAGGTAGCATGGCTCACAGACGCTCCAACCTTCGATGCTATCGGTGACCGACCCGGTGTCCGCGGATAGCGGGAGGACGGGTGCACGGGTGTCCTGCGAGCGTGATGCGGAGGCGAGGATGGGCGAGTCGGAACCGACTGCGGTGCCGATGAAGGCGGCGGCCGCTCCAGGTCGGGCATCGCAGCAGGAGCATCTCGACCCCCCGCACGAGTGTCCGAGCGAGAGCCTCACCGAGAGCGAAGCCCGCTACCGCGCGATGGTCGAGGGGGCGCCGAGCTCGATCCTGGTCGTCCAGGACGGACGCTATGTGTTCGCGAACCCCGCAGCCGCCCACCAGCTTGGCTTTGACGACCCGGCCGATGTGATTGGGGTCGAGGCCATCCAGACGATCGCCGAGGGCTTCCGGCCTCACGTTGTCGACCGCCTCCGCCGGATCGGGAACGGCACCGCCAACCCACCTGTCGAGCTCGAGATGATCACCGCCGATGGGCGCTCCGTCTTCATCGAGTCCGTCTCTGTGCCCACGACCCACGGAGGCCGCCCCGCGGCCCTCGTGCTCGGTACCGACATCACCGAGAGGCGTCGCGCGCAGGCCGAGCTTCAGGCCAGCGCGCAGTTCGCGCGCGCCATCGCCAACACCACGCCGGCTCTGATCTATCTGTTCGACCTTCCCACTCAGTCCATCGTATGGATGAACGAGACCCATCGTGAGATCCTCGGCAGCTATTTCGGCGCCAACCCCGAGCAGATCAGCTGGCAGAACCTCAGCGCCCTCCTGCATCGCGACGACCGGGAGCTGCTCCTCGACCGCATGGAGCGGCTCCGTACCTCGCCCGACGGCCATTCGGAGGAGGTTGAGTACCGCCTCAGATCAGCCGATGGTGGCTGGCGGTGGTTGCACGATCGGGCGCTGGTTTTCGAACGTGACGCGAACGGTGAACCCCTCCGAGTTATCGGCACAGCTCTCGACATCACCGCGAGAGAGCGCTCGGCAGAGGCTCTCGAACGGAGCGAGAAGCACCTTTCCAGCATCATCCGCACCGCCCCCGTGGGGATCGGCCTGGTCGAGGGGCGCATCCTTCGCGAGGTCAACAACCAGGTCTGCCAGATGATCGGCTTCGCCCGCGAAGAGCTCATCGGACGAAGCGCCCGGTTGCTGTATCCGACGGCCGAGGAGTTCGAGCGGGTCGGCCGCGAGAAGTATCGTCAGATCGCCGAGTCCGGCACGGGCACCGTGGAGACCGTGTGGCAGCACCGCAACGGAGACACCATCTACGTACTGCTCAGCTCGACACCGGTGGAGCCCGGCAACCCCGGCGGTCCGGTGATGTTCACCGCCCTTGATATCACTCGAAGGGTCCGCTTCGAAGCGGACCTGCGACGGTCGCAGCGCGCCCTCACCCTCGCCAACCGGATTGCGACCGCCTTCCTGAGCGAGATCGCGGACCACGCCTTCACCGCCGCTCTCGACCTTCTCCTCGACGCGTTCCAGAGCCCGCACGGCATGCTGGGATACCTTGAGGACGGCCGCACCCTGGTCTGCCCCGCCTCGATCCTCCCCGGTCCGTCCGCCGGACGCGACGATCACGGTCGGGTCGTGCTCCCCCGCGAGTCGTGGGAGGGCATCTGGGGACAGACCCTCCGGACCCGCTCGACCCGCTCGGCCGAGACGGTCACCGATGCAGCTGGTGAGAGGATCGTGCTGCGGTCGGCACTGGCCGTCCCGGTTCTCGATGCCGATGAGCTGATCGGGCTGATTCTGGTGGCCGACCGGCGCGGCGGCTACTCGGAGGAGGACCGTCAGCAGCTCGAAATCGTGGCCTCCGGCGTCGCGCCGATTCTCAAGGCCCGTCTGGCGCGTTCAAGAGCCGAGGGTGAGCGCCGCGCGCTCGAGGCTCGGTTGGCCCGATCTCAACGGATGGAGGCCATCGGGCAGCTCGCCGGCGGGATTGCCCACGACTTCAACAACATCCTGCAGGCGGTCTTCACCCACGTGGAGCTCGCTCTCGGCACACTGGAGCCGGATCATGCCGCTACGAGACATCTCGAAGGCGTCGAGTTCGGCGCCCGGCGTGCCGCCAGCCTCACCCGCCAGCTGCTCGCCTTTGGCGGGCGCCAGGTCCTCCAGCCGAGTGCCGTCGATCTCGCCAGGCTGGTGGAGGGCATCGTCGTCATGCTGCGCGCCATCATCGGCGAGCACATCGATCTCGTCCTGGAGACGTCGCCCGGGCTGCCTCCGGCACTGGTCGACCGCGCCCAGATCGAGCAGGTCGTGGTCAACCTCGTGGTCAACGCACGCGACGCGATGCCGGAAGGGGGCCGGGTGCGGATCGCAGTGTGCTCCCAGGACGAGCACTCGGACGAGCCAGCCTCTCCTGAGCAAGGCCTTGACCCACCGATGCTCTGTCTTGTGGTCGAGGACACCGGACGCGGCATGGACGACGACACCCGCCGTCGCGCGTTCGAGCCGTTCTTCACCACCAAACCGAGCGGACAAGGATCGGGGCTCGGCCTCGCGACCGTCTACGGCATCGTGCACCAGCACGGCGGCACGGTCGAGGTCTCGAGCACTCCGGGCGCCGGTAGCAGGTTTCGCATTCTGTTGCCCTCAGCCGCGGAGGGCGAGCTGGCCATGGAGCCCGTCCAACCGTCGGAGGCAATCACCGGCGGTTCCGAGACGATCCTTGTCGCCGAGGACGAGCCGAGCGTCCGCGATCTTCTGGTCGAGGCCTTGAGCCGCGCCGGCTACACCGTGCTCGCGGCTGCGGACGGCGTCGAGGCCTTCGAGGTCTTCTCGGCACATGAGCACAGGATCGACCTCGTGCTCCTGGATGCGGTCATGCCGCGACTCGGGGGCCCCGGCGCCCTCGACCGTATCCGGGCGGTCCGTGCCGCCATTCCTGCGATTCTCTCGACGGGCTATTCGGCTGACGGCGACTTGGGCCGGCACGCCGCCGGAGCCGGTGTCCCGGTCTTGCAGAAGCCGTTCCGCGTCGTGACCCTCCTGTCGATGGTCCGAGAGATGCTTGATCGGTGACCCGCCGGCCCGAGAGAGCCCGGCCGTCAGCCCTCGGCCGGAGAAGGAGCACCGTCCTCCGGCCGGGGGAGCGTTGAGTCACTTCGTCGCCGGCACGTAGCTCAAGTCGTCACGGTACGCCACGATGAAGCTCTCCGTGCTCTCGGTGGACTTCGAGAACAGGTGCCGCAGCATGTCCGCCTCGGTCTCGCTGTAGACTTCTTCGACCGCCTTCCACAGCGTGCTGCCCGGTCCCTTGAAGTCAGCCCAAGTTGCGTGCGGTATGGCGAGCGTGATCTCGGTGCCGTGGCCGCCGCTGACGGTCCACTCCCAGCCGTAGTGCATCGGGAGCTTCTTCTCCCCGATCGCCACGTGAACCTTCTTCACCGCCATGTAGAAGTCGCGCCAGGCGCCGGGCTTGAGGTGGTAGACGGTGACCTCGACCAATTTCGGCATCGGCAGGTCCGGGGGCCACCTGGAGATCTCCGCATCCCACTCCGTGATCGCCGCCGCGACCGAGGACATGTACGGCGACACGTTGGCGGCGAGGTCCTCGCGGTCGCCCGGAATCGTCGCTTCGTGGTCGAAGTCGGCCCAGGTGTGTCCGCCCGTGCGGATGATGTAGCTCCCCACCTGGTCGCCGGTCACCACCTGCCACACGTCCCGGCGCCACGGGTCGTTGGCCTTCTTGTGTAGCAGAAAGTGCTGCTTCATCCCCGCCTCGAACTTCATGCCCTGCCCCATGGCCGGGCTCACGAAGTACTCCCAGGCGAGGCTCTCGGGAGGCTTCTCAGAAGTCTCCTGCGCAATGACCGCTCCGGTCCATGCGGTCAGAATCACCGCCGCACACGCTATCGCCACTCTTCGCATCGTCATGCCTCCTTTTGGGTACTGCGCCCTTGGTCAGGGCATCACACATGGCGGCCCACCACGCACTCCGACGCACGCTGACCGTGGGCCTCGGAGCCGCCGGAACCCAGCGGACGGAATCCCCGGCCGAACTTGTGATGAGACCTTTTCGCAAATTATGCGGCCTGAAGGGCCTGCTGTCAAGTCTCGCAGCGATGGCAGCCACCCAGGGACACGCACCGAGTCCCGAGGAGCGCACGACGCGGCGCGCAACGGGCCGCCCCGCGAACCGTTCCGGCGGACCTCTCGCCTTGAGAAGGCGATCCTGTCTGCGGTAGTCTCGGCACGACGTCAAGCGAAGGGACACCCTGATGACGTACGCTCGCGCCGCAGACCACGCGGCCGTGTTTGCTGGTGCAGTCGCGATGTGCCTCATCTCCATGGCCGCACGACCTGCCGAAGGGGCCGGCGCTGAGTACCGGGTCGCAGGCGATCGACTGGTGTTGGAGAACGCGCACGCCCGCTTCGAGTTCGGCCTCGGCTTTCGCGGCTCGCTGGTCGGTCTCGTGGAGAGCCGCTCCGGGATTGACCTGCTGGCCGGGCTGCCGTACCCCATTGCGCTGTTCGCGCTCGACGTGGTCGAGCCATCGTGCGACGTCCACCAGCTTCACAACCTGACACCGTCCGGGTTCAGCTACCGTGGCGAGCGAGTCTCGGGCGCAGCCCAGCTCGTGCTCTCGTACTCGGACGTCGACGAACGTGCCCTTGACGTCACGGTGACAATCACGCTCGCGGACGACTCGCCACTGGCGAGCTGGCGAGTCGACGTCGACAACCGCGACCCGGACACCACCCTGCGCGCGGTCGTCTTTCCGGCGGTCCTGATGCCTGCTCGACTCGGCGCGGACTCCGCCGACGACGCCGTCGCCTTTCCACTCGTCGACGGAGTCGTCGTCCACGAGCCGGAGGCGGCGTTCGCGCCCGGCCAAGGTCTCGTCGCAACCTGGCCGGCGGACCTCTCGCTGCAAATGGTCGCGGTCTACGACCGCAGAGCGGGCCTCTACCTGGCCCACCATGCCGCGGACACCGACACCCGGACCTTCGGCGTGACTCGAGTCGAGCCCGAGGGCGTTCCCGCCCTCGGGCTCCAGGTGGCGAGCGCGGTTCCCGAGCTTCCGGCGACGCCGGCCTCATCCACTGCGGTGATGGGACCGTTCACCGGCGACTGGTACGACGCGGCGACGATCTACCGGAACGCCACCGCGGAACGGGTCGACCGCCCGCGCCCTCTCGCCCTGAGGACCGACGTTCCGGCATGGTGGTCGTCCGGCCGTCCGGTGGTCACGGCCGCCGCCTGGTCCGATACCGGCGCACCGATCCTGCCCGCTCCTGCCTGGCCGCAACGAATCACCGCATGGCGCGATCACCTCGGGCTCGCGCCGACCCTCCTCCTGTTCGCCTGGGAGCACAACGGCGCGTGGACCGGGCCCGGCTTCTATCCTCCCCGTGACGGGTCCGGCGCCTTCCGGACCGCGATGGACGCGCTCGGTGCCGAGGGCGGGCACGGCTACGTCTACCTCTCCGGAAGCGTGTGGCGGCTCACCCGCCGCGAGCTGCCAGGCTGGGACGACCATGACGCGTTCGATGCCAACGGCAGGGACAGCGCGGTGCTCAGGTGTGACGGAACGGTCCATCTCGACCCGTTCTACGAGTCGATCGGATGGTCGTCGGCCCGGATGTGTCCGGCAACAGCCTTTTGGCGGGAGACGGTGGCGGATGCCGTCGCCCATGCCGCCGCGCTCGGGGTCGACGCGGTCTCCGTGGACGAGTTCCCGATCGGCTCGATCGTGCCCTGCTTCGCGACCGACCACGGTCACCCGCCGGGGTCGGGTGCTTGGCAGGGGGTCGCCTGGCGAGAGCTGCTCCAGCTGGCGCGTCAGCGCGGACGGGAGGTCAGGCCGCGCCTCGTGCTGACCTCCGAGGAGCCCAACGAGCTCTACCTCGACCTGCTCGACGGCTATGTCTCGCGCCACAACCTCCCCGACGCTTTCCTCAACGCGGGCCTGCTACGACTGCTCGGCGACCGGCTCGAGCTGGCACCGATCTTCGCCTCGGTCTACCACGACGTCACCACCTCGGTCGCCGAGGCGGTCGACCTCACACCACCACCAGGCGAACCCGGTCTGCTCAACACCTCGCGCGCCTGGGGGCTCGCGGCCGCCGTGGTCCTCGGCTCCCGCCCCGCCGCGACCGGCATCTCGCCGGACGACGCCGACCCCGCGCTGCTCGACCTCTTCCTCCGGGCGTCGCGCCTCGCCGCCGGCTCCGCACGGCGCTACCTCGTTGGTGGACGGATGCTCCGGCCACCATCCGTCGACAGCCCGGCGCTCACCTTCGCCTGGCTCGACTTCGACCTCGTCACCGGAGCCTTCGAGGTCCGCCAGCGCAGTGCTCCTTCTGTCTTGGGGAGCGCGTGGCAGGCGGCCGACGGCCGCCGTGGGATCCTGATCGCCAACCTGGCGGGCTCAGCTCAGAGCGTGACCGTGCCGCTCGACGCCGCGGCCAACCTCGCGACGGCCCGAGTCACCCTCGAGCTCGACAGCCTGCGCACCACGCTGCACGACGGCGGGCCACCGCCCGCGACGATCGAGGTCGAGATCCCATCCTGGGGACTCGCTCTGGTCGAGGTCGAGCCCGCCTCGTGGCGGCGCCCGTTGCAGATCAGGCCGACGGTGCCTGCGCGAGCCGTCGCGTCCACACCGTGAGCAGCACCGTGATCGCGAGCAGGATCGCACCGCACGCCTGATGGGCGGTGGTGAGGGTCACGTCGAGCACTCGCGGGTTCCCGGTGGTCGCGACTCCTC
>CAZQYU010000160.1:0-7220 GCA_964597585.1 uncultured Thermoanaerobaculia bacterium
CGCTGCCGAAGGAACGGAAACCGAGGATCCGGCCGCCGCGGTTGAGGGTCGTGCGCACGGCCTTGGCGGCGAGCATGTGGTCGATGCCTGGATCGAGGCCCATCTCTCCGAGCAGCAGGATTCCTCGGTCCCGTGCCCAGCCATCGAGGGCGAGGGTCTCTCGGCTCAGGTAGGAGACCGAGACCATGTGCGCGCCGCTCTCGATACAGTGGCGGGCGACCATCGACTGGAAGCGTGGCGCGAGCATGTTGACCACGAGGTCCGCGCCGCTGACGCGGCCTGCGAGCTCGAGCTCATTGCCCGCGTCGAGCGGGACGGCCTCACCGTGCGGGCGGCCGCCGAGGCGTTCCTGTGCCAGAGACGCGTCGCGGTCGGCGACCACGATGCGCCATCCTCGAGACGGTGCCTGATCGAGGAGACGCGAGATCAGGAACGGGGCGCTGCGGCCGGCACCGAGAACCACGACCGTCTTCATCGCCGACTCCTCCGTGCGCGGCGCCGGACGCCGCGCCGCACGCTATCGTCCGAGCGTCGCGACCATGACCGCCTTGATGGTGTGCAGGCGGTTCTCCGCCTCGTCGAAGACGCGCGAACGCGGACCCTCGAAGACCTCGTCCGCCACCTCGCAGATGTCCGGGTTCTGGCGCGCGACCTCGGTCTCGAGGTTGTGAAACGCGGGCAGGCAGTGGAGGAAGATCGCCTCCGGGCGCCCGGTCATCTCCATCATCTCCGGAGTGATCTTGTAGGGCTTGAGCAGGGCGATGCGCTCGGCGATCTTCGCCTCCTCGCCCATCGAGGCCCAGACATCGGTGTAGACCGCGTGGGCGCCGGCGACGCCCTCGGCGACCGATGAGGTCACGGTGACCGCGCCGCCGGTCTCGGCGGCGATGGCACCCACGGTCTCGACCAGAGACTGATCCGGGTGCAGAGAGGACGGCGCGACGACGCGGACGTCCATGCCGAGCTTGGCGCAGCCGACCATGAGCGAGTTCGCCATGTTGTTGCGGCCGTCGCCGACGTAGGCCAGGGCGAGGCCCCGAAGCCGGCCGAACTCCTCGCGCACGGTCATCAGATCGGCGAGGATCTGGGTCGGGTGCCACTGGTCGGTGAGACCGTTCCACACCGGAACCCCGGCATGAGCGGCCAGGGTTTCCACGGTCGCGTGGGCGAAGCCGCGGAACTGGATCCCGTCGAACATCCGGCCGAGCACGCGCGCGGTGTCGGCGACGGTCTCCTTCTTGCCGAGCTGGATGTCGCCCTTGCCGAGGTACTCGGGATGAGCGCCCTCGTCGATGCAGGCGACGGTGAATGCACATCGGGTGCGCGTCGACGGCTTTTCGAAGATGAGGGCGATGCTCTTACCCTCGAGGGCTCGTCCGCGGAGCCCGGCCCGCTTCGCCTGCTTCAGGGTGGTGGCGAGGTCGAGCAGGTCAGTGATCTCCGCCGGGGTGAAGGCGAGCAGCTTCAGAAAGTGCCGTCCCTTGAGATTGCCAGCCATCTGAACCTCCGGTTCCTGTGGCGCCCGCGGCGCCCCGGCATCCTACTCTCCGCCTCCAGGGTTGCCAAGTTCACGGACCGAAGGGCGTCGAGGTCGTGAAGACGGCGCATCGAGAGACAATGGAAGCCGGGAGGTCGGATGGCAGGAGACTCGGGTCGGCGGGACCCGGCGGTGCTGCACATGTCGTCCGAGACCGGGTGGCGCGGCGGCGAGCGTCAGCTGCTGATGCTCGCTGCGGGCGCCGTCGCCCAAGGGCTCGACCATGCCGTGGCAGTACCGGCCGGAAGTGCGCTGGCGCTGCGGGCACGGTCGGAAGGCCTCGAGGCGGTGGTGCTCCCGTCGCGCCGACCGTGGCGACCGTTCGCCCTGGCGCGGATGGCACACTGGCTGCGTCGCCACGATCGGCCCGTGGTCCACGCCCACACCTCTCCGGCGCTCGACGCCACACCGCTGCTGCGTCTGCTCGTTCCGCTCGGCGGCGTGGTCTACACCCGTCGGACGTCCTACCCGATCCGCCCTGCGCGCAAGTACCGAACCGCCGCCGACCGCTACGTCGCGGTGGCGGGCAGCGTGGGGCGGCAGCTCGTCGCCGCCGGTGCGGACCCGGAGAGAGTCACCGTGATCCCGAGCGGGGTCGATCTGGCAGCGATCGATGCCGCACCCGAGGCGGACCCCCTCGGTCTCTCAGACCGCGGGCCGGCGGTCGGGTGCGTGGGCGCGCTGGCACTCGAAAAAGGGCAGGCCGTGCTCCTCTCCGCCTGGCGGGAGGTGCTCGCGTCCTTCCCGGACGCCCGCCTGATTCTGATTGGAGACGGGCCCGAGCGACGCAGCCTCGAAGAGCTCGCTTTCGGCGAGCCGCTGGGCTCGGTGCGATTCACCGGATTCCGCAACGACGTGGCGAGCTGCCTGAAGAGCCTCGACCTGGTGGTGCTGCCGTCACTGGCGGAGGGCATCGGTGGGACGGCCATCGAGGCAATGGCCTGCCGTCGAGCGGTCGTGGCGAGCCGCGTGGGAGGCCTGCCGGAGGTCGTCGCGGACGGCGTCACCGGGCTGACAGTCCCGCCGAACGATCCGGGGGCACTCTCGGCAGCGATTGTCGACCTCCTCACCGCTACTCGGAGGCGTGCAGCGATGGGGGAGGCCGGTCGGGCCCGGGTCGAGGAGGAGTTCACCGGCGAGAGGATGATTGCGTCGTACCTCGGCGTCTACCGGGAGCTCTCCGGCGACTGATCAGCGACGGGGGCCGTTCCGGTACGCAGCAGGCGGTATTTGAGCGCGGTCCCCCGGGCCGAGGCGAGGGCATAGCGGGCGCCGACGAGCCCGTTGAGCAGACCGCCCCGGATCAACCACAGGCGGAGGAATGCCGCGGCGCTGTGGAGCGCGGGATCGAAGGGCCGCGCACATCGGCCCTCGGCCGCAGCCTGCTCGGCCCCAAGACGGGCGTAGCACTCCTGACGCCGCCGATACTCCTCGACGCTGCGCGCGCCGAGGTGCTCGATCACTCCGGACAGGCGCCCCGGCAACCCGTCGAAGCGAACGGACTCGTGGACGACTCGTTCCGAGAAGCGCGCCCGGCGGCGGTCGTAAAGGCGCACCGGCTCGTCCCATCCCCACGGCCAGTGACGCAGAGCACAGCCGTCGTAGCGATTGCGGCGGCGGATTCGGAAGGCGGCGTGCACAGGTTCGCAGCCAAGCTCCTCGACCGCGTGCGCGAGCGAGGCATCGGCGCGCTCGTCGGCATCGAGCGAAAGCACCCAGTCGTGACGGGCAAGCTCGGCGGCGCGGTTCTTCTGGATGCCGTAGCCCCCCCACGGCTCGACCACCACCCGCGCTCCGGCCAGCGTCGCCCGGCTCACTGTGTCGTCGGAGCTCCCCGAGTCGAGTACCAGGACTTCATCCGCCCAGGCCACGCTGGTTACAGCCTCGGTAATCCGATCCGCCTCGTCGCGGGCCACGATAGTGACGCTGACCGATTGCATCCGTGGAGTATACGGAGTGGACGCTTCGGGCGTCGGGGGGTGAGGAGGCAAGAAGGTGAGGAGGTCAGGAGGTCAGGAGGTTCGAGGGTGCGACACACGAGACGCACGGCTTCGCCGGTGAAGAGAGAAGAGGGAGGAGTGAAGAGGCAAGGACCAGGACGCGAGGGGTCCGGACCGGGCAAGGGTAGGGGAGGAGCTTGTCTCCTCCCGTGGTGCGGATCGAATGCCCGCGACGCTTCATGGCCCGCGACGCGCTCTATACTGGCGCCATGGTGGCGGAGTCGACGACTGAGTCGTGTCCGATATGCGGCGGCACCGGCTGGGCACTGACCGAGTCGGACGGGGTCGAGCTGGTGCGGCGTTGTGGCTGCGACGCCGAGCGGCGGCGGGCGGAGCTGCTTGCCGCGGCCGGCATTCCGGAGCGCTATCGGCACTGCACTCTTGATGGCTTCGAGCTGTGGAACAAGGACGATCCCACGCTCGGCGCCGCTCGCCGTGCAGTCCAGGAGTTCATCGACGTCTACCCGCAGATCGACAAGGGGCTGCTGCTGATGGGCGGGGTTGGCACCGGCAAGACGCACCTCGCCGTGGCGGCCCTCACTGCCCTCATCCGCGACAAGGGCGTGCGCGGGCGGTTCGCCGACTTCACGTCGCTCGTTCTTGAGATCCAGATGACCTTTGACGTGCCGGGCGGAAGCCGCAACCTCATGCGACCCCTGGTCGAGGCCGAGCTGCTGGTGCTCGACGAGCTCGGCGCCGGCAAGACCAGCACCTGGGTGACGGACCTCCTCTACTACCTGGTCAACACCCGCTATCTCGAGGGGCGTGTCACGGTGTTCACGACCAACTACTCGGACTTCCCCAAGCGCGCCGACGAGGAATCCCTGACCGATCGGGTCTCGGCGCGCATCCGGTCCCGGCTGTTCGAGATGTGTCGCCGGGTGGAGCTCTATGGCAGCGACTACCGCGAGCGCCGGCTCGCGGGACGCGACGCGGTCCGGCGACGGTGAGACGGTTCGTCGCCCTGGTCGTGCTGCTCCTCGCCGGATGTGCGAGCGCTCCGGCTCCGCCCAGGCGCTCGACAGCCGCAGCCACGCCCGTCGCAACTGCCGCTCCGGTGCCGACTCCCGTGATGGCGCCGGCCCCGACGCCGCACGTCCCGCCCCGATCACCGGTCCCGCCGGCGGCGCCCGCGGTCGGTGACCTCGACCCGCCGCTCGTCCGCGTCCTGCTCGTTCGCGGTGCGGAGGCGACCCTGCCGCAGCCGGGCCGGCCCTATCGGGCGCTCTGGGACGGCGGTGCGGCCTGGGTGTGGGGCCCGGTCACGCTGCGGCCGTCCCCGGCCACGACGTGGCAGGTCGGCGCGTGGAGCGATCCTGCGGCGGCGGCCGCGGCGGCCGAGAAGCTTGCGGGCGCGTTGCCCAGGGGCGCCGAAGTGCTGCGCCGGTCCGGCGACGACGGACTCGATCGCGTGCAGGTGCGATTCCCCGACGGGCCCGCCAACGCACGGGACCTGATCGCCGCGGCCGGATTCCCGGACGCCTTCCCGGCTCCGGATGCGGCGGCCGTCCGCGTCGTCGGGGCCGGGGGCGGTGCGGTCGAGGCCACCGAGGTGCGACTCGAACCGTCCGGCGACTGGCCCACTGACGTCGGGCAGCGCCGCTATCGGGGACGCTTCGTCGCGCGCGCGTCGGGACGTGAGGTGCTGCTGATCAACGAGCTCAACATGGACAGCTACCTGCTCGGCGTGGTGCCGGTCGAGATGGGTCCGGCGGTGTTTCCCGAGCTCGAGGCGCTCAAGGCCCAGGCGGTCGCCGCCCGGACCTACGCCGTCGCCCACCTCGGGGACCACGATGCGGAGGGCTACGACCTGTGCGCGACCCCCGCGTGTCAGGCCTACCATGGGTTCGGCTCGGAGCACTCGCTGTCGACCCGCGCAGTGCGCGAGACCGCAGGCCTGATCGCGACGTATGAGGGAGAGCCGATCGACGCCATGTACACCTCGACCTGCGGCGGGCACACCGAGGACGCTGCGGTCCTCTTTCCGGACCGGGCGCAGCCCTACCTGCGTGGGGTCGCGTGCCGCTGGGAGCGCCCGCTGATGCTCACCGGGACAGGTGCGGATGGCCCGTGGCTCCCTCCGGCGCAGGCGGAGGAACGGCTTGCGGACCTCGCGCTCGGCCTCTCGCGCGGTGAGGGCGGACCCGAACGGGTGCTGGAGGCGGCCGCGGCCGCGTGCGGGCGCAGCCGCGGACTGACCGTCGTGCCGGCAGACGTCGACGGCTGGACGGCCGCGCTACTCGACGTCTGCGGGCTGAGCGACGCGGCCGTCCACGTCGGCCGCAGCACGGCCGGGGTCGACGGTCTGCTCGCGCTCGCCGACCTCTACGGCGCGGTCCTCGACCCGCCGTCGGCCGCCTGGCAGGACGGTTGGCAGCTCGCGGCCGCCGGAGCCGCTCTCGAGATCGCGGGGGTACTCACACGGGACAGTGGCGAGGCGGTCCCGCGCCCGGACGGAGTCGGCATCTACCCACGCCGGGCGTCGGCCTCCGAAACGCTGCCGTCGCCGCTTCCGCTGGTCGAGCGCTGGGGCGGGGCGGTGCGCGAGCGGGCGCGACTGGAGGTGGCTCCGGGAACTCGCCTCGAGCGGGTGCGGCGCGGCGACCGGGTGATCTCGCTCGCGGCGGTGCGCTCGGACGGCGACGGCGAGGCCGACCGGCGCTCGGCCTGGCGCGAGTGGGTGCGTGAGCGCGACTGGACGGACCTCGCCTCGCGGGTCGGCGTGCCGGACCTCGCGCGGCTCGAGGTCACCGCACGTGGCGTCTCCGGGCGCGTTGTCGGTCTCGCGGCGGTCGGGCGCGGCGGCCAACGTCGCGAGTTCAGCGGCTTCGAGATCCGGCGGGTGCTCGACCTGCCCGAGACCCTGTTCGCGATGGTGCCCGTGACCCGCCCGGACGGTTCGGGTGGGATCCGCTTCCTCGGTCGCGGCTGGGGCCACGGCATCGGCCTGTGCCAGAACGGGGCCTACGGCCTCGCCCGGGCGGGGCGCAGCTTCGACGCGATCCTCGCGACCTACTACCAGGGGATCGCCCTCGAACGTTGGGACACCGTCGCGGCGACGGCGCGGCCGACGCCCTGAACGACGCCGATGCACGCAGCCCTGGTGGTGACGGCGAGAAAGTACAGCGGCGCGGGCGCCGTCGCCGAGCACTGTGCGCGGGCGCTGCATCGGGTCGGGGTCGAGGCGCGGCTGCTGTTTCCGCGCGGACGCAACCTCGAGAATCGCCTCGCCGGAGTCGGCTGGGCCGACGCCGATCTCGTCAAGGAACGTCACCCTGGAGACCTCGCCCGCAACGTGGCGGCGGTCCGGCGCTTCACACAGACCGCCGATGTCGTGATCTGCCACCTTCCGCACGACCACCTGCTGTGCGTGTGGGCCGGCGTCCACCGCCGAAAGCCTCTCGTGCGCGCCGTCAGAAACCCCTCGAATCTGCACAGGGGCCCATGGCACCGGGCGCTTTCGCGGCGCCTCTCCGGTGCGCTCCTTGCGCATAGCGAGATGGCGCCGCGCCTCGAGCGGTGTGCTCCGGGCCTGCCGTACGCCGCGATCACGGTCCCACTGGAGGATCGCTTCCGCCCCGGCGGAGACGGCGCCGCCTGGCGCCGGGGGCTCGGGATTCCGGCCGATGCCCCGGTGCTCGGCAGCGTCGGCAAGCTCGCCGCCCGGCGCGGCTTCGAGACCG
>CAZQYU010000161.1:0-7215 GCA_964597585.1 uncultured Thermoanaerobaculia bacterium
TTCGCCGCGACGGTATGAGGCGGGTCAGGCAGTCGCGAATCTCTCGCCCCAGGGACCGACCGATGCTCTCTTGTTCTGGATCAGGCGCGGACCTGGCTCGTACCATGAGTTCGTCTTCCATTCCTGGCCGTTCGCGACGACGGCATCGGCGGCGAATTTCGTCGACCGTCGCGCCGTGGGCCGCCTTCAACAGGTATATCGAAGAGTAGGCGCCCTTTCCCTCACTCTTGAGTAGATCTCGGTGGAGTTGAAGCAGTACCTCCTGGGCGATGTCTTCGGCCTGCGAAGCGAGGTAGGGGGGGCAGCTCCTCTGGACGGCCCGGCGGACCCGTTCGACGAGTCGAGCCATCGCTTGGTCGCCAGCGGGCTGGGAGTCTGTATCTGGTGGGTGGGGGTCGTGAACCGCCATCGGGTTGAGTATACCGACGGGCCGGTTGGTCTTGGGCTGCTCGTGGCCACGGTCGAGATCCAGAGCTCGACTGCCGAGCCGCGACGGTGAGAGGCGGCGATCTCAACGTCTAGCATCTCGCCTCTGGTCTCTCGCGTCTCGGACCTCCACCCGAGGCGCGTTACAATCCTCGGGCCGAGAGGAGGACCGAGATGAGCGAGCGCACGACCCGCGGTGGCAACTACGCCGCCGAGCTCGAAGCCCCCGAGGTCTACCGCGACCGACGCCGTCGGCTCATGGAGCGCATCGGCTCGGGGACGATCGTGATGTGGGGAGCCGGCGACGAGCGCGGCTACGGAGATGTCGGCACGTTTCGCCAGGAACCGTCCTTCTTCTACCTGACCGGGGTCGAGCTGCCCAACGCGGTGCTCGTGCTGCGCCCGAGCGACCGCGACGAGGCGCTGTTCCTGCCGCCCCGGAACGAGCCTCTCGAACGCTGGACCGGTCCCAAGTGGGGACCGGGGGATGAGTCCGCCGCTGCGCTCGGCTTCTCCCAGGTGCTCTCGGTCGAACCCTGGGAGCGGGTCATCGACGCTCGACGCCGCCCGGTACAGGGCTTCGAGGGTCGGCTCGCGGACTGGTTGGGCGAGCAGGACGCGACGCTGTGGACTCTCCTTCCGGCGATGCCGGTGAGCTCCGAACTTCCGCCCACGCTGCGCCTCGTGACTCGCCTCAGGGAGCGCCTCTCGAGCTTCACTGTGCGCGACCTCTGCTCCCACCTGACCGAGCTCCGCGTGGTCAAGGCGGAGGGTGAGATCCGGTTGATGCGCCAGGCGGTCGCGGCCACGATCGCCGGCATGCGTGCAGCGGCGCGGGCGGTGAAACCGGGAGTGGGCGAGGGGGTCGTCGACGGGGCGGTCTATGCCGCGTTCCGCGCCGCCGGGGCTGAGGGTGTGTCCTTCCCGACCATCGTCGGCTCGGGTTTCAACGGCACCGTGCTGCACTATGACCAGAACGTCGCGACCTGCCGCGAGGGTGAGATGGTGGTGGTCGACATCGGCGCTCGCTGGGGCTACTACTGCGGAGATCTCACGCGGACCTTCCCGGTTTCGGGCGCCTTCACCGAGCGCCAGCGTGACCTCTACGACCTCGTCCTCGAGGCTCATGACCGGGCCGAGGCCGCGATCCGGCCCGGGGTGACCCTCACCGACGTGCGCAAGGTGGCCTACCAGACATTCCAGGACTCGCCGCTGCGCGATGCTCGCGGCGAGCGGCTCGGCCAGTACTTCATCCACGGGCTCGGCCACTTCCTCGGCCTCGAGGCGCACGACCCGGGTGGCGAAGTTCGGCCGCTGGCGCCGGGCATGGTCGTCACCAACGAACCGGGCCTGTACCTCCAGGACGAGGGGATCGGGATCCGCATCGAGGACGACCACCTGGTGACCGCGGACGGCAACGAGAGTCTCTCCGCCGTGCTCCCGCGGCGCGCCGATGAGATCCTCGAGCTGATGAGAGGAACGACGGGAAGATAGCGTCTTCGCAGACCAGGACGAGGCGTCCGAGCCTGCCGCCGAATACACCCTGCTGGAATCGTTGGTCGTGCCAGAGGAGCTTGCGCCGTCCAGACCTTCCGATGGCCACAGCTCAAGAGAGGTTCACGAAGCGCTGCGGCGAAGCCTGCACTCATAGGTATGGGAGGGTCGGCGCGATACGGCTGGCACTCGCGTCGATATACTCGCCGCCATGGTTGTTGCGCGCGCCCGCTCCTGGTGGCTCGCCCTGGCAGCAGTCGCTCTGTGCGGGCCGTGGCCGGGCTGGGACCCTCCCTCCGCCGCGCTTGTCGCTATGGCGGTGCTGCTCGCCATGCTCGCCCGCCCCAGCAGGCGCGACGCGATGCCGTGGATTGCCGCCGCGCTCGCCGTGGTCATCGCCATGCTGCATACGCCCGGCGCGACCACGCCTGACGAGCTCACACGGGAGCTCGACCGGCACGCGCGCATCGTGCTCGCCCAAGTCGAGCAGACGGTTGCGGACCCGGACCTCCAGCGGGTCCTCGCCGCACCCGGTGAGGCGCTGCAGCCCGAGCTTCCGTTCGAGGTTCTCGCGCGCCACGTCGGCCGCGGAGGCGAGCGGACGCTCTACCTGGCCGACGACCGCGGGCGGGTCGTCGCCTGGGCCGGGGCGCTACGGCCATTTCCCAGCGGGACGAGGGCACTCGGGCCACGCGAGTGGGCCCTCGACTGGTCAGCGGGCAGCGCGACCCTGGTCCTGCGGGAGCCGGTGCTGCTCGAAGGGCGTCTGGTGGGAGCGGTCACGCTGGCCGAGAGGAGCCCCCTCGAGGACGTGGCGATCTGGGGCATGAGCGCTCCTCGGGGATGGGCATTGCGGCTCGGGGACGACCATGCCGAGACCTGGCAGCTTCGTCCCGTCATGACCGCGGGCCTCACGATCCCGGTCGCATTGGTGTCCGCCCCCACCGAGGACGAGCCTGCATCGTCGTGGCTGCCCTGGGTGCTGATCGCGGTCATGGCTTTGGCCGTGCGTCCGGACGTCGCGATCGCCGCGGCCGGGCTGGGCGGTGCGGCTCTCGCCGCCGCGGGCGGCGGTCGGGTCGGCGCGGGGTTCGCGGTTGTCGCGCTCGTCGCGGGATGCGGAGTGTTCCGCTGGACACGCCGGTTGGCGCCTTCTCGAGCTCGCGTGGTCGTGCTTGCAGGACTCGCTGCGGCGGTCGTTGCCGGTGTCGCAGGTTCGGCGCCCGTGCTCGGCGCCTGGCTTCCGCCCCACCTTCTTCGTCCCGGATGGGGCGGCGTGTGGATGGCGGCGGTCGCCTGGGTCGTGCTCGGCTGGCCGGGCCGATTCGCCGATGTCAGGTCCGCGCTCGCGCGGCGGCTCGTGGTGGCATCTCTGGTCGCCGGCATCGGCCTTGCGGTCGAGGCCGTGCGCCTGCCGATCGAGCTGATGAGGTGCCAGCAGTTGGCGCCGCCGGCCGTTGTCCTGCCGCGAGGGGACGTCCGACTCGGCGACCTCCTTCCGGCCCCGGTTCAAGACTGTCGGCTCGACGACCTCGCCGCGACGGTCGCCGCCGACTGGGGCCTCGGAGCCTGGCGCGGGCCGGCGCTTCTCACGGTGACCGACGGTGGGGGGCGCGAGCTCTCCCGGTGGGGTTCCCTCGGGGTTGCCGCTCCGGCGGCTCGAGCAGTCCGTCGATGGCCGCTCGAGCTGCCGGAGGGCGGCGGTCTCGAGTTGCAGACGGCCGGCGAGCCCTGGGGTTGGCTGAGGGACTGGAGGCCCGGCGCCTCCCTGCGTAGTCCTCCCGGCGGCTCCGTCAAGTGGGCGGTGCTGACCCGATCTGGAACCGTTGCGGCGACCCTCCATGCGGAGATTCAGGGTTTGAGCGCGGCGGCCGCCGGCGACCTCTTCCATCGCGGTTCGGGATGGGCGCGGCTGCGGGTCGGGGACGGATGGCGACCAGCTCGGGTGTGGCGCCGCGAAGACTGGCTGGTGTGTGCCGTCGCCAGTGTGCCGGCGCCGGCCGCGTGGGTGGTTCAGGTCGCTCTCGCCGTGCTCTGGGCGCTGCTCGGAACCCTCGTTGTCGCGCCACCGCGGCTCGACCGCGGGCAGGTCGCCACCTTCGGCGGGCGCCTGCGTCTGCTGGTCGCAGGCGGTGTCGTGCTGCCGCTCACGGTCCTTACGCTGTTCCTGCACCTTCGCCTGCGTCAGGAGGAGGTCCGTCTGGAGCAGGTGATCGGCCTCGACGCGTACCGTGCGGCCCGATGGACCGCCGATCACCTCGAGGCGGTCGACCAGATCGACGACGAGGTCGCGCGCTGGCTTTCTGAGGGCATCGGCGCAGAGGCGATTCTGTTCGACGGTGCGACGCCGATCGCGGTCTCGCGGCCAGACCTTCTGGTCACGGATCGGCTCCCCGGCCTCCCGGTGGAGCAGGCATTTCCGCGCTTCCTGCTCGGGCGCGACGCAGCGGTCGTGGTCCGCGCGGGCCGCCAGCTCGTGGCGGCCGGCCCGGTTGTCGTGATGGGACGTCGACTGCTGCTCGAGGTCGTCCCGCCGGATCCGCTGGCCACCGCGGACTCGCCGAGCGCGGTCGACTGGCTGCTTGCCGGCGCGGCGCTGGCGGCCGTGCTGGCCCTGGTCCTGACGTCACGGATCGAGCGCCGGCTCAGCACATCTCTCGACGAGCTGGTCACTGCGGCCCGCCGCCTCCACGCCGGCGAGCCGGTCGGTCTCCTGCGTCGCCCGATCGAGTCCGACCTCGCAGCGGTGGTCGATGCCGTTCGGACCATGAGCCTCGAGGTCGAGCGTCGCGAGCTCAGTCTGCGTCACCAGGAAGAACTCCTGCGGATCACGCTCGGGACGCTCGATCCGGCGGTGGTGGTGCTGGGCGCCGACGGCGAGGTCAGGTTCGCCAATCCGAGCGCGGACGAGCTCCTCAAGGCGTACCGCGCAACTTTGTTCGAGATCGTTGCACGACTGGCCGGCACCATCCGCCAGGACGAGGGTCCGGCGGTCGAGACCGTGCAGCCCTACGCCGGGCGGGAGCTCACGTGGCGCGTCGGAGTCGCGGCGGTCCCGTTGCCGGACGGCGGGCGGGGGTTGGTGGCGGCGATCGACGACGTGACCGATGTTGTGCGCGCCGACCGGCTGCGGCAGCTCACCCAGCTCGCGCGGATCGTCGCGCACGAGGTCAAGAATCCCCTGACGCCGATCCGTCTCTGGGTGCAGGAGCTCGAGGACGCCCACAGACGCGGTGCGGCGGACCTCGAGCCGCTGATCGGGGAGGCGTGCCGTGAGATCTCTCACCAGGTGGACCGTCTCCAGGCGATGGCGAGCTCGTTCTCGAACCTGGTCGCCCTGGAGCACTGGGAAGCCGTTCGAACGGATCTTGCGGAGCTGGTGCCCGACGCGCTGGCGGGGCTCGCGGTGCTCGAGCGTCGGGGCGTCCGCCTGGTGACCGAGCTGCCACCTCACGGGACCGCGGTTGTCGTGGGCGACCGGCAGTGGCTGCAGCGGGCGCTCGGGAACCTGGTTCGCAACAGTGTCGATGCTCTGGCCGGAGAGCCCGGGGAGATCGCGGTGCGGATCACGGTCGAGGGGGAGGTGATCGTGCTCGAGGTGGAGGACACGGGCGGCGGTGTTCCCGAGAGCCAGCTCGGCGAGCTGTTCGGCCCTCACTTCTCGACGACCTCGGCCGGCAGCGGGCTCGGGCTCGCGCTGGTTCACCAGGTGGTGGCCCGCTGCCAGGGGATGGTGCGAGCGGACAACGGGTCGCGGGGGCTCGTCGTCCGCGCCGAGCTGCCGTTGGCGCCGAGGCTTGCGATTGGCAGCGATCCCAGTGGTAGGATCGGCGCATGATGCGCAGGGGGACGGGGTGCGACATGCGAGCCCTGGCCGTTTCCGTCGCAGCCGTGACGGCGTCACTACTGGTGGCGGCCTGTGGCGCCGCACCTCCCAAGGCCGGAGGGCCTCCACCTCCGCTCCCGCGGCGGTCGGTGGTATGGCTCGACGCTGACGGCGTCGATGGCGCAACCGCAGCGATTCTTGCCCGCCGCGGGGTCGATGAGCTGGTCGTGCGCTGCGGCGTGGCGAGCCTTGCGGGCGATGTTCCGGTGCTGCGACTCGCGGCGTCGCCGCCGGTGGCCGGCCCGATCCCGACCGGCATTGTGCTGCGCCTTGACGGGCTCCGTCCCGATCTCGACCCGAACCTCGCCGACGTCCTGTGGCGGGGGATCGAGAGTGGGCTCGGGCGCGGCGCCCCGGCCGAGCTGCTGCTCGACCTGGACGCGACGCCGACCGGCCTGTCGGCGTTCGTCGGGCGCCTCGCTCAGGTCTCGTCCGTGCCCGTGGTCCCGGTCCTCCTGCCCGAGCAGCTTGCGGATGAGGAGGCCCGCCGGGTGGTCACCGTTGCGAGGGCTGCGGTGGTGCCGGTGTTCGGCACGGTTGCCGCCTTTCGCCGTGGTGCGCAGGCGTCTGTTCGTCCCCTCGGGGAGCTCCTCGCGCCGCTGGTGGGGACGGGCGCCAGGGTGCGGGTCGCCGTCGTTCTCGAGCCCGAGAGCCAGCCGCCGCTCTCCCAGTGGCGCGAAGGGCTCGACGCACTCGTCGATGACGGTGGGACGGAGGTCTCCACCTCATCCCAGTTGGACCGGACGTTCACCTTCCGCCGCACGATGAGCTGGAACGGTCGCGCGTGGCGTGCAGGGGAGCAGGTGGCGCTGCGCTGGATGGACGTCGCACGGCTGAACCAGGCACTGCGGACCATCGGTCGCCTCACCCTGCCCGAGGTTGGGGGCTGGGACCTGGTGACGCTGCCTCCGGAAGGTCGAGGGCTCGGGATCGGACGCGACGCCCTGTTCGCGTATCTGGCGGGCGAGGGTCCGGAGCCCGATCTGAGGCTGACCACGGAGCGGCACGGGGCGAGCGTGCAAGCGACCCTGTCCAATCCGGGTCCCTTCGCGTCGGCGGTGTCGTCATACGGTAACTGGGTGGAGATCTCCGCGGATGGGGGAGGGCTTGTCGCCGACGAGCACGGTGATTTCGACCGCATCAGCCTCGGTTCGCGGGGTCCGACCGGGGAGTGGCGGCGGAACGACTCCGGGGGCGTCAGGGCGGTGCAGTTCGCCACCACCTTTGTCGCGCCCGGCGCCGAGCTGACCACCGGGACGGTGCGCCTTCCCCGTTCCCGATCGACCGCCACCATCCGCTGGCAGGTCACGCTCTCAACGGGGGAGATGGTCACCGGCAGCCTCGTCGTCCCGCCCTAGCCCGCACTGTTCATCAGCGTTCGTGGCGAGGCCGGCGAGGCGCCGTGCACA
>CAZQYU010000162.1:0-7204 GCA_964597585.1 uncultured Thermoanaerobaculia bacterium
GGCGAAAGAGGCGCTCTCTCGTCCGCCTGCTCCTCCTGTCAGGGGCGGCTGCTGGGGGCAGCCGCCGGGACCTGCGAGACGGTTCACCCGTCTTTGCGATGCCTTGGCGTCTTGGCGTCTTTGCGTTCTAATCTCCGGCTCTCGCGCCGAGCGGGTCGTGCGCTCGCGGCCGCTACGGGCCCCGTACGAGGCGGGCCCGGGTGACGGACTTCGCGAGCTCGCTCGGGCCGCCGGCGACCCGGAAGCTCAGCAGCAGCCCGGAGCCCGAGTCGTACACCCGCTCGACGTCCACCGCCTGGCTGACCGCGGCGATCGTGACCGTCCCGCCGCCGGCCGCGCGGACGCTGATGGTCTCGCCGACGGTCGGGTCGCGGTCGATCACCTGACCCGGACGCAGGGCCCGCAGGCTGGCCGGCGGGATCCACAGCGGATCGAGCTGTGCTGTGCCGCTGACCTGGTTGGTCGTCTCCGGCGGCGACGGCGGCATGCCCTGGAGTGTCCCGGTGACCGTGGTCTGCTGGAAGGTGAACCAGGTCCTCCCGGTGGCAGTCACCTGAAGGTCGGCCGACAGCGGCAGGGTCATGGTGGTGCCCGCCCGAGGGACCATGACCGCCACTGTGCCTTCGTACCGCAGGTCCGTACCTCGGGCCAGCCCGTGCTGGATCGCCGCGCCCGCCCAGGGTGTCCGCACCTGCCGTTGCCCGACCAGCCACAGCTGGGTGATGGCGGTGTTGCCGCGGCTGAACCGCCCGCCCTGACCCTGGGTGGCGGTGGCCTTGTAGACCAGCAGGCCCGAGGACAGCTCGTAGGCGACGATGTGGCGGGCGGTCTGGTACTCGAACTGGAAGCGCAGCACCTGCCGGGTCGAGCCGTCGATCATGTGCTGGCTCATGCGCAGGACCTTGATCTCGTCGAGGGTGTCGGGGTTGACGCGATGGAGCTGGGCGACCTTCGCCAGCACCGACGGGTGGACCCACCAGTCCCCGCCGCCGGGGAGCGAGGCCTGGTAGCTCCGCCCGCCGGCGATCGGGCACACCGCGTCGGTCGTGAGGTCCTTCTGCCACGCCTGGAGGCTGAGCATCGCCCCCTGCGGCGTGACCTCCAAGAAGTCGACCAGGGTGAAGCCGTGGCCGGCCGCCCCGGGCTGCCGCCACTGATCCCACCGCTTGCCATCGCCGCTGACCCAGTCGCCGTCCTCGTTGGGGGTGTAGTAGTGCGTCGAGGCCGGGGTGCTCGCCATCACCGAGTAGTAGGCCAACCGCACGCCCGGCCGGGCCCACTCCGGTGCCGGCGCCTTCCGGATGCCGGGCAGCGTCTCGCCCAACTCCACACCCGCCGCCGTGCCGGCCCACAGCACAACCACTGCCGCGGCTGCCGCCATCAGCTTCTGGGAGATCATGGCCATGGTCCTCTTACTTCATACCTAGGACTCGGACCTCGGGGTGTCAAGGGGCGTCATCAGCCGCTCGAGGTGGGGAAGAACAGGCTCAGCGCAGCGATGTATCGGGGTTGACGATGCATTCCCGGCAACCGATGCTCGCGGACATGGATGCTGACATGGCCGCGCGAGCGGTGATGACGCTCTATCAGGAGATCTACCGCCTGCTGGCCCGGCGGCTCGAGCCCGGCGCCCGGCGACAGAGTCCGGAAGCCCTGGCCGTGCTCGGACACCTGGCGCAGATCGGCCCGGCAACCGTGACCGAAGCGGCGGCGCACTTCAACCGCTCCCAGTCCGCCACCAGCGAGCTTGTCGACCGCCTCGAGGTCCGTGGCCTCGTCGAGCGGATGTGCGACGAGCGCGACCGGCGCCGCCACCTCGTGTGGCTGACGCCGGACGGCCTGCAGGCGCTCCGGATCGCACGCCAGGTGCTCGACACGACGCGGCTCGTTCACGTCCTGGAGAGGCTCTCGCCGAACGCGCGGGCCGGGCTGGTGGCGGGCCTGGAGGCGCTGGTCGAGGCGGCACGAACACGACACGGGGAGGAAGACGATGAGCGGAACGACCACCCGGTGTGAGAGCTGCGGGATGCCGATCGAGGCCGGACCGTACTGCGAGCACTGCGTCGACGAGTTCGGGAAGCTGCAGGCGTTCGAGGAACGCCTGGCGCGAATGTGTCAGTGGGCGCGCCGCCACGAGCCGGAGCTCACCAACGCCGAGGCCGAGGCGCGGACGCTCGCCTACATGGCCGGCATGCCGGCGTGGCGGGACCACCCGGAGCTTCGGCGTCGGACGGCCGCGAAGGGAGACCGACCGGTTTCCTGACTTCCTCGATCCGCTGCCGGCCGGTCATCGTCTCTGGCCGCGACTGCTCGACAAGGAAGCGGATGCCGACCCCTCCAGCGATGGCTGACGAAGGTGGTCCCGTCTCGCCGCCCGGGCCGGCGACAGATCAACGACCCGGTCGCACCCCTGCAGAGCGGGTCTCTTGCGGGTTTCGGACGCCGTTGTCGCCGCTATGGTCGGGACAGAACCAGTGACCCGCTGGCACCCACTCGATCGCACCGCAGTGGGGTGTCCGCGGAGGCTTCCCGACCGGCTGGTGGAGCCAGCCGTCCGCGTCGCGGCGCGCGGGGACGCGGGGGTTCAGGGCGCGGGTGGTGGGGTCACTCCTGAGGAGGTCGACGGTGCACTGCGAGAAGTTCTCAGGGAGCCAGAACCGCATCAACGGCTTGGGGTGGACGCGCGCCGCGTGCTCGAGCATCGTGCTCGCGGCGTCACTGCTGGCGGCCCCTACGGCATCGGCCTCCACGCCGCTGCCGCACGCCGCGCCGGCGGACCACCAGGTCGACGCGACCGCGCTCGCCGCGGCGATCGACGCGGCGCGCCAGCTCGGCTACGTGCGCGGGATGGTCGTCGCTCGCGACGGCGTCGTGATCGGTGAGGGGCACTGGAGCGGGACGCCGGAGACGCTGCGCCAGTCCCGATCCGTGACCAAGAGCGTCACCTCGATCCTGCTCGGCATCGCCATCGATCGGGGCTTCATCAAGGAGGGCTACTCCGCTCGACTCGTCGATTACCTCCCCGCCGACCTCGTCCCGAGCGATCCGGCCAAGCGCGAGATCAGGCTGTTTCATCTCCTCCTGATGATCTCCGGGCTGCAGTGGAACGAGACCACCGACGTGGACCCGTGGTTGGCGAGCGCCGATCCGGTAGGCTACCTGCTCAGCCGGCCGCTGGCAGCGCAGCCGGGCAGTGCGTGGAACTACGACACGGCAGCGGCGCACTTGCTGTCGGTCGTGATCACCCAGGCTACCGGCATGAGCACGCTCGAGTTCGCCGATGCGTACCTGTTCGGTCCGCTCGGAATCACCGACCGCTCCTGGGAGGTGATCGGCGGGTACGCCAACGGCGGTCACGGCCTCTGGCTCGGCACCGAGGACCTGGCCAAGCTCGGCGTGCTCTATGTCAACCACGGCTCGTTCAATGGCCATCAGGTTGTGTCCAGCTACTGGACCAACCTCTCGACCTACTCCTCGGTCACACACATCGGTCCGTTCGCACCGCTGACCGGGCGCAACTACGGTCTGCTGTGGTGGATCCCGGTCGGCGCCGGCTACGACGCCTACACCGCCTGGGGGTGGGGCGGTCAGTTCGTCTTCTGTGTCCCCGGCCTCAAGCTGGTCGTCGCTACCCACGCCCGGTACGACGTCTCGGGATCCGTCGCCCAACGGCAGGAAAGCGCCATTCTCGACGTGATCGTCAACCGGGTCCTCCCGGCGGTGACCGACCGCAGGACATTCACCGTGACCGGAGCGCCCGCGCCCGAGCTGGCCGGGATCGACACCATGATGCAGGGGAAGATGCAGGCTTCCGGCATCACCCGCGCGTCGGCCGCCCTCACCAAGGACGGACGCCTCGTGCTCGCCCATGGCTACACCTGGGACGAGCCGGATGTGACGCCGACCGAACCGACCACGGTCTTCAGGATCGGCAGCGTCTCCAAGGCGATCACCAGCGTCGCCATCCACCAGCTCATCGAACGGGGCCTGCTGAGCTACGACACGCCAGTCGCGTCGATGCTCGGACTCGCGCCGCCGCCGGGCGAAAGCGCCGATCCGCGCCTCGCCGAGGTGACCGTCGACAACCTGCTCACCCACACCGTCGGCTGGGACAGGGAGGACGGCGGCATCGACCCGATGGTGCTCAGAGACTGGGTCATCGCCGACGCGCTCGGCACCCAGCAGCCGCCAACCCGAGACGAGATCGCGACCTTCATGACCGGTCAACCGATGCAGTTCGACCCCGGTACCCGCTGGGCTTACTGCAACTTCGGCTACATGCTGCTCGAGCTGCTGGCCGAGCACGTGACCGGCGTGAGCTTCCCGGAGTGGGTTCAGGTGAACGTTTTCCGCCCGATCGGCGTCGGTCGGGTGCGCATGGGTCGCACCCTGGAAAGCGAGCTGTTCCCGGGCGAAGCGACGTACGACGGCCTGATCGAGGGCGACCCGTACAGGTTCACTGCGGAGAATCTCTTCGCCGCCGGCACTCAGGTCATGGCGACCCCCGACCTCGCAAGGCTGCTGTCGGAGCTGTTCGACACCCCCGACGCAGGCGGGCTCCTGAACCGGCAGACGATCGACGACATGCTGGCCTACCCGTTCCCGGCCGGAGAGGCGATCGGCTACGCGCGTGGCTGGTTCCACAAGAAGATATTCACCCTGCTGGGGCACACCGTGGGCTGGTTCACCGACCCTGCCGACGGCCTCGAAATCTATGGTCACAGCGGTCAGGGGCCTGGGCAACAGGCGATCGGACTCTGGCGCTCCGACGGCATCGTCTTCACCTACATGACCAACAAGGACTCTGCGATCCAGGACTTCGACGATTTCCCGGTGATCCAGATCTGGCCGCAGCACGATCTCTGGGCCTCCGTGGGGATCACCGACACGCCGGCGGGCTCGGCGCCGACCGAGTCGTGGATCCCCGTTGTCGCCCACAACGACGGCGTCGGCGCCAGCGTCTGGCGCACCGACGTCAGCCTGCTCAATCGCTCACCGCTCGACAACCAGGTGCGAGTGCGCGCCTACGCCGCCGACGGTCCGCACGACCTCGACGTCACCCTCGCGACCGGCGAGGCGCGGAGCGTCGACGACGTCCTCGCGGCTGTCGGCGCCTCCGGCACCGCGCCGCTGCGGGTCTTCTCATCGGAAGAGCTCTCGGTCACGTCGCGGACCTACAACCAGGGCCCGTCGGGCACGTTCGGGCAGGCGATCGACGGCGAGTGCGGCACCTGCGGCCTGGAGACCGGGGACTCGGTCGTCCTCATGCAGCTCCGCGAGGACGGTGGCGGCCGCTCGAACATCGGCGTCCTCAACGGCTGGAAGCGGCCGGCGGTAGTGCGGTTCACCCTCTTCGACGGCGACGGGGACGAACTCGTGTCGTTCGACGAGACCGTCCCCGCGGAGCAGACCGTGCAGGTCCTTCGACCGTTCCGCGACCGGGGTGGGCGGTCCGACATCGCCTCCGGCTACTCGGTCGTCACCGTGCTGTTCGGCAGGCAGGTGGTGGTCTACGGCTCGGTGGTCGATGCCGGCACCAACGACCCAACGACCGTTCCAATGAGCAGGCTTGAAGGCTCGACCCGCCAGTGGATCGCCGCCGCCGCCCACGGCACCGGGATCAACCAGAGTGTCTGGCGCACCGACCTCGCCCTCCTCAACCTCACCACGACCGCGGCCGCGGTCCAGGTCCGTTTCCACCAGGAGACCGGAACCGAGAGCGTGCCGATCACTCTTGCGCCGGGGCAGCAGGCTCTCATGACGGACGTGGTCGGGGTCCTCGGCGCGAGCGGTACCGGCACGCTCGAGATCGTCGCCGATGGAAAGGTCCTGGCCAGCTCGCGCACCTTCAATGCGGGTGCGGAAGGAACCTTCGGCCAGTTCTTCGGCGGCACGCCGGCGGCGGCCACGGCGACTGTCGGTGAGCCCCGGTGGCTTCCCGGCCTCCATCAGAACGACGGGTTTCGTACCAACCTCGGTCTGGTCAACACCGGTGTCGAGCCGGCGACGGCGCGGGTCCGACTCTTCGACTCGGACGGCATTGAGCTCGCCACGGCCACAAGGACCATCTCGCCCGGCGGCACGATCCTCCTCCTGACGCCGTTCGACCAGCTCGCCGGACGCAACGACGTTTCGTCAGGGTACGCCCGGGTCGATGTCGAAGCCGGCGCCGGCGTCATCGCCTATGGGTCGGTCGTCGACAACTTCACCAACGACCCGACCACGGTCGCGGCTAGGAGATGACGGTCGTCCGCCCGAGGCTCGTGACCTCGGAGGAGCTTCAGGCCGAGAATCCCCCGCGGTGGTGCGGCGCCCGGGAACTTCTCGCTCACGACCCTGTGTTGACAGGGTGGGCCCGCGAAGGTACCGTCGGAAAGCCATGACGAATGTGACCGCGCGCCATCATCATCACCAGCACCCGGAGGGGGCACGGTGACGGTGTAGGCAGCACGATCTGACCGAACCAGGACGCCGGCCCCCAGCCGGCGTCCTTTGCATTTGAGGCGTCGGCTCGGGGTTGCAGAGGGAGACCGAGATGACCACGACCGACCCGCAGTCAGAGCCTGGCCTACACTTCTCACCACGTCACGTGACGAGGGCGCCGATGTGCTTGTCAGCGCTGAGTCATCGAGCGGCGAGGCGCCGAGTCGTATGGGTACATACGTCGCAGGCGCCGAGCCGCGAGAGGATCGGCGATGGCTGGCAGATCGGTGCCCACAGTAGGGAGGTGGTGAGAAATGCAGGTTAAGCTGGCAATCCCCAAAGGGAGGATGGAGGAGGGCGTCCGGGCATTGCTCGCCGACGCCGGCATTCACGTGACGCCGACTGCGCGCAGCTACCGGCCCCACATCACCCTGTCCGGCTGTGAGGTCAAGATCCTCAAGCCTCAGAGCATCGTCGAGATGCTCCACGCCGGCTCGCGTGACCTCGGCTTCGCTGGTGCCGACTGGGTCGCCGAGCTCGACGGCGAGCTGGTGGATCTCATCGACACCGGGCTCGACCCGGTGCGGGTGGTGGTGGCGGCGCCGGCCGAGCTGCTCGCGGGCGGCGGGCTGCCCGCGCGGCACCTGGTGGTGGCCTCCGAGTACGAGCGCCTGACCACCCGCTGGATTGCCGCCCGCGGCCTCGACGCCTCCTTCGTGCGCTCCTACGGGGCGACCGAGGTCTTCCCGCCCGAGGACGCCGACCTGATCGTCGACAACAC
>CAZQYU010000163.1:0-1072 GCA_964597585.1 uncultured Thermoanaerobaculia bacterium
TGCGACGGCTGCCGGTGGCGGCGCGCAACTGGCGCCCCAACATCCTGGTCTTCGCAGGCGACATCGACCGTCGGATCGACCTCGTCCGCTTCGCCGCCTGGCTCAACCAGGAGCGCGGGCTGCTCACTGTCAGCCGGCTGCTGGTCGGCGACCTCGAGGAGCTCGCGCCGCGCATCACAGAGTCGACCGGGTACATGGACCGCCGGCTCGAGCAGGAGGGCATCACGGCGTTCGCAGAGGTCGAAGTGGTGCCGGCCTTCGAGGAAGGTGTGATCGCCACCTCGCAGGCGAACGGCATCGCCGGGATCTCCTCGAACACCATCATGTTCGGCTGGAGCGACAAGCGCGACCGGCTCGCGAGCACGCTCCGGATCATGCGTAGGCTGGGCGTGATCGGCAAGTCGACCGTGATCTGCCGTGTGCGCCAGCGCGGCTGGTCGATCAAGCCGCGGCGCATCGACGTATGGTGGGGTGGGCTGGAGTCGAACGGCGAGCTGCTGGTGCTATTCGCGTACCTGCTGTCGGTCAACGCGGAGTGGCGCGGCGCGAGCATTCTGGTCCGTTCGCTGGCCAACGACGAGGCGATGCGCGAGGCGAGCTCGAGGCACCTCGCGGACCTGCTCGCCGCGAGCCGGATCTCGGCCGACGTCGAGGTCTCCCTGCGCCCGCCCGACACACCGGTCGCGCGGCTGATTCAGGACGCCTCCCGAGACGCCGACATCGTCTTCCTCGGCCTCCACGAGCCCGCCCCGGGCGAGGAGAACGCGTACGCCGAGCGCCTCGAGGAAATGGTGGGCGACCTCCCGACGGTGGTCCTCGTCCGCAACGCCTCCACATTCGCCGGGTCTCTGCTGTAGGTGCCTGCCGGTCGCCGATGCGCGACCGGCAGGCACCTACGAGGATCGTCCGTTGAGCTTCGCCATACGGCGCGCGATCAGGAGCGCCATCTCCAACGACTGCTCGTAGTTGAGCCGTGGGTCAACCTGCGACTCGTAGGCCCGTGAGAGGTCGACCTCGGTCAGGCCGCGGGCGCCGCCGACGCACTCGGTGACGTTGTCGCCGGAAAGCTCGA
>CAZQYU010000163.1:1082-7184 GCA_964597585.1 uncultured Thermoanaerobaculia bacterium
AAGTGGACGCCGCCGAGATAGCTGTGCTCGGCGGCATGGATATCGAAGGCCTGCTCGAGCTCGTCGAGGATGCGGTCGAAACGCCGCGTCTTGAGGCCCCCTGCCGTGGTCTCGGTGTTGCCGTGCATCGGGTCGCAGATCCACAGCACGGTGTGCCCGGTGCGGCGGACCGCCTCGAGCAGGGGCGGCAGGCAGTCGGCGATGCGGTCCGCTCCGAATCGGTGGATCAGAGTCAATCGGCCGGGCTCGTCATCGGGATGGAGCACGCGAATGAGCCCCTGGAGCCAATCGGGGGTCATCCCAGGGCCGACCTTGACTGCGACCGGATTGCGGATGCCTCGGAAGTACTCGACGTGGGCGCCGTCCAGATCCGCGGTGCGCATGCCCACCCACGGGAAGTGAGTCGCCAGGTTGTACCAGCCCTCGCGGTGGGGCACTCGGCGGGTCTGGGCGCTCTCGTAGGGCAGGTGGAGGCCCTCGTGACTGGTGAAGAAATCGACTCGGTTGATCTCCGCGAGCTGGGTCCCTGCGAGGGTCTCCATGAAGCGCAGCGAGTCGCTGATCGACTCGACCATGCGCTGGTACTCCGCGGCACGCGGTGAGTGGCGCACGAAGTCGAGGTCCCAGTACTCCGGGTGGTGGAGGTCGGCGAAACCGCCTTCGATCAGGGCGCGGACGAAGTTGAGGGTGAGCGCCGAGCGCTCGTAGCCGCGCAGCATGAGGAGCGGGTCCGGGACGCGGTCCACGGCGGTGAAGGCCACCCGATTGATGAGGTCGCCCCGATAGGTGGGCAGGGTCTGTCCGTCGCGGGTCTCGGTGTCCGACGAGCGCGGTTTGGCGTACTGACCGGCGAAGCGACCGACACGGATGATCCGGCGCTTGAGCCCGTAAGTCAGGACCAGGCTCATCTGGAGCAGGATCTTCAGCTTGTTGGTGATGACCCGGGACTCGCAATTGGCGAAGCTCTCGGCGCAGGCGCCGCCCTGGAGCACGAATCGCCGGCCGGCCCCCGCCTCGGCGAGCTGTCCCTTGAGCCCCTCGACCTCCCACGACGTCACCAGTGGAGGCAGGGCGGCGAGCTGCCGCCGTACCTCCTCGACGATCGCGGCGTCGGGGTAGGCTACCTGCTGCTTCGCCGGTTTGGCGCGCCAGGACGTCGGAGACCAGCTCTCCATGGTGTGCTCGTAGGCCCCTCCGCGGTGGCGCGGCCTTGTGGCCGCGCCGTTCAGCGGGCGGGCGGCCTCAGCTCGCCGCCTTCCCCGGCGCGCCGTCTCCGCCCACCGGCTCGATCTTCGCGGTTGCGCGAAGCTGCTGGATCAGGCCCTGTACGCTCTCACCGATCTTCTGTCCGATGAGCGTCTGCTTCAGGTGGTCGCGCACCTCGTCCAGGGTCTGGGCGCGGGCGGGTTGTTTCTCCTCGACCTTGATCACGTGGTAGCCGTACTGGGTCTCGACAACATCGGAGATCTGGCCGGGCTCGAGCGCGAACGCCGCATCGGCGAAGGGCTTGACCATCATTTCACGGCTGAAGAAGCCGAGGTCGCCGCCGCTCTTCGCGGCCGGGTCGTCCGAGACCTCGGCAGCGACCTTGGCGAAGTCCTCACCGGCAAGGACGCGCTTGCGAGCAGCCTCCGCCTTGGCCCGAGCCGCCTTCTTGGTCGCCTCGTCGGCGTCCGGCTTGCACGCGATGATGATGTGGCGGGCGTGGACTTTTTCGGGAATCTGGAAGGACTCGGGGTGGCTCTTGAACGCCTGCTCGACCTCGGCGTCCGTCACGGTGATCTTGGGCCGAATGTCCCTGTCGATCATGACCCTGACCAGATCGACGTTGTCGAAGGTCTCGCGCAGGTCCTGGGGCGTCATTCCCGCCCGCGCGAGCTCGGCCTCGAGCTTCTCGGGGCCGCCGGCGCTGCGCACCGCCTGGTCGAAGACCTTGCCCACCCGCGCCTCGTCCGGCTTCAACCCGCGGCGACGGGCCTCCTGATCGAGCAAGGTCTGCTCGATCAGGCGCTGGGTCGCGGCCTTGACGAGATCGTCCTGCGAGATCGTCCCGCCCGATCGGCGGACTTCCTGCTGGATGCTGCCCATCATCATGCTGACGTCGGCAGCGTGGAGCTCGGTTCCGTTGACAGTGAGGACGACCGGATTCGGCGCCGGAGTCGGCTCCTGCGCGGCGAGGACGGGAACCACGAACGCCGCGGCGAGGGCGGCAATGGTGAGGGATTTCCAAGTCATGATGATCACTCCTCTCGCGGCGCCCGCGGCTGCGGGGCCGTCGAATGGGGGAGGATACCACGCCCGGAGTGGACCGGCGCTGATCTGAGCATCCGTGCGCGGAACGACGGACCGTGAGTCGCGGTGGGCCTCCACCGGATGCGGCACGAGGGTTCGCAGAGAGCCGCTGCGATCAGGACAGGGCGAGGGTGAGCTCGTCGAGGACCTGCTCCTCCGCCTTCGAGATCTTCGAGCCGAGCCCGAGGAAGCCCCCCGCCGCCTCGGCGACCTGGCGGGCGCGGCCGAGCACACGTTCCCGCATATCGGTACGTTCCGCCTCGGTGAGCCGAGGCCACATGGAGGCGACGTAGCGCTTCCACGCGTCGTGAAGCTCCTGGCTCGGTCGGTTCTCGAGCCAGCTCGTAAGTAGCGTGTGGGCGGGCTCACCGGGAACCAGGCCCCGCTCGGCCGCGACGGCGAGGATCGCCGTGCGCTCTTTTGCCTGGACCTCACCGTCGGCCCACGCCACCATAGCCAGCGGGACAATCGCCAGCGCCATCACCGTCGCGGACTCAAACCCGAGCTCGAGCAGGCGTTTGGCGACCGCGTCATCGGCGCCACCGAGCGCTGCCGTGATCGCTTCGCGCTGCTTCTGGTCCCGGTGTTTCGCGCGCAGCTCCTCGAGCAGTCGCTTGTTCTCGTGTGCGAAGAAGGTCTCCTCGAGGGCGATCGCATCCGGGTTGAGGCTGCTTCGATCCATCGCTCCCCTCCGTCGAAAGGTGGTGTCTCAGCTTGAATCGCGATTCAGGGACGGCACTTCGTCTGTACGCCGGCGCATTGTAGTACGGCTCTCGCGGTATCGCCCGTGCGAGGCCGTGGCGCGTCAAGAGAATTGACTGAGGAGGTCTCGCGCCATCGGGCGGAGACAAGCTCCGCCCCCACGATGCACCTCCTGACCACCTTGCCTTCTTACCTCCTCACGTTCTCACTCCCCTTCCGTCGACGGGCTCGTGGGGCCAGGATGCCAAGCAGGACAAACACGAGCGCCCCACCGGCGGTCCACTCGGAGGGAAGCAGGAGCCGCAGGACGGCGTACAGGGTCGGTTCGCCCCACAGCGCGCTTTCACCGATGCCGCCCTCGAGCCGGTGCGCGAGGCGCCGCGCCGCCTCGACCCACAGCGGCAGGCTACCGAGCAGTCCGCCGACGAACCACCCCGCGATGGCCGAGGTACGGATTCGGGAACGAAGCGAATCTCCCATGCCGACAGGGTAGCCCGAAAGCGATGACGACGTCGCTGCCTTCACGTGAGCTTCATCGTGGAAGAGCAGCTTCATCCGCCTCGGTCCAGGGGGCGGCGTGGCGGACAAGCCCTCCTTCCTGCGAACAGAGTCACCGCTGCGCCGCCCCTTGTTTCCAGCTCGAGACCGGGGATCCCGGCAACACGGCAAACGCACCATCATTCGACCGGGTACGATGGTGCGGCCTACGATGTGGAACACACGATGGCCGACGCCATGGCTGGAAGGATTCGTCGTGATGGTGGGGTTCGCGCTCGCCGCCGTACCGGTGTGCGCAGCTGAGCCTCCCGAACCTCCACAACGCCCGACGGTCTGCCTCGTCCTCTCCGGAGGTGGCGCCCTTGGGCTCGCGCACATCGGCGTGCTGCAGGTGCTCGAGGAGCTGCGGGTCCCAGTCGACTGCATCGCCGGCACCTCGATGGGCGCCATCGTCGGCGGACTCTACGCCGCCGGGCTCGGTCCCGATGACCTTGTCGACGTTCTCGCCAGCATCGACTGGCGCTCGGTGTTCGACGACCGGCCGCCCCGCCGGCAGGTTCCGTTCCGGCGCAAGGTCGACGACCTGACCTATCTGACCCGATTCGAGCTCGGCTTCAACCATGGCCGGTTCCAGCTTCCGCCAGGCCTGGTCTCCGGCCAGCAGTTCGGCTTTCTGCTCCAGGCTCTGACCGTCCCTGCCGCCGGGGTGAGCGACTTCGACGATCTCCGGCTCCCGTTCCGAGCGGTGGCGACCGACATCGAGACCGGCGACAAGGTCGTGCTCTCCGAGGGCGACCTCGGCCAGGCGTTGCGCGCGTCGATGGCGGTGCCCGGGATCTTCACCCCAGTCGAGATCGGTGGGCGGCTGCTGGTCGACGGCGGGTTGGTCGACAACCTCCCGGTCGACGTCGCGCGCGAGATGGGCGCCGACGTGGTGATCGCGGTCGACGTCGGCAGCCCACTCAAGACCCGCGAGCAGCTCGAGACACTGACCCGCCTGACCTCGCAGGTGGTCAACCTGATGATCCGGGGCAACGTCGCCATCCAGGCGAGGGACGCCGACGTACTCATCGATCCCGACCTCGAGGGCTTCACGTCGAGCGACTTCGAGGACTGGAAGGAGATGCTGCCGCGCGGGGAGGCCGCCGCCCGGGTCGCCTCTGCTTCGCTGAGCCGCTTTGCGGTTTCCGAGGAGGAGTATGCGGCGTGGCGGAGGCGGGTGCGCCGGATCGAACCGACCGTGGACCGCGTCGCCGGCATCCAGGTCACGACCTCCTCCGACGCGGACCCGGAGTTGGTGCTGCGCCGAGTCAGAACCCGGCCCGGAGACACCTTCGACCTCGCCGCCATCCGCAGTGACGTCGAGCGCCTCTACGCGCTCGGCGACTACGAGTCGGTAGGCTTCTTCCTCACCCGCGAGCCCGACGGCTACCTGGTCCACATCGAGGCGCACGAGAAGTCGTGGGGACCCAACGTGGTGAGGTTCGGCATCAACCTCGTTTCGGACTTCGAGGGGGAGGGTCGCTACGGCGTGCTCGCGAGCTATACCGCGACCCGGCTCAACCGCCTCCGCGCCGAGCTCAAGGTCGCGGTCGAGCTCGGCACGAGTCCGGGCGCCACCGTTGAGTACTACCAACCTCTGAGCCTCGGCGGCCACGTGTTCGCCGCCGGCACTCTCGAGCACCAGCGCACGATCTTCGAGGTTGCAGGAGGGCCCGTACCCACCGGTTCGTACCGCGTCCAGGCAGAACGCGGCGCGCTCGAGCTCGGCCTCGACCTCGGCCGCTGGGGCGAGGTCCGGGTCGGCGCGAGCACCGGCCTCGCCCGCGCCACGACGCGCCTCGCTGCCGAGGACGTGTCCGGCCTGCGCTACGACGCGGGCGGGTGGATCCTGCGCGGCATCATCGACCAGCTCGACAATCCCAACTTCCCTCGGCACGGCTACATCGCGAGCGCCGAGCTGTACGCCAGCCGCGAGGGCCTCGGCGCCGACGAGGCCTACGACCGGCTCGAGCTCGCCCTCGCCGGGGCGACGTCGATCCGGCGCCACACGGTGTTCCTCTCGCTGGGCTACGGCAGCGCCCTCGGGACCGAGCTGCCGATCTACGACCGGTTCACGCTGGGCGGGCTGTTCCGGCTCTCGGGGACACCGCAGGGCCGCATCACGGGCCAGTACTTCGGAGCCGCTACTCTGCTCTATCTCTACCGCTTCGGAAGCCTGCCGCCGGCAGCTGGGAACGGGCTCTACGCCGGGGTCTCTTTCGAGGCCGGCAATGCCTGGGAAACCAGCGACGCGGCCGGCTTCGACGATCTCCGCCGCGCGATCAGCCTCGCAGTCGGAGCCGACACGGTTGCTGGTCCCGTCTACCTCGGCTGGGGCCGCAACAGCCTCGGCGAGGATGCCTGGTACCTGTTCCTGGGCAGGACTTTCTGAGGGGGCGGCTGCGCCGCCCCCTCAGAAAGTCCTGCATCTGCGCTTCGCGCAGGAAGGACTAAAGAGACACGTCCCTGCTGTGTGCTGTAGGTCTGCTGTCCCCGAGGCGGGCGACGGGAGGAGACAAGCTCCTCCCCTACGTCTTGCGTCTCACGTCTCGCGTTTCACGAGCACCG
>CAZQYU010000164.1:0-7162 GCA_964597585.1 uncultured Thermoanaerobaculia bacterium
CCGGTGAGCGGGTCGTGGAGCGACCGATGGCGGAGCTCCTGGTAGAGCCGCCCATGCTCGATGGCCGTGGCCGCCTCGAAGGTCAGGGTCCGGGCCAGGGCCAGCCGGCGCACGTCGAGCGAGTGGGGCGCGGCGCTGGTCAGCTCGGCGATCCCGACTGACCGCTCGTGGGCGGTGAGGGGCAGGAGCAGCATGGCCCTTCGACCGAGGACCCGAAGGCGGTCACGCTCGGATGGGTCCGCCTGCTCGTCGGACACCTCGATGACCATCGGCGCTTGATCGTTGGCAACCCGCGCGAGCAGGGGCCGCTGGGCGAGCGACTCGGGATCCGTCTCCAGCGAGCGTTCGACGGGATGCGAGCCGAACGGGGCAAACCGCCCGGTCTCCGGCGCGAGCGCATAGATCACGCAGTCGTCGAACCCGGTCGCCTCGGCGAGGTGCCGCGCGACAAGCTCGCCGAGCACCCCCGCATCGGTCGTCTCGGCCAGGTCGGATGACAGCTCGAAGAGCCGGCGGAACTCGCGACCCGAGGCCTTGAGACCCTCGGCCGACCGGTAGAGGACGAAGAAGATCACCCCGATCACCACGCTCAGTGCCGCCACCTCCACGAGTGTGATGAGCGCGGCTGGGATAGATGAGTCGTCGGGGAGGAGATGTATGAGCATGGAGCCCACGGCCGCTGCCCAGGCAAAGCCCATGACCAGGCGAAGCCTTCGACCTTCGAGATAGGGCAGACCGAGTGCGACCGGCACCAGGTAGGCCGGCGCCAGGGCGAGCGCGAGGAACGGCTGGAACAACGTCACCGCGAGGATCCAGGCGATGAGCACGATCGCGACCCGATTCACGATGACATCGACTTGCTCGTGGTCGATCGCGCGGCGGGGTCCCGCTGCAAGCCATGCGCCGAACAACCCCCCCACGATCACCGGTCCGAACCACCGGGGAATGTCGATGGCGATGGCCGGGATGCCATCGATCAGCATGGTGACCAGGGCCGTGATAATCAGGAGGTCGAGGAACCACCGCACCTCTGCTCGCTGCGTTGCCTCATCGGGGATTGCGGGGGCGGCTCGTTCATCCGCATATCGTTCCGCGGGGCGCGTCTCGTCCCCGTCTGCGCGCGGCCCGGGCCCCTTGCCGTGGGTGGTGCGGCTGCCGGCGGACAGTACGGCGCGACCCTTGCCGGCTCGTTTCGCCTCGTACATCGTGGCATCCGCGTCCTTGAGCAGATCGTCAACGCTGGCGCCCTGCGCAGATCGGAAGGCGACGCCGATGGAGACCGATGCCCTGGTGGGCTGACCGGCCAGGTCGAACGGCTCGGCGATGGCGGCGAGCGCCCGCGCGGCCACGGCGAGGGCTGCATCGGTGGACGCGACCTCCTCGAGCAGCAGGGCGAACTCGTCACCGCCCAGGCGAGCCACGGTGTCGGCTGCCCGGGCCACCGTCCGGAGCCGCTCGCCGATGAGGGTCAGCAGCCGGTCGCCCCGGGCATGACCGAGCGTGTCGTTGATGGTCTTGAAGTTATCGATGTCCATGAACAGGACACCGACGCCGGCCCCATCCTTGCCGGCCTGGCGGGCGAGGGCGTGTTCGGCGCGATCGTAGAAGAGGCTCCGGTTGGCGAGGCCGGTGAGCGGATCGTGGAGCGACCGATCGCGGAGCTCCTGGTACAGCCGCCCGTTCTCGATGGCCATGGCCGCCTCGAAGGTCAGGGTCCGGGCCAGGGCGAGCCGGCGCACGTCGATCGAGTGGGGCGCGGCGCTGGTCAGCTCGGCGATCCCGACTGGTTTGTCATGGGCGCTGAGGGGCAGGAGCAGCATGGCCGCGCGACCGAGACCCTGCAGACGGTCACGTTCGATCCGGTCCGCCTGCTTGTCGGACACGTCGATGACGATAGACGTCCGATGCTGGGCGACCTGCTCGAAGGCGGGTCGCTTGGCGAGCAGCTCCGGAGCCGTCTCCAACGAACGCTCCACGGGATGCGATCCGAACGGGACGAGCCGGCCGCTATCCGCCGCGAGCGCATAGATCACGCAGTCGTCGAACCCGGTCGCCTCGGCGAGGTGCCGCGCGACAAGCTCGCCGAGCACCCCCGCCTCGCTCGTCTCGGCGAGGTCCGACGACAGCGCGAAGAGCCGGCGGAACTCGCGACCCGAGGCCTTGAGGCCCTCGGCCGACCGGTAGAGGAGGAAGAAGACCAGCCCGATCACCACGGTGAGAGCCCACATCTGCACGATCGTCACGACCGCGCTCGAGTGAACCGCGGCGTCGGGCAGGAGACTTGCGATGATCATCACAACGGCCGCTGCCCAGGCCGAGCCCATGAGGTGGCGGAGGGACCGCCCGGCGAGATAGGGCAGACCCAGCGCGATCGGCAAGAGCGTGGCTGGTGCCAGGACCAGCGCGAGGAACGGCTGGACAAAGGCCACCACGACGATGGCGCCCGTGAGCACGATGGCGATCCGGGTCACGACCGCCCCGATGTTCTTGCGGTCGATGGCACGGCGGGGGACGACCGCAAGCCAAGTGGCGAGCACAGCGGCCACGATCACCGTCAAGAACCACCGGGGATTGTCGATGACAATGGCCGCGATGCCGTCGAACAGACCACCGGTCAAGGTCGCGATGATCAGGAGGTTGAGGAACCGCCGGACTTCGTCCCGCTGGGTCGCCTCGTCGGGGCTTGCGGCTGCGGATGGCTGGTCTTGAGGCCGACTGACGGGGCTCGTCTCGCTCCCGTCTGCTCGAAGCCCCGGCCCCTCGTTCCGATACTCGCTCATCGACTTCCCCAACGAAGCCGCTCGAGACTGGCCCATTGGACGGGCGGCATGGTGAACATGGGCAAACCGGCCCACGCTCAGGATCGGTGGCCAGCCAACTCGCGTCATGACGTATGGTCATCTCCGTCAGTGGGCATGAGCTGGGGGACCGGGATCTGTCGCGTTGGACAACTGCCACGTGCCGCCAGATCATGCCGGCCACGAGCAACGAGATCATCGCCCTGTCGGACGAGGTGGTCTGCATCTCTCTCGTGAATGCAGCCTATTGCTGAGGAGCAGGAAATGACCACGAACCCTCCACAGCCCACGCTCGACGAGCTGCGGGAGCAGGAGGAGCGGCTCGTCCTTCCGTCACTCGACGAGAACGACGGCATCGCCATCGGTCTGCTGTTGCTCGAGAAGGCGACCCAGCGCGACCTGCCGGTGACCATCGAGGTTCGCCGGGCATCGCGGGTCGTCTTTCGCGCCGCGCGCAACGGGACCGATGCCCACAACGACATGTTCGTGGCGGGAAAGGCCAGGATCGTCGAGCGGTTCGGCCACTCCACGCTGCTGGAGCGGCTCCAGTACGAGGCACAGGGGACGACCTTCGCGGCGGCAACCTCTTTGCCGTTCCCGGAGTACGCGCCGCACGGCGGCGGATTCCCGCTCATCGTGCGCGACACCGGACCGGTGGGTGTCGCGATCGTCTCCGGCCTGGCCCAGGAGGAGGATCACGCGTTGATCGTCGAGGTCCTCGAGGAGTACCTCGCGGCCCTGGCGTAGCGAGCGGTCCGGGTCGCGCCCAAACGAGAGGAGACCATGATCCAGTTCATCAACTCGCCCGCGGCCAAGACCGCGAACCTGCCGTTCAGCCAGGCCGTGCGCGTGGGCGACGTGCTCTATCTCTCCGGGGCCGTGGGCACCATCCCGGGCACCATGGAGCTGGTCCCGGGCGGCATCGAGGCGGAGACGCGCCAGGCCATGGACAACATCGGCGCCGTGCTTCGTGAGCACAACCTCAGCTTCGACGACGTCTTCAAGTGCACGGTCATGCTCGCCGACATGGCGAGCTGGGCGGCCTTCAACAAGGTCTACGTCACGTACTTCAAGCCTGACCGACTGCCTGCGCGCTCGGCGTTCGGAACGTCGGGGCTGGCCCTGGGGGCGCAGGTCGAGCTCGAGTGCCTGGCCTTCATCGGCGGATGACCGCCCGATGGCGCCTCGAACCCCGCAAAACTGGGGGAACCTGTGCACAGGGTGCGAAACGGGCATATGCGCAGTTGCGCGGTGGGCTGTAATTCGCCGCGGAGGGGGCGGTGGTGGGGTTGTTGCTGCGTTCCGCGCCGGCCCCTGGGCAGCCCACCGTCCCCTCCGCTCGACACGGATCGTGCCAGGGATTCGTGAAAGGGATGTGAAGAGATCAGTCCGATCTCGGCGTTCCCTGGTGAAAGCGGACAACCCAGCGGTCGTCGCGGCGCACCCAGATCGAGCTGCGGTTCGCGGGTCGATCACCCCCGGTCCGGAACGTGGTCAGAGCCACATCGGGGGCGAGCAGAACGGCCTCGAATGCCTCGACGATGACGGTGCGTGGCCCGGCCGTGGCTGCCAGGGCTCTGCGGGTCGTTTCCGCATCCCAGGTCCGCCCGCTGACCCCGAACTCCAGGAAGTCATCCGCGATCAGGCCGGCGAGAGCGCCGTCGACGCCGGATGGATCCCGGGCCACGAGGGCGGTCTCCAGCCGCAGCAGCTCGTCACGAAGGGCAACCGGTTCATCCATGGAGGGCCACCTCCCGGGGCCGATGATCGCATGGCCGGCGGGGCACTGCCTGGGCAACCCGGCGCCCAGTTGCCGACCGACCATTGACATCGGTGGCTTGCCGGCACAAGAATCGGGCACCGTGGGTGCACCCGCGGCCGCCCATCGGTCCATATCTGGCACCTGGAGACTCTCGTATGCCGCTCTATCTGGACACACACAAGCATGTGCCGGGCCTTACCGCCGACGCTGTCGCCGCGGCGCACGCCCGCGATCTCGAGGTGCAGGGCAAGCATGGCGTGAGCTACTTGCGCTACTGGTTTGACGAGGCGACCGGCAAGGTCTACTGCCTGGCGGAGGCACCCAGTGCCGAGGCCTGCACCGCCGTCCACAAGGAGGCACATGGCCTCGTTGCGGACGAGATCACCGAGGTCAGGGAAGGATCGTAGCCAGGGCTGCCTCCGTTGAGAGGCGGCGGCCCTCCGTCCTGGCTTCGTCGAAGGCGTCTGGTCCCAGTCGCTCCTGGACCGCCCGTCGGAACGCCTCGTACTCCTCCCGAACCGAGCGCGGCACCGGTGCGCGGATCAGGTCACGCACTCGTTCTGCCGCGCCCAGCAGCACGGCCGCGTGCCGGGGGTCGTCGTTGGTGACCACCGAGGCGAGCTTCTCCATGGTCGAGGCGATGCCCGGCAGGTCCCCCAGTGATCGGCGGATCTGCAGGCTCTCGGTGTAGAGCTCGCGGGCGCGGGCCTCGTCGCCACCATGTGCGGCCACGTCGCCCATGTGCGCCAGGGCCCGTGCGATCCCGCGCTCGTCGCCCAGCTCGCGCGAGATGGCGAGCGCCTGCGCGTGGAGCGCGGCCGCCTCGTCCGGCTGCTCAAGGCGCACGAGCATCATGCCCATGTTGTCGAGTGCGAACGACTCGCCCCACCGATCGCCGGCTTGCCGGAAGTTGGCGATACCCTCGGCATACTGGGCGCGGGCCTGGTCCGGGTCGCCGGCCAGCGCGACGGCCTCGGCCATGTTGACCAGTGAGAAGCCGGTCACGCGCAGGTCGCCCCGCTCGCGGGCCCAGGGAAGGACCTGCTCGTACAGTTCCTTGGCCGCCGCGTAGTCGCCGGAGAGCACCGCGGCGTTGGCGAGGTTGTTGGCGGCAAATGCGATCCCGTCGGCGTCACCCACCTGCCGGTGCAGCTCAAGGCTGCGCTGATGAAGCGCGGAGGCGCCGGCCTGGTCGCCGAGCATGAAGGCCAGGATGCCGGCCCCGGTATACGCATCGGCACGGAGCGCCGAGACCTCGCCCGACGTGACCTCCAGGAAGCGCTCCAGCCAGCTGCGACCCTCGGCCAGGTGGCCGTGGATCTCCCAGAACCGCCAAAGGCCGGCGGCCAGATGGAGGCCCTCGCGCTCCTCGCCCGGCTCGTCCAGGCTCCACTGCAGCGCGGCACGCAGGTTGTCATGCTCGTGGTCGAGACGCGCGAGCCACTCGGCCGACTCTGCGCCCTGGAAGAACTCCGGCTCGGCGCGGGCGACCATGGCCAGATACCAGTCGCGGTGGCGGCGCAGCGCGTCCTTTGCCTCACCGGTCTCCAGCAGCCGGTCGCGCGCGTACTGGCGCACGGTCTCAAGCTGCCGATAGCGGGCCTCCGTGCCCTCCGTATCGGCGATGAGGAGCGACTTGTCCACGAGGCGCGAGAGCAGGTCGAGGACGGCGTACTGGTCCACGAGCTCGCCGACGCACACCGCTTCGGCCGCTTCGAGCGAGCAACCGCCGACGAAGACTGCCAGCCGCCGGAACGCTGCCCGCTCGTCTTCGGCGAGGAGGTCGTAGCTCCAGTCAATGGTCTGACGCAGCGTCTGATGACGAGGCACGGTGACCCGGTTCGATCCGGTCAGGAGGCGGAAACGATCGTCCAGGCGGGCCGCGATCTGCTCCACGGGCAGGGCCCGGACGCGCGCGGCAGCCAGCTCGATGGCCAGCGGGACGCCGTCGAGCCGCCGGCAGATCTGGGCCACCGCCCCGGCGTTGCGGGGGGTGATGTGAAAGCCCGGAGTCGCCGACGTGGCGCGCTCCACGAAGAGGCGGATGGCGTCCGAATGGATGAGTTCGTCCTCGCTGGCCGTTGCGGGGTCCGGAACAAAGAGCGAGGGGACCGCGAACACCATCTCACCGTCGATGGCGAGCCCCTCGCGGCTGGTGGCCAGCACGCGGACCGAGCCGCAGCCGCGCCGCAGAGCGTCGATGGTGCGCGCGGCCTCCTCGAGCACGTGCTCGCAGTTGTCGATGACCAGGAGGACCCGCTGGGTGTGCAGGTGGTCCACGAGGGTATCCAGGATCGGTTGCCCCGGCGCGTGCATCACCCCCAGGGCGTTGGCGATCGCGGGCGCCACGAAGGTGGGATCAGTCAGCGGGCCCAGGTCCACGAACCACATGCCCTCGGGAAAGTCGTCCAGCAGCTCGTCGGCGATCTCGAGCGCGAGCCTGGTCTTGCCCACTCCGCCCGGCCCGGTGAAGGTGACGAGGGGAGCGGACGCCAGCATGCCCTTGGCCTGCCTGATCTCTCGTTCACGGCCGACAAAGGTGGTGAGCTGCCGCGGCAGGTTGTTCGGGCGCGAGTCGATCGATCGCAGGGGCGGGAAGTCG
>CAZQYU010000165.1:0-7151 GCA_964597585.1 uncultured Thermoanaerobaculia bacterium
AGGTCGCCGCCTTGAGCTCGTCGATGACGGACGCGTCGACCGTCGGCATCGCCGGTTTCTCGTTGACGATGTAACGGATCGCGGCCTTGCCGGCGATCCGGCCCTCGGCGTGGGAACCGGACGAGAACTTGTGCGACGAAGCGCCCGTGGCGTCACCGGCGCAGAACACGCCCTTGGTCGTCGACATGCACTCGTAGCCCCAAAAGTACTCGTCGGGGGCGAGGTCCTTCGGACCGCTCACCCAGGCGCCGGAGGCACCGGAGTGCGAGCCGATGAAGTACGGTTCGGCAGCGGCGATCTCGGACGACTTCTCCTCGGGCTGCGTGTTCGTCGCGGCCCACAGGATCGCCTGCGAGATCGTCATGTCGAGGAAGTCCTCCCAGGCTTCGCTCTCGAGCTCCTTCATCTTCTTCTTGAAGGCCTTCTCGTCGGGCGCCTGGTCGGCGATCTTCTTGATTGCTTCCTCGGTCCGCATGTAGATCGGGCCCTTGCCCTCCATCACGTCGAGCATGCCGAGGTAGTTGCGGAGGTTCGCCGGGATCGGCTTGACGTGGCCGTAAGGCTTCCAGTTGTCGAGCTCGGGCCGACGCTCGACCATGTACTCGCCACCGAAGGCATTGGTCGCACGCGACTTGAAGAGCAGGAACCAGGCTCCGACCGGACCGTACGCGTCCTTGAAGCGGACCGGGATGAACCGAACTTCCTGGCAGGTCATCTCGGCGCCGGCCTTGATGGTGAAGTAGGCCGACGAACCGGAGTTCCACGGCGGGTACCAGGCGCGGCCTGCGCCCTCACCGGAGGAACGGGGCTTGAAGACGTGGACCGCGCCGCCGAGCGCGACCAAGGTGGCCTTTGCTTTGAAGATGTAGAACTTGTTCTCGCGGACAGAGAAGCCGTAGGCGCCCTTGCACTCGTCGCCGTCCATGATCGGGCCGATGATGAACACACGCTCGATCATGTTCTCGGCGCCGAGGTGGTTCTTGGCCGCTTCCGCCACGATGACCTTGTAGGACTCGCCGTTGATCATCAGCTGCCAACGTCCTTCGTGGACGTAGGCGCCCTCTTCGTCCTTCCAGATCGGCAGGCCCCACTTCTCGAACAGGTGCACGGAGGAGTCTACGTGGCGGGCGATGTTCGCGACGAGGTCGTCGCGGGCCACGCCCATGAGGTCGTTCCTGACGTAGTCGACGTAGTTCTTGACGGTGTTCTTGCCGTCCCTCAGGCCGACGTACTGGTTGATGGCGGACAGGCCCATCGCCACGGCGCCGGAGCGGTCCACAGCAGCCTTGTCCACCAGGGTTACCTTGAGACCGTGCTTCTTCGCCCAGTGGGCGGCCTCAACGGCGGCGCCGCAGGCCGCCATTCCGCCACCGAGGATGAGCAGGTCAGTTTCCACCTGGACCGTTTCGAAGTTTGTCATGTTCCCCTCCTTCACTTGGTCCACACGGCGGGCAGCCCGAGAGAAGCCGGCTCGGTGAACAGGGTCGGCCCCTCGAGGTCGGGATCGCCGGCGAAGCCGCCGTTCGGGACCGCGGTGCCCTCATCAGTGGTTCGGATGGGGAACTTGAACCGCTTGACGGTGCCGTTACGGAACTTCACGGTCCACATGATCGAATCAGTGGAACGCAGTGGAACCACCGATGCTCCCATGGGCACGAAGTCCGCGTAACCGCGCACGTCGACCGCCTGCGTGGGGCAGATCTTCACGCAGTTGTAGCACTCCCAGCACATCTCCGGCTCTTGGTTGTAGGCCTTCATGAGCTCCTTGTTGAGCACCATGAGGTCATTCGGACAGATGTGCTGGCAGGCGGTCTTGTCGAGCGCCTTGCATCCGTCACACTTTTCTGGGTTGACAAAACTCGGCATGAACGACTCCTCCTTTCGTGTGGCTCACAATCGTCAAAGAACGCGCACGTCAATCATCATGCAAGAATCGAGCAACGTTTGTGCCAATTTTCACAACAGCACCTAAGCGTATGTCTATGATTGACTTGCGCTGATCGCTCCAGGTCAACGACAGGGCAGCGCGGGAAGGACCTCTCCGCCGCCGCGTTACCACATCGAAACAACCGGCCTCATGCCTCCTTTCTCCAGTGACTTGGGTCGAAGTGGCCGTGTTCCAGAGGGGTAACCGTTTCTTCTCGGTAACGAGGCGCCGCGAGCACCTCGCGAACGCCAGAGGACGACTCGCCTTCTCGAAGGCGGCGACGGTCCTCGCGCGCAGCTCACGGGCGCCGTCGGAGGTCGCACCGATCACTCGTCTCATGGTCTCTTCTCGTCCCAATCCCAACTGCAACTCCCGTGTCCCTGCGGCCTCGTACGTTCATTCAGAAGGGACCGGCCCGAGACCCACGATACCTCTCGAAGATACCGCGCTCTGATCGCGAATACAACTTGTTTCAGGACTTTCTTATTGCGACTTGTTCCGTCGTTGGTGGCCACTGCCCGGATCTGGCCTACCACGCTGCAGTTCGGGGTGCTCGACAACAGGCGTCGGCGCCACGACTTGGTCGCCTCCGCCAGACTGTTTCTACCACAATATTGAGATTCACTCTTAAATATAAAAACATAGTTGACAAGTATGAGATATGGGATTAGCTTCGATGCACGATGAGACTCTCGACTCGAGCTCGATACGCCCTGCGCCTCATGCTCGACATCGCACGGAACGGCGGCGACGAGGAGCCGGTGAGCTTGGCCGCGGTCGCGGCGCGCACCAACCTCTCGCGCGGCTACCTCGAGCAGCTCGCCCTTGCCCTTCGCAACGCCCGGCTGATCCGCGGTGTGGCGGGTAGGTCGGGCGGTTATCGGCTCGCACAGGCTCCGGATACCGTTACCGTCGGCCAGGTCATCGAGGCCGCGATCGGCCCTGTCTGCGTCGTCGACTGTGTCGACGACCCCGAGGGTTGCCCACGGTCCGAGTTCTGCGAGTGCCGCGTCGTCTACTCACTCATCAACGCGCGGATCGCCGAGGTCCTGCACTCGTTCACTCTCAGCGATCTCCTCGACCCGAGCTGGGTGCACCTGCCCGAGCTGATCGGTGATCAGCAGCTCGTCACCGTCGAGGGCGGGCCCGGCCCGGGTTGTGGCTGGACGCCACCCGGGTCCCGAAAGAAGGAAAGCCCGTAACGCCGTCCGCCCCGCGCGGACGGCGTTTCGGTTTTGGGGAGGGACAGGCATGGTCGAGCGCACGATCGGAAACGCAGTGCTGCGGCTCGTCCGCGGCGACATCACGGACATGGAGATCGATGCCTTCGTCTTCGACATCACCGAGGACGTCAAGCTCGGCTCGGGCTATGGAAGCGCGATCCAGCAGCGCGGCGGCATCAAGATCCAGAAGGACCTCGACGCCATCGGACGGTGCCCGACCGGCGAGGCCGTCGTGACCGACGCCGGACTGCTGAAGGCGAAGTACATCATCCACGCCAATGGGCCGAAGTTCCGGGAGGAGGATGAGGCGGGCAAGCTCCGTCGCGCGACCCTCGCCGCCCTCGCCAGGGCGGAGGAGACGGGCGTCGAGACCCTCGCGCTTCCGCCGATCGGCACGGGCCTCTACCAGGTGCCTCTCGACCTGTGCGCACGGGTCATGGTGGACACCGTGTCCGAGCACCTGAGCAACGGCAGCGGCCTCAAGGAGGTCCGCATTGTCGCCGTCGACACCCGAGAGTACCGGCCGTTCGAGGCCGTGATCGCGGAAGGAGCATGAGATGCAGCACGAACCGAGCTCGCTGCTGGCGACTGCAGAAGTCATCCACTGGATCGCACTCGCCGTGATGGTGGCGGTGTACACCACCCGGTTGGTGTGGCTGTTCTCGTTCAAGGGCGGGAAGGACCGCTCAGCGCCGGCTGCACCGGAGCGGACCAACGCCCACAAAGGGGCGGTTTACTCGCTCGGGAATGTCGTGATGCCGTGGTCCATGGAGAGCACCCGGACCGATCCCCTGTTTTACGTCAGCTTCGTGCTCTTCCACCTCGGGGTGACGGCGGGAATCTCGCTCGCGTTCCTGTCCAGCCTCGCTCCCGGACTCGTGAGAACGCAATCCGTGGCATGGATCTTCGGCACCCTGCTCGCGGCCGCATTCGTCGTCGGCATGATTCGCATGGCACGTCGGCTCACCAAGCCGCACATGAGGCTGATCAGCACACCCGACGACTACTTCTCGCTCGCCCTCCTGACGGTGTGGTTCCTGCTCGGGACGCTGACCCAGGCCTCGATTGCGGGCTACCAGGCGTTGGCCGGAGAAGGCTGGCTGGCGGCCTACCTCCTCCTGACCGCCTTCTTCCTCGTCTACGTGCCGTTCTCGAAGATCTCCCACTACCTCTACTACCCGTTCACGCGTCTGTGGATCGGCCGCGCCCTCGGCCATCGCGGCAGCCTGCCGCTGGTCCGGGTCCGGAGTTAGGAGGGCATCGTGGCGACACCAGCGAAAACCCACAAGATCCGCATGATGGAGCAGCAGCTCCAGAAGAAGCTCAACCGTCAGGTGGTGGGCTCGATCGTCGGCTGCGTCCATTGCGGGATGTGCCACACGTCCTGCCACTACGTCCTCACCCACCCCGACGACCCCAAGATGACGCCAAGCTACAAGGCGGACCAGCTCCGCAAGCTCTTCAAACGCAACCACGACTGGACCGGTCGCGCCTTTCCGTGGTGGGTCGGAGCGGACAAGGTCCCGCTCACCGACGACGACCTCACGAAACTGCAGGACATCGCGTTCGGCACCTGCACCAACTGCCGCCGCTGCACCTTCAACTGCCCCATGGGCGTCGACACCGCCACCCTCAACCGCATCATGCGCGGTCTCCTGACCCATGTCGGCGTGATGCCGGAGGGCGTGCGCGTCGTGTCCAAGGACCAGTGGGAGCTCGGCAACCAGATGGGCGTGCTGAGGGAGGACTACCTCGACACCCTCGAGTGGATGTCGGAGGAGCTCGAGGAGGACCTCGGTCACGCCGAAGCGACGATCCCCGTCGACCGCGAGGGCGCCCGGATCATGTATGCGATCAACCCGCGGGAGGTGAAGTACGACCCACGCACCATCAAGGAGGCGGCACTCATCTTCTGGGCGGCCGGCGAAAACTGGACGATGCCGTCCGAGGGGTGGGACAACACGAACTTCGGGCTCTTCTCCGGTGACGACGGCCTCGGCGGCACCTGTGGGCAGCGCGAGTATGACAAGGCGCGCCAGCTCGGGGTCGAGAAGATCGTGATCTCCGAGTGCGGTCACGGCTACCGCTCGACCCGCTGCGAGGCGGTCAACTGGGCTGGCGAGGCCCAGCCCTTCCCGATGGAGAGCTCGGTGATGACCATGCTGGGCTACATCAAGGACGGGCGCATCACGGTCGACCCGACCCGAAACGCCGAACGGGTCACCTTCCACGACTCGTGCAACAACGCGCGCAGCTGCGGCTTCTTCGAAGAACCACGCGAGCTTCTCCGCCTGGTGACGATGGACTTCCAGGAAATGTACCCGAACCGCGCCGAGAACTACTGCTGCACCGGCGGCGGCGGCGCGATGTCGATGTCGGAGTACACCCCGCGCCGCCTCAAGTCGGCCAAGGTCAAGGCGGATCAAATCGCCGCCACCGGCGCCAAGATCGTGGTCACGTCGTGCCACAACTGCGTCGACGGCCTCAACGACCTGATCAAACACTACAAGCTCGACTGCAAGGTCATGCAGCTGGTCGACCTGGTGGCGAACGCGCTTGTCCTCCCGACACGAGAGTCTGGCGCAGAGCCCGCGACAGTTCCCGGCGAGGTCGAGATTGCCAGGCCGGCGGTGGCTCTGCCCCTTGCTGGACGGACGATTCTGGTCGTCGATGACGAGGACGATGTCCGCGTATTCCTCAAGGCGGTCCTCGAGGACGCGGGAGCTCGTGTACTCGAGGCCGCGGATGGTGACGAGGCGATTGCGGTCGCCACGGCCGAGAAGCCGGACCTCATCACCCTCGACCTGTCGATGCCGGGCAAGGACGGCGTCGAAGCCTTCACCGAGCTCAGAAGGGCACCCGGCACCGAGGAGATTCCGGTGTGTGTCATCACCGGCCACCCCGAGTTCCGCACGGTGATCTATGACCGGCCTGTCGCCCCTCCCGAGGGCTACATGTCCAAGCCGGTCGACGAGGACCAACTGGTCGAGAACCTCCATCGGATCCTCGACCTCGAAGCCAAGCACGTCCATCCGACGAACTGACGACGACCGGACCCCGGGCGCCGGAGATACTCCGGCGCCCGGGCTCCGACGCTCCGGCGATGGAGGCGGCGATGGAAGCTGACCTCGACACCACGATCTCCACCGCAGACGCTCGCTACCGACAGTACTGGGAGGAGATGCCCTGCTACCTCTCGATCCATGATCCGGAATTTCGGATCATCGACGGCAACCGGCGCTTTCGCGAGGACTTCGGGGATCGGATCGGGGAGGCCTGCTTTCGGGTTTACAAGGGCCGCGAGGAAGTCTGCCCGAGCTGCCCGGTCGAGGCCACCTTCCGCGACGGTCGCAGCCACGGCAGCGAGCAGCTGCTGACCACCCGCGCCGGGGTCGAGGTACCGGTGATGGTTCACACGACGCCGATCCAGGACAGCCTCGGGCACGTCATCGCCGTGATGGAGATGCACACCGACATCGGCGAGGTCAAACGGCTCGAAAGCCTGCTCGAGCGCAGTGAGGGTCGCCTCGCCCAGCTCTTCGAGGAGGTCCCCTGCTTCATCACCGTGCAGGGCCCCGACCGCGTGATCCAGCACGCCAACCGCAGGTTCCGGGACACCTTCGGACCCGCCGTGGGCGATTACTGCTACCGGGTGTACAAGCACCGCGACGAGCCCTGCTTGGTGTGCCGGATGGCGCAGACCCACGCCGACGGCCAGCTTCGCGACCATGAGGAGGTCGTGATTTCCCGGGCAGGCGACAAGCTCAACGTGCTGTGCACGACCGCGCCTGTCCGCAACGCCGACGGTGAGGTCGAGGCGGTGATCGAGATGAGCGTCGACATCACACAGATCCGCCAGCTGCAGACACAGCTCACCTCCATCGGCCTCCTCGTCGGATCGATCTCACACGGAATCAAAGGCTTATTGACAGGTCTCGACGGCGGCATCTACATGGTCAACTCGGGCTTCGAGAAGGGCAAGCCGGAGCGGGTCGAGAAGG
>CAZQYU010000166.1:0-7133 GCA_964597585.1 uncultured Thermoanaerobaculia bacterium
TCAGGATCCACGGCATGCGGATGATCTTGGGCCCGAGCAGGGTGAAGCCCGGCATCCCGTAGCCGGTCTCCCAGAAGTTCTCGACCAGGGCGAAGGAGGGGTAGGGGAAAGGTGGCAGAATGCCCGCGTACATGCGCAGGTAGCGCGCCGTGGCGGCGAGGTAGCGCTCGGCCAGCGCGGGGTCGTCCTCGCGCAGCATCGAGAGCAGCTCGACATCGCCCGCACGGGAATCGCGTTCGTACCACGGTCCAGCGACCAGGTAGACCTCTTCGGTCGGGTCGGGGCAGCTCCAGGCCGTGGTTCGACGGCCGTCGGCGGCAAGGTCGTGGCGCGTCCTACGGCCCTGACTCACGGCGTCCCAGCCTTTGGGCAGCCGCTCGACCTCGAGCGAGAAGGTCACCAGACCGTCGCCGAAGCTCGGCACCCAGTGAGTGGTTCCGGAGAGGAAGGCGCCCTCGGGGCCGATCAGTCCCGGGGTCTCGGAGAACGAGCGCTGGTACTCCTCGCCACTGGTTGCGAGGGGATGATCGATCACGCCGCCATAGTCCAGCACCACCTGGCTGCCCGCGTCCGCCGTCGGGAACAGGCGCCAGCCCTCGAGGGGCACGTCGGTGGCGACCGTCTCGGTCGTGGCGTTGAGCCCGAGGAACGACCCGTCGGCGGCGCCGGCGGCACGCTCGAGCCGCCAGCCGGCGCTCTCGACCCGAGGCGCGAGGCCGGCGTGGAGCACGAAGCGGTAGCCGCCTTCGGGTATGGGCATCCCGGCAAACTGCAGACGGTCCCGGACCTCGAGCCGGTGGGAGGCCGGATCGAGGCTCACGCGGAGGTCGTGGTGGATCCCGGCCGCGGTGCCCGATCCGGCGCCCGCAGCCAGCAGGACGGCAAGGAGGACCAGATCACGTCGCACGGCAGCCTCCGCCCGCGATTCTACAGGGCGAGGACCAGGCTGGCGCACCGCCTATACTGGTGTGGCATGCCCACCTCGAGCACCGGACCCGGCTGGGGACGCGGCCCTCTCGTGGTCGCAGGCGTCGTCGTCGCCTGCCTGCTCGGCGCCCTGCTCGGGATCGTGGTGGCAGCTCTGGGCCACCGCAACGAGGTGGCCGGTCTCGTACTCGCCGCCGGGCTCATCCTGCTCGCCCTGCTCAGCATGGCGGTGCTCGTGATCGTGCTGGTGCGTGACCGATTCCCGCGGGACGTTCTCGCGCGCCTCACTGCACTCGAGGCTGGCCTGGAGCGCGTCGAGCAGGACGACCGCACACCGGCGGTGCGGCCCATTCCCACAGGCCCCGCGACCGCCTCGCCTCGTCCACCCCGGGCGCAGGCTGACGCGGTGAAGCTCCCTCCGGTGGTGATGGACCGCGAGCCGGCGCCCATGCATGACGCTCCCTCACCAGGTCCGCCCGTCCCTCCCGAGCCCCGGTCCCCGGCTCGGAAGCTCCCGGAAGAGGCCTGGCAGCCTCCGCGTCCGACCGGCGGCGGCTCGTTCGAGATGCTGCTCGGCGGTCGCGGGCTCGCGATCGCCGGGGCAGTCGTGCTGGTGATCGCGATCGGCCTGTTCCTCAAGTTCGGCTGGGACCAGGGCTGGTTCCGCCCGACCCCGCCGGTCCGGGTCGCCCTCGGCGTCGTCATCGGTCTCGCCCTGCTCGCGGCTGGAGAGTGGGCGCGGCGGGCGGAACGCTACCACGTGCTCTCGCAGGTGCTCACCGCGGGCGGCATCGGCGCCTTGTACCTCAGCGCCTGGGCCGCGCACGGCCTCTATCACCTGGTCGCTGCAGGCCCGGCGTTCCTGCTGCTTGCAGCTGCGGCGGGCCTTGGCGTGGCGGTGGCCACCGCGACCCGGGGCCGTGTGCTGGCCTCCCTCGCTACCGTCGCCGGCGTGATGGTACCGCTCGTGGTCGCGTTGCCCGAAAGCTCACCGACTCCGCTCTACGTGTTTCTGCTCGTCGTTGTTGCGGCGGTGCTACCGGTCGCGGCCGCGCGCAGGTGGCCGGAGCTTGGCGTGCTCGCCCTCGCCGGCGTCGCGCTCGACACCTACCTCGCCTTCGAGTGGCAGTGGCCGACCCCCGACGGCCGGCTGGTCGACGTCGCCTTCCTGCTCGCCGCAATGGCGCTGTTCTTCGCCATCACGCTCGCCCACGCCTGGCGCCGGCGGCAGCCGCCGGGCCGGATCGACCTCGTGGTGCTCGCGGCCGCGTCGCTCGGCGGATGGGCGGCGGGCCTGATCCGGCTGCAGCCGCTCGGCGAGGTCACGCGCGGGGTCTGGACGTTGGTCGTCCTGCTCCTCGAGCTGATCGCGGCGCATTCCCTTCTGGTGCGTTTGGGAGCGACCGCCGCGGGCCGCCGCCTGTTCCTCGGCCTCGCGCTGGTGTTGATGACCGCGCTGCCGCCGGTGCTGTGGGACGGTGCGGGCGTCGCCGCGGCGTGGGCGGTCGAGGCGCTGGTGCTCGTGATGGCCGCCCGGGTGCCGGAGGTCGGGCACGCCGCGGCCGTCATCGCCGCCTTGGCGGCCGTGGCCGCGGTCGAGGCCACGTCCGGTCCCGCCGCCGGCTTCGTGAGCGCCGCGGCGGGGCTGCGACTCGTCGCCACCCTCGCGCTCGCCGCCTTGCTGGTCTTTGTCGAGCGCAGGGCTGCCCGCGACGCCGCCGGCTCGTGGCCGGTCGCCGCGGTGGCCGCTCCCGCCGCGGCGCTTGCCCTGCTCGCGTGGCTCGTGCCCCCGCTCGGGGTGTGGGCGGGCACGGTGGTGAAGCCGCCCGCCGAGGCGGGAGCCGCCGGCGCGGTGGTCTCCCTCGTTCTTGCCGCCGCTGGCGCCGCACTCATGGCCGCCTGGCCGTGGCGACCACTGCCCGCGACGACGCTGACCGGTGCCGCAATGGTCGCCGTGGGTCTCGTCTGGAGCGCAGGCGCTGCGACCCTCGAGGGCTGGCACGCTGCGACCGCCGCTGCGCCTCTTGCCTGGACCGCTGCCGCCCTGCTGGCGGTCGCGGTGCGCGGCGGCCACCCCGAACGCGGTGTCGAACGTTGGATCGCCATCGGCGGAGCCGGAGCGACGGCGGCGGTGGCGGTGGTATGGCGGCTGCGGGCGGGGTGGCCGGGCGACGACATCGTGCTCGGGGGAGTGCTGCCGGCGGTGCTGGGCGCCGCCGCAGCTGCGATGCTGCTGGTGGCAGCGCGTAGTGCCCGCACCTGGCCGCTTGCGAACGGACCGGCCGGGCTGGAGACGGCGGGCTGGATCACCGCCGTGGCGGCGGCGTCGCGGCTGCTCACCGCCGCGGTGGCTCTGGCGCCAGCCGCAAGCGACCTGGAGGCACAGCGGATCGCGCTCGTCTCCCTGTCGGTGCTCTGGGGCGCGGCCGGGCTCGGCCTGGTGCTCGCCGGGCTGATCGGCCGGTCCGCCCACCGGCGTCACCTCGGGCTCGCCGTGCTCGGGCTGACCGTCGCGAAGGTCTTCCTCTTCGACCTCGCGAGTGCACCGACGGTACTTCGCATCGTTGCCTTCCTGGTGACCGGGCTCGCGCTCCTCGCCGGCGCCTACCTCTACGCCCGCTACCGCGAGCGGCTCGAGGCCGACGCGTGATCTCCGCGCTGCTGCTCGCCGCCGTGGTGTGGAACGCGCCGGTGACGGTTCCTGGCGGCGGCGGACCGTGGGCGGCAGCGGTCTTGCCGGGTTGGCTTGAAGCCGAGGCCGACAGCGACCTCGGCGATGTGCGCCTGGTCGACGGCTCAGGTCACGAGGTCCCCTACCGTGTGCTTGACGCGGCCCAGTCCGACCCGAACCGTTGGCTCACAGTTGCCGTGACCAACCTGCGGCGCACGGCAGACGGCTTCGCCTTCAGAGTCGAGGTTCCCGCCGGGGAGGTGGTCGACCGGCTCGGCCTCGCCATGGCAGGCAGGGAGGGCGTGCTCACCGCGACGGTGATCGGCGGCAACCCGCCGGGAGCTCTCGCCGACGCCGTCCACGTCGGCAGAATCCAGGGCGCGTCCCGGCTCGAGGTCGCGCTGCCACCAACTGACGTCGGACGACTCGAGATCCGATTGACGACCCTCGTGCCGGGACTGGAGCCGACAGGGGTGCGCCTCGGCCGCTGCCGCCTCCCACGCGTCGCCGGCCTCCCCCGGCCGATCGCCTACCGGCTCCAGCCCGCACCCGACGACGGCCCCTGGTCGCGCTGGCTGCTCCTTGCCGACGGCCCGCCGCCTCGCATCGAGGCCTTGGTGGTTGGGGTCCGCTCGCCGGGCGTCTTCCGGCGCCGGACCGAGGTCAGGGCGCGGTCCAACGGTGCGACGGGAAGCGCCAGTTGGCAGCCGATCGGATCCGGGGAGTTGATCCGGATCCCGCTCGCCGACGGCCGGACGGGTCTCGAAGAGCTCCAGATACCGGTCCGGCCGGGTTCCTGGCCGCGGCTCGAGCTCAGGGTCGAGCGCGGCACCGAGGCGGCGCTGGATGTGGACCACGCGCTCGGCCGAGCGGCGCCGCGATGGATCCTGTTCCCCGCCCCGCGAGCTGGAATCGGCCTCGCTCTGGTCGCGGACGGAAACAGGAGGTCCCGTTCGCTGGAACGCGGCGGCACCACGGTCGACCCCCGCGAGGCGGCTCTGGCCGAGGTCGGTCCACGCGCTCGGGTCTCCACACCGGTGGAGGACGAACCCATTCGCGTGCCATGGGTCGCAGGCCTGTTCGTGGTCGCCGCCGGCCTTCTCGCCTGGCTCGCGTGGCGGGTGCTCGGCAGCCCTCGGGCGTGAGCAGGCAAGAAGGTGAGGCGGCGTCAACGGACGTAGGGGCGGAGCTTGTCTCCGCCCGTGTTGTGGCTCACGCGCAGCTGTCTCTCCGTGGCCCCTCCCTCCCGATTGACGCTTCCGCTCCGCGAGGCGCGGGAATGGGGCGCGTCGGGTCCGCCGTTGGCCCTCGGGGAGCACACCCATGATCGCTGTCATCTCGGGTTCAAACCGGCAAGCGAGCAACACCCGCAAGGTCGCCGGCCTGGTCGAGGAGATCCTCACCGAGGCCGCCGTCGACGTGCAGCTGCTCGATCTCGCCGAGCTGCCGCCCGACCTGCTGTCCCCTTCGAGCTACACGTCTCCGCCGGCCGGCTTTGCGCGGTTTCAGGATGCGATCGTGACGGCCTCGGGTGTGGTGACGGTTGTCCCGGAGTACAACGGGTCGTTTCCCGGCGTGCTCAAGCTGTTCATCGACGTGCTGCGCTTCCCCGACAGCCTGACCGACACGCCGGTCGCGTTCGTCGGCCTCTCCTCGGGTCGGGGAGGAGGCGTGCGCGCGGTCGAGCAGCTCGAGATGGTGTACCACTACCGCCGGGCGCACCTCTTCGGGCGGCGCTGCTTTCTGCCCGAAATTGAGCGCGCGCTCGACGCCGAAGGGCGACTTGTCGATCCCGACGCCGAGTCCAGGTTGCGCGCCGCGGTGCGGGGCTTCGCCAACTTCGTCGGCCGCCTCCACCAACGCCAGGTGTAAGATCCTCTGGTCCGTCGACGGCACGACGCCGGAACGGGCAGAAAGAAGGGAAACGACATGGCACGAAGGCCTTCCGTGATGCTGCTCGCGCTCCTCGCCGCGGTTTCGGTGGCGACGGTCGCGGGCGCCGACACCAAGATCGTCAGGAAGGAGCACAGTGACGCCTACACCGTAATGGGACAGAACCAGCCGGCGCGCGACCAGACCACGACGACGTGGGTCGCGGCCGACCGGATGCGGGCGGATCAGGGGGAGACGAGCTTCATCGTCCGGCTCGACACCTCGAGCCTGCTCGTGCTCGATCACGAGGCCAAGACCTTCAGCGAGCTCAAGCTGCCGGTCGACATCTCGAAGATGATGCCGCCGGAGATGGCGGCGGGCATGGAAAAGATGATGACCTTCACCGCAACCGTCACTCCATCCGACGAGACCAAGATCATCGGGAAGTGGAAGGCCCGCCGCTATGACGTCAAGCTGAGCTCGCCGATGGTGGAGATGACGTCGGTGGTGTGGGCGACCAAAGACGTCGGCTTCGACATCGCCTCTTTCACCCGCATGGGTGAGCAGATCCTGCGCATGCAGCCCGGCATGGACGGCATCGCCGACGAGTTGAGCAAGATCGACGGTTTTCAGGTACGTCAGGAGAACACCTCCAAGATGATGATGGGCGGTAACGCCGAGGTGAAATCGTCGGAGGAGGTCGTCTCGGTCGAGGACCTGCCGGCGCCCGCCGGCACCTACGAGCCGCCCGCGGGCTACCAGCAGCGCGACCTCGATATCCAGTCGATGATGCGTCACGGGGGTTGAAAAAGAACACGATCGAGGACCCTCGATGCGCGACGCCCGCAGGGGCGGCGGAGGGTGCCGCGTTGCTCAACCAGGGCAGCTACCGGGAAAGCCACGAGGCCTTCGAGCGTGCCTGGCGCGACGCGCCGGCGGCGGAGCGCGGGCTGTGGCAGGCCCTGGCCCAGCTCGCTGCCGCCTTCGTCCACGCCGAGCGCGGACGGTGGCGCCCGGCGGTGCGCCTGCTCGGCAGGGTCGAGCGCAACCTGGGGCCGTACCCTGCCACATATCAGGGTTTCGACGTCGACGCCCTGCGCGAGGCTACGCAGCAGTGGCGGGCGCGCCTGCTCGAGGCCGTGGAGGGAGCGCCGTGGCGGGACGAGTGGCGCCCCGAGGTTCGGCTGGTCAGTCCGGGGGCCTGAGCGCGCGGGCGCGATCGACGAGCAGGCGCGCCTTGCGCTGGGTCGGCCATGCGAGCAGCATGAGCACGGCGGTGACGAGCACGAACCAGACCGTCGCCATCGGACCGCTGCCCCACAGCGCCGCCGCCAGGCCACACAAGCCGATGAGCTCGAGCCTCGCGAAGACGATCAGGTAAACCCGCAGATAGTCCCGGAGCAGGCGGGACTCGTCGCCGTGCACCGCGAACCCGCGCTTGATCCGGTCAAGGTGGCCGCGAGCATCCCGCTCCGAGCTGAAGGCGAGCCACAGCCCGGCCACGCCGAGCAGCAGCGTCACCGTCCCCCGCGACAGGTCGGTGGTCAGGCGGGGGAGCCGCCAGGCCGCGAACAGCACCACCGGCAACGTGGCGAGGAAGAGCCCACCGGCGATCCGAATCCGCAGGAGGGAGCGGTCGAACGGTCCGGTGCTCACGCCTCGT
>CAZQYU010000167.1:0-7059 GCA_964597585.1 uncultured Thermoanaerobaculia bacterium
GCTCGCAGGATGTGCTCGCGGGTGAGGTCCGGCCGCGTCAACATGAGCGCCAGCACGTCCTGGAGCTGGTCGCGGAAGCCGTACGCACCGCTCGCCTGCGAGTAGCCGGACCGCGCCCAGACGCGGCATGCCAGGTCCTGGTAGAGGAGCCACCTGTTCACCAGGAGGTCGAAGGAGTCGTCGGGCGTGCTGACGCGCACGGCGCCCAGCGTGTCATCCCAGAACGCCTCCACTCGGACGAGCTCGGCCTCTGCAGCCTCCGCACCGCCAGGGCCCGCAAAGCGCTCGAGGAGCGCGCGGGCCTCTGCCGCATCTCGACCCTGCCCGAGCAGGAACACGATGCGCCGGGTCGCACCGGGCGGGAGGTCCACCACCGTCTGCAACGCTGCGCACGGGTCGAGGCCGGCGCCGAACCGGTTCAGCAGCAACGGCCGGCCGAGCGCGGCCGCATGCGAGAGCGAGCCGTTGCGGCCGATGAACTCGAGTCGGTCGCCAGTCGCGGCGACAAGCGGCTCGCTCGCGGCGGCAAACGCGACGCGCGTCCTCTCCTGGCTGAACAGGTCGCGCGCCAGGACCGCGCCGGTCTCATCGTCGCGCTCGGTCGAGATGAACCTCGGTCCACTCGCAGCGGGTGGGCCGAGCAACCACTCGTTGTAGGAAAAGACGGTGAGGCGCCGCGGCCGGTCGGAGCGATTCGTCAACGTCAACAGGGACAGCTTCACGGGCTCGTCCCGAGCAACGAAGACCGCCAGCTCCTGCGCAATGCCGCGCGCGGCGCGGGAGAAGCGTGTCACGCCCGCCGCGTGGCGCACCACCCAGCGCGGAGAGCGCGGTGTGCGTTTGAGGGGTGCAGGCGTGGCGCCCCACAGGGCACCGCCATCCTCGTCGCGGAGGAAGATCGCCTCGGCGGTCGGGTCCGTGACCGGGTCGTTCGCGAACGGCGTGAGCCGGTTGTCCCGGCTGTTCTCTGCCCAGGTGTGGGCCGCCCCGGAGGTGGTCACGATGGTCCCGAAGCGAGGGTTGGCGAGAACGTTGACCCACGGGAGCGGCGTCTCGCGGTCACCCTCGAGGACGACGACGTACTCGCGGCCGTCACCGGTGAAACCGCCGAGACCGTTGTCGAGGACAAGCGGTGGTGGCTCGGGGCCAGCTTCCAGCGGCCCGGCATCGACTGGCCCTGGGGCCTCGTCGGCCGGCACGCGGTCGAGCGGGAGGGGAGGCTCCGGCTCCGGGCGGTCGAGCTGCTGCTCCAGGGTGCCGCGGTCGCCGGAGAGGACCGCCTGGGCGACCGCACTCAAGAGGACCTTCTCGGCCTCGGAGATCGAATCGGCCTGGAGAAGAAAAACGCCTCCGGGCTTGTCCTTCCAAGCACTCCACGGACCGCCGTCGACGAGCTGTGCGAGGTGTTGGCTCATCTCCTCGCGGTAGCCTGCCGAGTGCTCATTCAGGATCACCGCGTCCGCCTTCAGTCCCTTCAGGCGCCAGTGCTCGTGGGCGGCCAGGACCTGTCGAACGAGCTGCACGTCGTCCAGCTCATTGACGCGGACGAGGACGATCGGTAAATCGCCCGAGATACCGAACCTCCACAGGCCGCTCTGCCCGAGCGTGTTGCTCGCCAGAGTCTCCCCGTCGGCGCGGAGGGACGCGTCGGAGAAGAAGACACGGGAACCGAGCCGTTCGGTGAGTTGGGATTGCTCGACAGAGATGTCGAGATGTCGCAGTGACATCTGCGCCTGCGTGAACGCCAGGGCGAAGGCACGGGCGGCGACGCCGTGGTCGTGGTACTTCTGTGCACACGTGCGTGCGGTCGGCTCGTCGGCGGCAACGCCGGTCGTGAACGTGACGCGGGCGAACCCCCCGGGTGCCAGCCTCATGCGGGTCCGAAGGCTCAGGATCGGGTCGAGGACCGCGCCGGTCGTCCCAGAAAGCGCGCGCCCGTCCATGGCCTCGGGGTTGTCGGGGCCGCGCCCGCGTCCCAGGAAACGCATCCGATCGGTCTCCCACTCGACTTGTGCTTTCGTCGGTCCGTGGATGGCGAGGACGTGGAATCCGACCAGCGTCGGGTCGTGGGGGCCGCGGCGCCGGCGCCGCGCCAGGAGAGCCGTGTTTTCGGCAATCCACTCCGTCTCGACGAACAGCTTCCCGAACGCAGGGTTGGCGACGTCTTCGGCAATGGCCCCCAAACCCAGCTCGACGTAGCTCGTCAGCTCGATCTCGCGGGTGCGGTCGCTCAGATTCGTCAGCGAGACGCGCCGAACCTCGGCGTCGTCTCCTGGTGAGACGGCGACCTCGAGGCGCGTTGCGATGTCGTGGTCGAGCCTCTCGATGGTTGCCTTCTCGGGGAGAAACTCCACCAGGTAGGTTTCGGGGTTCTTGGCCGTAGGCTGGTAGGCCGCCGACCACACGGCGCCTGTGTGGACATCGCGCAGGTAGACGAACTGGCTTCCTGGATCGCGGGTACGGTCCTCCCGCCACCGCGTCACTGCGCGGCCGCGGCAGAAGCTCGTTCCGCCGCCTCCGTTCGTGACGATCGCGACATAGCTGCCGTTCGACAGGATCTGCGCACGTGGGAACGGCGTGTGAGGGGAGCGGAGCCGGCGCGGTGCGCGCACCAGCGCGGGCGGCTCGGCCGGGGTCTCCTCGGCCGGTCGCGGCTCGATGACAGGCGCCTCGCGCGGGATCCGCTCTTGCAAGAGGAGCTCGGTCGCTTGGACTCGCCGGTCCGCATGGAATCGGTCGACCATCACGTCGCCGAGCAGGACGTTGGCGATAGCAACCAGCGTCATCCCCTGGTGGTGCGCCAGGTAGGTCTTCACGACGACGCCGGGTCCGAGTGGCGCGCCTGCAGAGTCGCCGGTCTCGTCCGGCTTGCGCACCGTGTAGTCGATGGCGTCGTAGTATCCGAGCGGCCCCTCGGCTCCCTCGCGCGTCAGGTGTCGCAGGTTTCGTGCGGCCCGGACTGGCTCCAGGAGAGCGGCCAATGCGGTTGCATAGGGCGCCACGACGAGCTCGTCGATCAGCCCTCGCTTCAGCCCGAGGCCCGGGACGCCGAACTCCTTGTACTGGTAGTTGCCAAACCGGTCGACCAGGTCGTAGGCGGACTCGGAGATCCCCCACGGGACGTGCCGCTCGCGGCCGTACCGGATCTGCTTCCTGACGACCATGCGGCAGCTCTGGTCGAGGAGCGTCCCCGGATACGTTCTCATCAGGAGGAGAGGCATCAGGTACTCGAACATCGTCGCGCCCCAGGAGACGAGGGTCGGGACGCCTGCCACGCTGACGACGAGCCGTCCCAGGTGGAACCAGTGGCTCTGCGGGACGTCGCCCTTGGCGATGGCGAAGAAGCTCGCGAGGCGCGACTCCGATGCCAGGAGGTCGTAGTAGGAGAGGTCCGCCCGCCCCGGCCCGCTGGCGTCCGCCAGGCGATAGCCGATCGAGAAGAGCTGACGCTGGCGGTCGTAGAGGAAGGTGAAGTTCATCCCGTCCGCCAGGGCGGTTGCGCGACGGGCGACGTCGGACAGGCGTGGTGCCAGATCCGGTCGCGAAGCGGCCAGCTGCCGACACCCTTCCGCGAGGGCGAGCAGCGCCCCCGCAAGGTTGCCGCTGTCCACCGTGGACACGTAGCGAGGGAGGAGCGGTGAGAGGTTCTCAGTGTCGTACCAGTTCAGCAAGTGCCCCTCGTGGCGCTCCAGCGCTTCGACCGTGGTCAGCGTCCGGTCGAGCCTCTCGACCATTGCATCTGCCGGCAGCAGGTCCAGATCGTGCGCCGCGAGCGTGGAGAGGAGACCCATGGCGATGTTGGTCGGTGAGGTCCGATGCGCCACCGTGGGCGCTCGTTCTTCCTGGATGTTGTCGGGAGGGAGCCAGTGATCCTCAGGGCCGGCCAGGGTTTCGAAGTAGTGCCACGTCGTCCGCGCCACCTTCTTCAGGAGATCACGGTCCTCTGGCGAGAGCTCCCGCCGGCGTGCAGCCATCGGCTGGCTGAACCAGTATGCGCACGCGGGCGCCGCGGTCCACAGGGCGATGAACGGCAGTGCAAGAGGCAGTGCGGCGGGACGTGCGGCGATGGTGAGGGCGAGCAGCCCCAGGGCCGCAATCGGGCTCGCGGCCATCTCGACGAAAAAGGAACGGATCCCTTCCCGCAGGAGGCCGGCGGCTCGTGCCCCCTGCGCGGCCGCCGTCTCCCAGTCAAGGAGGCGGCGCTTCGTGATCACGACCCGGACGAGGGTCAGGGCGATGGCATGCAGCATCCGCCAGGCGTGGAACGGGAGGAAGACCAGCGTCAGGAACGCCTGGGCGAAGGCGGTGCTCAGATCCTCCACGAGGCCGCGAAGGTGGACTCGAGCCGGCTCGCGCGCGGGGTGCCGCTCGAGGAGTTGGAGGAGGGAGTCGACGAGCGGGAAGCCGACCACCGCGAGACCGCCCAGGGTCCAGATCAGCGGGTGCCCCGGCAGGAGGGTCCATGCGGCCGCGAAGAAAGCGAAGAGCGCGGGCGCCACGAGGCTGCGCCGCAGGTTGTCGAGGATCTTCCACTGACTGATCAGCGGCAGGCGGTTCTTCGCGAAACCCAGGGGTGTCGGGACCACCGGCAAGAGCCAGGCCAGAATCTGCCAGTCGCCGCGCACCCAGCGGTGCTCCCGCCGGGCGTGCGCGAGGACGTTGGCGGGGTAGTCGTCCACCACCTCCACGTCGGAGACGAGCGCGGTGCGTGCGTGCAATCCCTCGAAGAGATCGTGCGACAGCAGCGCGTTCTCGGGAACGCGCCAGCCGACGGTCGCTTGGAAGGCGTCGACGTCGTACAAGCCCTTGCCAGTGAAGATGCCTGCGCCGAAGAGGTCCTGGTAGGTGTTGGAGACCGCCGTCGTATAGGGGTCGACGCCGATGTGCCCAGCGTACACCCGTGCGAAAAGCGACCCGCCGGCGCTCCCGAGGTTGACGCTCACGCGCGGCTGGAGGATGCCATAGCCCTCCGTGACGGTGCGGAGGGTGACGTCCACCACGGGTCTGTTGAGCGGGTGCGAGATGATCCCGATCAGGGTCCTTGCGGCGCCCCTCGGGAGTCGCGTGTCGGCGTCGAGGGTGAGGACGTAGCGCACCGAGGGCAGGATCGACAGGTCCCCGACAGTAACCGAAAAGCCGCTGTCACCAGAGGAACGCAGCATGCGGTTGAGCTCTTCGATCTTTCCCCGCTTGCGCTCCCAGCCCATGAAGACGTTCTCTTTCGGGTTCCACCGCCGATCGCGGTGGAAGAGGTAGAAACGGTCGTTCCCGTCGGGCGCGTGCCGGCGGTTGAGCGCCTCTATCCCGGCCACTGCCGCGGCGAGGATCTCGTCGTCACCGGCAACCGCGAGGGTTGGCGCGTCCTTGAAGTCGCTCAGGATCGCGAAGTGGATCCGGGGGTCGAGGTTGCCGAGCGCCTGCACCTCCAGGTGCGCCAGGAGGCGCTCCACCTCCCCCACGCTAGCGAGGATCACGGGCACGACCACCATCGTGCGGGCGCTGTCGGGGATCCCGTCGCTGAAGTCGAGGCGGGGGAGCCGGCGTGGCGGCACCAGCGCGGCCACGACCCGCTGGACGAGGAGCACCGCGAGCTCGCTTGCGGGGAGCAGTGCGAGGAGGGCCGCCGCCGTCGCCATCGCGGTGCCCCCCACGGCACCGGCATAGGCGTACGCACCGAACACGCCGATACCGGTCAGAAGACCTATGCCGCCGAGGTACGCCGCGGTTGCATGGGCGAAAATCCCACGGCGAAACCGCTGGGCGACGCGCGGGCGGGACGCCACATCGAGCTCGAGACCGCGTCGGCCGGGGCCGATCAGGTGGTAACCGACGTGCGCAGCCCTGTCGCCGATCCCCTTCTGTTGTGCAGTGCGGCGAGCGCTCTCGACGGTCCTCAGGGCAACGCGCACCTGTGCCCCGCCGGTCCGCTCGGCGAGATCCTCCACGGCGTGCCGGTAGCGGTCGCGGCTGGCGAAGTCCATCCGTGGGTAGACCCCGGCCGGGTCCCGCCGCAGGATCTCCTCCACCGAGCTGACCAGCTCCACGAAGCGGCTCCAGTCGAGCGTCGCACAGAACCTGAGGCTGGTCACCGTGTTGGCGGTGGAGACCTGATCGGTCGCCTGGTGCTGGCTCTCGGAACGGACGGCATCCTCGGGCGTCGTCCCCCGTGCGGCAAGCGCCTGCTCCACTGCGGCCGCGAGCGGGGACGCGCGGGGGTCGTACTCGCGCATCCGCTGCCGAAGCTGCGCCACGAAGGCGGTCGGGAGCGGGTCGGGCAGAGGGCGGTGAGTCTCACCTCTCTCCAGCCGTGCGAGGGCAGCGTCCGCATCCATGCGCGCCGTCCGCCCTGCGACGATTCCGTCCATCAGGAGCCGCAGGTTCTCGATGAGCGCGAGCTTGAGCATGATGGGCCAGGCCCAGAGCTCTCCGATGGTCAACGGCGCCACGGTTTGAAAGGCGAGGAGGAAGTGTGTGAGTCGATCCGCGTCGAGCCGTCCGTCGCTGTGCAGGATCAGCTCGAGCGCCATGGCGTGGATGCGGGCCTCGCCCGAGAGCTCGCGTGCCGCGAGCTTCGGCAGTTTTCGGTAGTACTCAAAGGGGAGGCCGTGCCGTACGGCACGCACCTCCGACTCGACGAGGTGAAAGTTGTCGAGCAGCCACTCGGCGGCCGGAGGAACAGCGACGCCCCTACGGACGTCGTCAGCGAGGCAGCGGTAGGCCGCTTTCAGGACGAGGATGTTCTCTTCCAGCCGCGGCAACACGTGGAGCCCGACCGAACGTGAGACAGGCGCCAGCGTGAAGGCGGCGGCGAGCGTCTTCGCTCGCTCCTCGAGGCCCTCGAGGCTCAGGAGCTCGCCCCTGAGAGGCATGGCTCTTTTGGGACGGCGCCGCCCGAACACAGATCGCCTCCAGTGCGGTCGTCAGCGCGTTGCCGCTGCCGCGGCGTGTCTTTTGGCTGGTTCTAAACCTGCCGGGCGGCGCGCCGGCTCGCCGCGCGCGCTCACGCGATTCCCGTTCACCGTCGCCGGGGCGGACGCTTGCTGAGCGCGCATCTCGACA
>CAZQYU010000168.1:0-7035 GCA_964597585.1 uncultured Thermoanaerobaculia bacterium
GGCCCTCGTCCATCAGGCGACGGGTGAGGTCGGGATCCATGCCGTCGAAGCCGAGTACGATCACCCCAGGCGCGGGCGGCACCCTCGCCGCAGCCCGTCCACAGCCCACGGCGGCGAGCGCGGCAAGCAGCAGAGCAGCGACGCGGACAGACCTCACGCAGCCCGTCCCCCGTCGAATGTGCGGCTGGCGTAGAGCGCCCTGCCCTCGACCCAGGCAGGAGGTCGGATGCCGAACAGGTCGAGCGCGGTTGGGGCGATGTCGACCAACGCCGGGTTGTCACCGTCGATCGGCACGCTGGTGAACAGCACGCCCGGGACGATACGCGGATCCACACAGTGGTCGCCGCTCCACGGCTTGGTGTTGTCGGAGAACACCGGCCCGGCCACGACGCCCGACGCCCCGTCCCAGGAGATCCGGTAGCCGTGGTTGTAGCCGACGATCAGGTCCGGCGCCTGCCGGAGATAGGGCCCGACGTAGACACGTTCGGTGTCGAAGACCTCGTTGATCGCCACACTGCCCGACGCAGGGTCGACCAAGCCGCTCAGCCGCTCGGCGATCTCCCGCTTGAGCGCGTCCGCCTCGGCACCAGGGGCGACGATGCCCGAGCCCTCGCGACCGGCCAGGTTGAGGAACATCCCGGTCAGGCCCAGGGCGTAGGCCCGGGTCCGCGTCCAGTCAACGTCACGCAGCCAGTCGACGGCCCCGTCGACGCCCTCCTTGAGTGCGAGGTATCCGTTGGCCAACAGCCACGCATTGAGGTTGATGCCGCGCCGAAACGACGTGAAACCGTGGTCCGAGAGCACCATCAGCAGATCGCCTGGACGCAGCCGGTCGAGCAGGCGTCCGACCCGTTCGTCGTTGCGGCGGTACAGCTCATCGATGGCATTCGGACCATCGCCGCGCCCCGCAGCCGCCGGATGGCCGGGGTCGATGTCCCGCCAGAACATGTGCTGGATTCGGTCGGTGGCGTCGAAGACGCAGACCACGCAGCCGCGCCGCTGGCGCTCGAGCACCGTCATCAGCATCGCGTCGCGCTCGCGATCGATGTCGTGGGTCAGCTCGAGGAAGGTCGCGTCGTCGATGACGCCCTCGTTGAGCGCCCAGGTGTCCTCTGCAAGGCCGAGGGTCGCGTACGGGCCGATTCGCTTCTCAAGGTAGGCGCTGTAGTACGAGGGGTGCGAGATCGGCATCGCCGGCTTGGCCGGGTCGATGTTGAGCGGGCTCAGGTAGAGCGAGACCTCGTCACCGAGCTCGGTGAGCATCATCCGCGTCAGCCCGGCAACCGTGATCCCGGGCGCGGCGCGAAACCTCAAGTGCTGCCAGCCGGTGAGAACGCCAGGCTCGAGCTCGAGCTCGGTGCCGCCGAGGCGGACCAGCGCCCGACCCTTCCCGGGCTCGAGCTCGAGCGGGATCCCCATCGGCGGGCTGCCCTCCAGGAGCGTGTTCTCGGGGCCCGGGACGGTGGCGCGAAGCACGGCACCGTCGCGCTCGAGCGTGACCTGCATCCCGCCCTCCTGGTAGTGCCCACCGCCGCTCCGCGTGGTCAGGAGCACGAAGGTTCCCTGGGTGCCGAGCAGGTCCGGCACGCTCATCGCCGACAGCTGGGCGCCGTAGAAGCGGTCGGGCGGAAACGTGATCGGCACCCTGAGCACGGTGCTCCAGATGCTGTGGTCGCCGAGGATCGACCAGAAGGGACGCGACTTGCGCAGCAGGCGAAGGTCGGGCCGCGCAAGCGGGATCCGCCAGCGGCCGAGCTTGAGCACCCGGTGGACGCGACCAATGTGGGTCGAGGAGAGCCTGGGCAGGTACGAGCGCAGGTCGCGGTCCAGGAAGTCGAAGATGTTGTGACGTGCGGGGTTGGTTCCGGTCGAGAAGGACGACCAGGCGACCGGCGAGACCGACGGGAAGGTGGTCGCGAGCCGGTGGTAGCCCCCCATCTCGGCAAGGCGCTTGAAGTTCGGCAGCTTGCCCTCGGCGAGCATGCGGTCGGTGAGGCGCGGATCCTGACCGTCGAAACCGACCACTACCAAGCGCCGAATGCGCGGCCGCGCCGCCTGCCGCCGTCGCAGCACCCGCCACACGGTGCGGAACGGCCACAGCAGCGCCGAGACCAGCGCGAGCACCAGGGTCGTGAACAGGACCGCGAACGACGACAGCAGCGCGAAACCGGCGCCAGGTCCGATGTAGGCCTGGGCGGGTGCCGCCGCCAGCATCAGCAACGCCGCCGCAACGCACACCGTTCGACGCCGCCACACCGGTCGATCTACGGACGCCACCGCTCTGCTCATTCGAGACAGGATAGCCGATCGCTCGGGCTGAACCACAGGGGCTCAAGGCCACCAAGCCATCTCTCCGCGATCGGCCGTCACCGGCCCGGACCCCTCAGCCCTGTGCGCGGCAGCCCGCAGGTCAGACCGCCCGGCCACCCGCGACACCCCGATCGCGACCCAGCTGTCAGCCGCCCGCGACCTGCCGCCCGAACCCGGACGCGGGCCGGAGCCGCCTGCCGGTCACCCAGGGCAGCGCCGGCCTTCTGGCGTTGCCGCGTTGTCACATGGGCTGCGGGGGCAGCCCGCGCCGGGTCTCAGATTCACTGTGGTGCATTCCGGTCTCGGGCGCTACGATGCCCGCGATGACGAGCATCCTCGCAGAGGCATGGCGCCGGCTGCGCGCGGGCCGGCCGGTGATCGTGGTCAGCGGCCTGCCCCGATCCGGTACATCGATGATGATGCGCATGCTCGATGCCGGCGGCCTGCCGATCCTGACCGACGGCGAACGCACGCCTGACGACGACAACCCGAAGGGCTACTTCGAGCACGAACGGGTGAAGGACCTCGCTCAGGGCGAAGACGGGTGGATCCGGGCCGCCCGCGGCCACGCCGTCAAGGTGGTCTCGCCGCTGATTCCCCAGCTTCCAGCAACCCTTCGCTACCGAGTGATCTTCATGCGTCGCGATCTGACCGAGGTCCTCGCCTCCCAGCGGCGCATGCTCAGCCGCCGCGGAGCCGACGACGACGCCGACGACGCGGCCATGCTCGCCCGCTTCGCGGAGCACCTCGACAAGGTCACGTTTCAGCTCCGCTACCGGCCGCAGTTCCGGACACTCTTCCTCGAGTACCGGGCGGTGATCGAGAATCCGCACGCGGCCGCCGAGCGCGTGGCCGCCTTTCTCGACCGCGTTCTCGACATTGCGGCCATGGCCGACGCGGTCGACCCCCTCCTGTACCGCAACCGCCACGGCTCGACGGCTCCTGGGGCGTGAGCTCCATTCCGTGGCGGGCAGGAGATCCGCAATGCCTCCGATCCACGCGAGGTCACGGCAGCACCCGCCGCCCACCCAGGGAAGGGCTCGCGGCAGGCTGCTCGCCACACAACACGGGCCTGTCCGCTCAGCCGAGGCGGCTTTCGCTCACGGGGCCGAACCGGGGTCGGTCAGGGATCGACGCGCCCGTTCGCTCCACTGTGACGCTCTGCGGTTCGCGTTCATGCTGCGATAGAGGTTGGCGATGAACCGGTAGGTCACAGCGGAGGGGTTTTCCTTGGCAAACTCGCCGAGGTCCTCGTCGATCTTCTGCCCATCGTCGGCCAGTGAATGAACGAAGCACAGCGACATGACAGCCGATGAGTTCGTCGGCCTGAGCGAGAGCTCCGTCCGGAGTTGCTGTTCCGCATCCCTCAGGAGGTGCGTCCGGCTGGCCTTGTCCTGCACCGTACTGCTCTCTCGCGCGAGTGCGTCTCCGAGATAGAAGTGGACGTACGGCAAGGTGTCGGAGGAGCGCCCGTCGAGCTCGTCGAGAGCCTGCCGGAACAGGGGGACGGCATGTGAGAACTCCTGCCTTCCGTATGACAGGACGCCCTTGATGAACGGGTCGGCGGCGGGAAGTCCCTGAGCCGCCCGAGCTGCCGCTTCGCGGGCGGCGTCCGGCCTGCCTGCGGCAATCTCGAGATAGGCGAGCCGGATCTCTGCTTCATCCGGCCTGTACGCTTTGGCCACCTCGAGCTCTTTGCGAGCCTCGTCGAAACGCTTGAGCTGAACCAGGGCGTCGACCAGCTCGAAGCGTTGCGGCGCTCTCTGCGGCGCGACCTCGAGGTCCTGTCTCAGCGCGTCCACCGCCCTGTCGAGGCGGCCGAGGCGCCGGTAGGTTTCGCTCAGCTCGTCCCACGCATCGACCATCCCTGGGCTGGTCTTCACGACGTCCTCGAGAATCGCGGCGACCTTCGAGAACTTATAGATGGTCTTCATCCTCATTGCGAGCTGATAGTTGGCGAGGTCGCCGATGCGGTCTTTCGGATCCGGCGCCTCATGGTTCTCGCCCGAGTCCGGCGCCTGCGACCCGAGGTAGCCGAGAGCCCGGAGCTTCTTGAGCTGCACAGGGTCGATGGCCTTCGGGGCCACCAGGCCCTTCTCGCGAACGTAGGCCTTCAGCTCCTGGTGCAACTTCGCGTACTCGACCGCGAGCGGTCTGGGGAGCTGCGCCTTGGCGGACGTACCCGGGCTGTCTCCCGCCAGCAGGTTGTGGACCTCTTCGGGATCCTCCCGAATGTCATAGAGCTCCTCCCGAGGGGCGAGGATGAGGTTGTACCGGGAGTTCGTGAGGCTGAACAGCTCGCTCCAGCCGAAGTGCAGGCGGCCGTACAGGCTCTCGGCGACGATCGAACGGTCTCCCTGAAACTCGTGCGCGTGGAGTGCCGGCCCCAGCGTGTGTCCCAGCAGCTTCGGGTCCGGCTGGATGCCGGCCCACTCGAAGACGGTCGGCGCGATGTCGATGAGCTGCACGGGCGCTTGAATGCGGCGCCCACCGTTCTGGCCGCCGGGAAGCTTGATGATCAACGGAACGTGCATCACCTCGCGATAGAGGAACACACCGTGCGTCAACTCGCCGTGCTCGTCCAGACCCTCGCCGTGGTCCGAGAGCAGGATGATCAGACTCGGGTCGTAGAGGCCGAGCTTGCGAAGCTCCGCAAGGAACCGCCCGACGATCTCGTCGCTGTACATGACGGCGCCGTCGTAAGGCGCCGTGTCGCCGGCGAGGAAACGCTCAGGCGGCTTGTAGGGCGCATGCGGCTCGTACAGGTGCAGGAAGAGAAAGACAGGTCTCTTCGCCGCGTCCTCGGCTCGGGAGCGCTCCTCGAGCCAGCCCACAGCGCGGTTCAGGGTCTCCATCCCATCTCGTCGGACGTCCGTGAGAACGGTTCCGGTGGCGGCCCGCTCGAACTGGTCGTCGTACCAGTCGAAGCCCTGGGAGATTCCCGTCGTCGAGTGCAGCACGTAGGCGGAAACCGCCCCGCCGGTGGCGTACCCGGCTCGCTTCAGCTCCGTCGCCAGCGTCTTGGCGCCGCTTGCGACCTTGAAACCGATGTTGTCCCGCACTCCATGCTCGGAAGGGAGCAATCCCGTGAAGAGGGACGTGTGAGCCGGCAGCGTCAGGGGCACGTGGGTGTAGCAGTTGTCGAACACGATGCCGTTCCCGGCCAGCTCGTCGATGGCCGGCGTTTGGATCTTGCCGTAGCCGTACGTCGGCAATCGGTCAGCCCGCAACGTGTCGATCGAGACGAGAATGATCGGGCCACGGACACCGCCTGCACCGAGGAAGCCGCTCAGTTTCAGACTGAAGAACGCAGCGACGAGGATCAGGAGCGCTGCCAGGGCGAACAGCCATGGTCTGGAGCGGACGGCGCGGGTCCGAGCTTGGGAGACGCTCGTGTCCCCGGTGGGAGGCTGAACGGTGGTCGAGCTCTCTGCACGCGGCGTGGCGCGCGCGGCTTCATGTTGCGTGCGGTTCTTTCTCCCGCTGGGCTTCCGGGCCATGGAGCGTCTCCTCGCCGGCACTGTTCTGGATCGGCTTTCCCGCCCTGAGAATGACAGGCAGGCGCAAACTGGTGGGCCGTCCGGGGATCGAACCCGGGACCACCTGATTAAAAGTCAGATGCTCTACCGCTGAGCTAACGGCCCGCCCGCGGGGAGGCTATCGCCTCCCAGAACGGTGGTCAAGGCGAGGCGACGCCCTCCGCAATCCGGTCCGCCAGCTGGCCCGTGAGCGGCGAGTCGCCACGCAGCATGGTCTCCTCACGGCGGGGCCCGGTCGAAACCAGCACGATCGGCACCCCCAGGCATCTCTCGAGGAACTCCAGGTAGGCGCGCGCGGCGGCGGGCAGGCCGGCCTCGTCGGTGACACCGACGGTCGGCGCGCTCCAGCCGGGCAGGTCCATGGTGACCGGGCGGACCCGGGCGAGCAGCTCGAGATCTGAGGGCAGCGTCTCCAGCATTCCGCCGTCGGGCAGCTCGTAGCCGGTCACGACGCGGATCGTGTCGAGGCCGTCGAGCACGTCGAGCTTCATCAGTGCCACGGCATCGAGGCCCGCGACCTGGACCGCGTAGCGCCCGGCAACCGCGTCGAACCAGCCGCAGCGACGCGGCCTCCCCGTGGTGGTGCCGTACTCGTTGCCTCGCTCGCGCAGCTGGTCGCCCTCTGGGCCGGTCAGCTCGGACGGGAAGGGCCCGCCGCCGACCCGGGTCACGTAGGCCTTCATCACGCCGACGACCGGTCCGAGCAGCCGTACGGAGACGCCGCAGGAGGTCGCGGCGAAGCCCGGCAGGCAGGACGACGAGGTGACGTAGGGGTAGGTGCCGTGGAGGATGTCCAGGAGCACGCCCTGGGCGCCCTCGAAGAGGATGGTCTCACCCCGGCCCCGATGGCCGAGGAGTGCGGCGCCGACGTCCCCGACCATCGGCCCCAGGCGCCGTGCGACCGTGGTGAGCTCGGCGAGGGCGGCATCGAGGTCGACGCGCTCGGCACTGAACATGGCAGCGAGCTCGTCGTTGTGGTCGCTCATGATCGTCCGCGCCGCCGAGGCGAACCGCTCGACATCCCTCAGCGAGTCGGCACGAAGCGCCCGGCGCTGGGCGAGGTCCTGGTAGGCCGGACCGATGCCCCGTCCGGTCGTGCCGATGGCCGTGGCGCCTCGCGCGCCTTCTCGAGCGAGGTCGAGCGCGCGATGGGTCGGCAGCAGGATGGTCGTGCGGGGAGACAGCA
>CAZQYU010000169.1:0-7001 GCA_964597585.1 uncultured Thermoanaerobaculia bacterium
AGGTTCGTCTCCGTCATGATGAGAAGGTCCCGGCGACCGTCGCTGTTCAGATCAGCCGAGACAAGCGTGCCGGTCCAGCTTGCCACGTGCTCCACGTCCACCCTCCGCCGTCGATCAAATCGTCCTCCAGCGTCCTGGTAGAGAAAGACCACCTCATTCCTGGAGCCGGTGACCGCGAGATCGAGACGTCCGTCCCCATCAAAGTCTCCTGTCGTCAGAGCATAGAGTCGCTGGGACACGGTGATGTCCGTCTTGAGGAAACGGTGAGCAAGAAAGAGGAAGTCCCCTTCCTCATCCACGGCGTCCCCCCGGCTGCCCGGATCCCGCTGGTACAGCACCTCGATCTTGTAGTCGGTGTTGTTGATCAGGACCACGTCCTGCTTCCCGTCACCATCCATGTCCGCAGCATGCAGGCTGCGGCTTCCCCAGCTCAACCGGGCGATCTCCGGACCACGGAGGATGACTCCCGGAGCCACTGAGGCCACCAGGAGCATCCATGACGTCAACAGACCGACTTTTCTCAGGTTGTTCACGGGGTTGGCTTCTCCGCGTTCAGGATTGCAGCCTTGCCCATGAACTCATGTGCATCCTTTACGACGTACGAGACCAAGGCGGACACGTATCCCTCAATCAGCTCCTCCGAGGGCAGTCCATCCGTCAGGTCGCCGGCCTCGGGTTGAGGAGCCGATGTTGGTCCTCCCTCATCTTTGGTCTCTTTCAACTTCTTCTGCACAGTGGAGGCAACCGTCTTGAACACGACCAGGAGGGGCCTCAGCGAGGCACCCGCTCTCGCATACTGAATGCCGTTGGCTGTCGGGGGGACCTCTTTCAACGCCGCCTGTACATCCGGATCCTTCCAGAGAGGCCGCCCGTGGGCCATGATGCCGGCTTCGAGACGCCGGAGGGTGTCTTCCCCCGTCACGGAGAAGCAGAAATATCCAGGCATGATGCCAAGAACGGGCTGAACCTGGGGGCGTGGGGCACCTTGCGCCTCTGCTCCCTTCTCAAACTTGTAGATGGTCATGTTGCCAAAAGTTTCCTTGGAGAAGAGCTTCCCACCGGCTGCTCCACCCGGTGTCTTCCCAAGAGCCACTGCAAGCTTCTCCACCTTCTCCAGGAAAGTCTGCATCTGCTGCTGGTCCTTGATGCCAACCATGATGGCTGATTGCAGTTGCACGGCTGTCAGGCCCATGCCCCCCGCCTTCGGATCCACCTCGTTGGCGTAGCTCACTCCGATCATCTCGTCACCGAGGTTCTCCAGCAGCTCCGTCTTGAGATCCAGCTCCATCTCAGCACGCGAAGCAAGCATGGTCACCTGCCCCTTCGCCATGTCCAGGATCCCTGGGAACATGTTGCTCAGGCCTTCGGCGACGGCCTGCCAGGCGCGCTGGAGGTCGAACCGCGCCACATTGAATCCCACTACGTCCTGTGAAATGAACGTCGGCAGGGAGACGGGCTTGGGACCGTAGGCCAGGAGTCCCATCAGGGGGCTGTCCTGGGAATAGTGCAGAGAGTAGGTCGCTTCCACACCCCGAGGTGTCACCTCGAAACCCAGGACAAGATCCTGGAGGGCATCAGCACCGATCGCGGGAATCACCTGGTCCCCCTTGAACGGGAAAGGTGACGCCGGCTCGGCCTTCTCCTCGGGACCCTGCTCCGCCTTCTCCTCTTCCGCCTTGACAATCTCGGCCTGGATTGCCTTCACCATGTCGGACAGGTTCGCGTACACCCAGCCGTCCTCGTTCCGGCCCATGGACGACAGGGCATCTCGATAGCTCGATGACCCGATGAGATTGTCAGCCCTCGGCCCACTGACAAGCTGTCGAACCAGATCCTCCAAGACGTCATGGTCGAGGGCCGCAACCAGGGTGTCGTCAACCACGGCCCACCCACCATCAGGAACCTCCTCACCCTCTTTGGGCTTGTGGAACTCGAAGTGAACCGGTACTCCCTCGACCTCTTCCACACGGGTCACGGTCCCGGTGTCCGTGCTCCCGTCATCCGGCTCGTTCTCTTCCAGCCGCTCCAGCACCTCGGTCACATCCTTGCCGTGACCCTGGACATCGGCCAGAACCACGAAGGATCCCTTGTCCCCGCCCTCTTCCTCTATCTTCAGAAGGCTGTCGAAATCAGTCACTCCGAAGACAATCTGACCCGGAAACAGGGCAAGGACCTCCTCCAGACTCTTGCCCGCCTTGGCCCTGATCTTGTCGTCCATGTCCTTGATCTCGCCTTCGTCAAGGAACATGCCGACATAGCTCTTCACGACCGGATCAGCCAGGAGCTGTCCGAAGCCGGAGGTCTTCCACCGCTCCTTCAAGCTCGGCATATCCCGTATGGCCATCATGAAGGACGTGGAAGCCGGGAGATATCGCTCCAGCGGTTGCGCCTTGACCGGAGCAGGCGGAGCAGGCTCCGCCGCCCAAGCCGGGCAGATGGCAAGCCCGACGACACTCAGCAAGATCCCGAGAACAGGAGGCGCGAGGACACGACGCGTCATGACTTCTCCTTCATCCCTGTCTCCGCAGGCGGTTGGTTGTATCGATAGCCGTTCTCCGGGCTGTCAGGGTCAACGGCGAACGCGGCCCTGTTTCTCAGAAAGAGCTTCAAGACCTCGGAGGGAATGGCGAAACCCAGTCCCTCGGCGCCAGCCGCAACGACCTTCAAGCTGGTCACGCCCACCACCTCGCCGCGGAGATTGAACAACGGCCCTCCGCTGTTGCCCGGGCTGATCTTGGCGGTCGTCTGGATGAGGAGCTGCCCACTGAGAGCGACCGGCACCCGACTGACAATCCCCTCCGATACCGACCGAGACAAACCCATGGGGCTCCCGATCGCAAAGACCGGCTGCCCGCGGCGGAGCTGTCCACTGTCTCCCAGCGGAAGGGCCGCCAGATTCAGCTTCTCCTTGGACTCGATTCGCAACAGTGCCAGGTCCCAGGACGGATTGGCCGCCACCACCTTCACCGAGTGAAAGGACTGCCGTTCCAGTCCTTCTCCTCGCTCCTTGAACACGGTAGCCGTCAGCTTCTCCATCCCCGCCACCACGTGATCGTTGGTGATGATGTACCCGGCCGGGTCCACCACAAACCCCGAACCCAACCCAATCTCGCTGCGGATCTCCACCACCGCCTCGCCGCACCGGGGCACGTTCTCCCGAACCGTCAAGTCCTCCCGGCCCGGCTCGACGAAGTAGATTCGATCTCCCTCCTCCGTTTCCCCGGTGCCTTTCTCCGCCTCACGGTCCTTCTCAATACTGACAATGACTCGAGACGGAATGTCGACGACCGCAAACCCGAGATCCACCACGACGCTGTCCGCCCGCCGCAACAGGATCGTTCCTGTGATACTGCTCCCGCCCTCCAGCCGCAGGGTTTCGCCCCACAACCCGCTGCAGAACAACAGCAGGCCCACAACGACCCCCACACCCAAGACCGGCCATCGAGTGTGTCGGCAACATGACTTTCTCCGCGTTTCCCGTCTCAGAGACCTCATCATGTCGATAGACTACACGCTTCTCCTTCGATCGAAAAGCCACTGAGCAATCTCAAGACCAGGTCGCAGGCGCAAAACGCAACTCGGGGCGCCAGAGTGCTCCTGACCGGGGATGCGCGGACTGGGAGGCGGACAAGGACCAGAACAAACGAACACTGCTTCTGACGAATCTCGACTCTTCACGCATCCGAACTGACGGGCCGTGTTGCAGCAGGACCCCATGCCTCACTTGCTCGCTGACCTCCATCCAGCGACACCGACGTCGGTTGGATCGGCGGCATCGGTGCGGGGTCAGACGATCCCGACGATTCCGCAACGATCGTCGGAACCGTCTGACGTGGCACGGATCTTCTCGGTGCGGTACCCGACCGGGCTGTTCCAGCCGGCCTCGTTGATCCTCCACCTCGCGCGTCCTGTGGCGAGCGGTCCGAAGGTCGCCACACCGGACCTCCGATCAGTGGACAGGTGGTAGATGCCGGTGGTCTCGTCGAACGACGGCAACGGGGGGTCGTTCGCGGGAGTGACCACACGAAAGACCAGCTCGAGGAGCAGGGTCGCAACCACCAGCGAAGGCACGGTCAGCAGGAGGAATCGCCTGGCCGGACGACGAACGACGCGAGCGCGGGTGGAGCGGCTCGTCGGACCCGGCCGACGGTAGCACAGAGCCACCGGGACGAACGGTGCCGCTGGCCGCGGTCTCCGGTGGTACACTGCGTGCGAATGGTTCTCGAAAAGGATCCGCAGGCGATCAGATTGCCATCGGCAGCTCTCCGCTACGTGCTGCACCAGCGGCCGATGCTGCAGGCCTACAACGGCTGGCTCCGGCGGCTGGGTGTGCCCCTTCCCGTTCGGGTGTGGGGCAACGTCATGCTGCGTGGCCGGCAGGTGGCCGCGGGCTACTCGCGGATGATTCGGGACGACTACGAGATGATCCGTCCCCACCTGCCGGAGCGAGCGGAGCGGATACTCGACGTCGGCTGCGGCATCGCGGGCCTCGACGTGCTGCTTCATGCCCACTACCGGGGCGCCGGGGCGGCGCCCGAGCTCTGCCTGCTGGACCGCACCGACGCCTCGGTGCCGCGCTACGGTTTCGCGGATCGGGACGAGTTCTACAACGCGCTCGAGCTGTCGCGGCGGGTGCTGGTGGGCAGCGGTGTGCCGGCGGGTGCGATTCGGATCCTCGACCTCGGCAGGGGCGATGGGGTTCCGGAGGGCCCCCTCGACTTGGTGGTGTCGATCGCATCGTGGGGGTTCCACTACCAGATCTCCACGTATCTGGACGAGGTGTATCGCGAGCTGCGGCCGGGCGGACGCCTGATTCTCGACCTGCGCCTCGGCGTGGGTCAGCGGGAGCAGCTGGAGCAGCGCTTCCACGACGTTGCGACGATCGGCACAGTGTGGGACGGCAAGGCGGAACGCGTATGCGTGGTCAAGGATGATGCAGCCCAAGCGTGACGTGCCGGCAGACGTCGAGTTGCTCGGGAGCCGGTAGGGGCCGGTCTGTCGATGGCGACCGTGGTCTTTCTGCAGCGCGATCCGATCGAGTGGCTCGGCCTGATGTATCTGTCGGCCACGCTCAAGGCGAACGGCCACCGGACGCGGATGGTGGTCGACGCACTGGAGCCGGGAGGCGCGGTGGAGTCCGCGCTGCGCGAGCCCGCAGACCTCTTTGCATTCTCCCCGCTGGTCACCGACTTCCGGTGGGTGTTGGGGCAGGCCGCCGCCCTCAAGGCGCGGCGGAACGTGCCGGTGGTGCTGGGCGGCACCCACGCCACCCTGAACCCGGAGGAGATGCTGGCCCACCCGGAGGTCGACGTGGTCTGCCGGGGCGAGGGCGAGGCGCCCTTGCTGGAGCTGGCCGAGGCGGTGGACGAAGGGCGGGACTGGGGCGGCATCGCCAACCTCTGGAGCAGGCGCGACGGGGTCGTCGTCCGGAACGAGCTGCGCGACCTGGTCTCGGACCTCGACACGCTGCCGCTGCCGGACCGGGAGCTCTATGCCGGCTACCCGGCCCTGCGCGCCCTGGGCAAGCGGCCGCTCCATATGGGGCGGGGCTGCCCTTATGGCTGCAGCTACTGCCACAACGCCCGCAAGCGCGAGCTGTATCACGGCAAGGGCTCCTACCTGCGCTGGCGCAGCATCGACGGCGTGCTGGCCGAGGTCGAGCAGCTGGCCCGCGGGTCGTTCTTCAAGGTGCTCCACTTCGTCGACGACGGCTTCGGCCTGCGCGAGGACTGGCTGGTGGAGTTCCTGCCCCGCCTCGGCCGCCTGCTCGACCCCCGGCCCGCCGTCTTTGCCAACATGCGCGCGGACATGGTCACCGAGGGGCTCTGCGCCGCATTCCGCGACTACGGCGCCGAGCGCTTCCGGCTGCGCATTGCGGTGGAATGCGGCGACGAGCGCTACCGGCGGGAGGTGCTGCGCAAGACCATCTCGGACGCCGACCTGCGGCGCGCCGCCAGGCTGCTCCACGCCAGCGGTGTCCGCTTCGCCACCTACAACATGATGGGGCTGCCCGGTGAGACCCTGGGCCAGGCGATCGAGACGCTGCGCCTCAACGTCGAGCTTCGGCCGGCCCACGCCTTCTGCTTTCTGTACCAGCCGTTCCCCGGCACCGACCTGGCCAGGTTCGCTGTCGACTGCGGCACCGTCGACGCGGCAACCCTCGCCGGCGGTGGCGCCGGCTCCGAGGACTTCCTCGGCACCTTCGAGAGCCACAGCCCGCTGTGCCAGGACAACGTCGTCGAGCTGGAGAACCTGCAGCGGCTGTTCGCCCTGGTGGTCAAGGTCCCGCTGCTGCTGCCGCTGGCGACGCGGGCGGTGCGCTTTCGGCGGCTGGCGCCCGTGCTGCGGCTCTTCTACCAGGCCTCGCAGCGGCTGTTCGTCTTCTTCCGCCGGCGGGTGGACGCCTACTGAGTACCGCGGCAGAGGCCGTCGCGTGCCATGGGCCCTGGAAGAAAGGCGTGCGGGTCCTTCACGTCACCGACGACCTGGCCGGGGTGAGCGGTATCCGCTCCTATCTGGAGAGCCTCACCGACGAGGTGGCCGGAAGCGGTCCCGAACTCGAGGCCTTCGCCCCGTCGGGAGAACTCCGGAAAGGTGCCGGGCGCATCCATCAGGCGAGCACAGTCACCCCGTCGCGGGCCGGACCTCTACGCGTGCCCGGCTGGGTTCAAGCGTGACCCTGAGACGCACCGGATCAGCGTCGGTCCTCCTCCACCTTTGGCTGTTGCAGCTCGTGCCGTTCGATCGTCATCAGCCCCTCCGCGACACCGACGTCGGTTGAATCGGCGGCATCGGTGCGGGGTCAGACGATCCCGACGATTCCGCAACGATCATCGGAGTCGCCTGATCTGGCACGGATTCATGGACGCATCTCCCCGAATCGCACGCCGCCCAGCGCGAGTTGCGGATGTTCACCATCATGCGGGGCGGGCCCGATCACGGTGCTGTGAGCTCCGATGGCTGCACGTGCGCGCCCATGATCAGCAGCCACAGCGTGAAGG
>CAZQYU010000170.1:0-6998 GCA_964597585.1 uncultured Thermoanaerobaculia bacterium
ACGCGATCGTGACCGCGAACTGGATCCGCGACAGCAGGACGACATCCATGCCGGGCCTCCCCTCGGACGGCGGCGCGTCTGAGTGCCATTGTACGGCGGACTGCGGCAGTCTCGCCGCAGTGCGTCAGGACGACCCGCCTGCCGCTCCAATCGAGGGTCGCGAGACGGCTCCCGAGAGCTCAGCGGGGGTTTACGATCCTGAAGGGGGCCGCGTCACCCCGGCGGCGGCTGATGAAGGCGGCACCGTCACTCGGTTGGGATCGGAGCGAGCGACGGCCTCGGCTCGGCAACACTGCCGGAGGCCTCGACCTCGACTCGCACAGTCTTGTCGACGCGGAGAATGAACGAGCTCGGGTCCTCGAGCCCCCACTCCACGTAGGGGATCTCGAAGGTCGCGTGGACGTTCACCTGGTCGCCCGTGATCGTCACCTCGGCGGGGATCTCGACCTCGTGCGCCCGCTCGAGCAGCACCATCTCGCCGCGAATGGCGATCCGGCTCGTGCCGGAAGGAGCGAGGTCGCCCTCGAAGCCGTCGACGCGCAGGACGGCTGAGGGGTACTCATCGCTGCGCAGCACCTCGCGGTGCATCTTCTTGTCGCGGGAACGGTTGCCGGTGTCAGCGAAGGTCGAGTCGACGACCACCTCGCCGGTCAAGGTGTGCGCCTCGAGGTCGACCCGCAGCTGACCGTGATCCAGGGCGATCTTTCCGTGCACGGTGTGCAGGGTCGCTCCGAGGGTGAATCGGACTGTGGTCACTGTCGGATCGAGGACCACGACCCGTTCGGCGGCCGCGACGGCAGCGGCGCAGGCGAAAGTCGTCGCCGCAATCAACATCCTTGCAACGAGGAGGCCCGCTCGGCGCCTTCGCCGGTTCCGGCGAGGCCTCAGCGACGCTCGCATGTCGCTCGCCCCCTCGCGGCGCCGTCCTGGCATGCACCCACGAGGAGTGCCGGAGAAGCCGGGATCAGGCGTCAAGGCGCTCCGGCAGAGTTTCCCGGCGAGGCAAGACGACCAGCATGGGCCACCCGCGGTCCGGTCGTCGGCGGCGCGATCAACCCCACCGTCCCGGCCGCGTCCAGGGCAAATCCCGACCAGGCGCCGTCGACCAGCGGGCGGGATCCCTGCAGGAGGGCGTCTCGGACCAGATCCGGCGCGAGCGTCGGATCGACTGCCTTGAGGAGGGCTGCCGTTCCAGCAACGAATGGCGCCGCGATCGAGGTCCCGCTCCAGGTGGCGAACACCCCGCGGTCGAGCGCGCCGAGCACGTCCTCGCCGGGTGCCGCGATCTGAACCAACTGCGACCGGTTCGCGAAGGCGCTAAGCGCCGTCTCGTCGGCGACCGTCGCAGTCACGCCAACCACGTTGCTGTCCGAGGCCGGGAAGTCGACCGTCGTCGCTCCATCGTTGCCCGCCGCGGCCACGACCACGATCCCGGCGGCCGTGGCGCGCTCGAGCAGCAGGTCGACCGCCGTCGAACGCCGGTGGTACGTCAGCGACAGATTGACCACGTCGACCCGTGCGTCGATCGCGTACGCGAGCGCCTCGGCCACCGCGAAGGCCGTCCCGCCACCGTCGTCGTCGAGGACGCGCAGCGGCAGGATCGAGGCGGCCGGGGCCACGGCGGCGATCACCGACGCCACAAAGGTCCCGTGTCCGGCGGCCTCGTCGATGTCGCCGTCGGCGTCGTCGTCGATCCCGTTGCGTGTCTCCCAGGGCTGGTCGTCACCGTCCACGAGATCTCTGCCGCCGGGAGCGATGCGACCGAGCAGCGCCGGCTGGGAGGGATCGACGCCGGTGTCGATCACCGCCACCACCGCTCCCGCCCCTGTCGACCGAGCGAGGGCTGCCTGGAGGCGGACCGCACCCGCGGCGGTCTGGGTCCGCACGCTCGCCATGCTTGCGCGTCCGTCGACGATCGGATACCTACGGCGCACCGACTCGGGGTCGCGAAAATGGTAGTTGGGTTCGACGGCGCGCACTCCGGGATCTCCAGCGAGCGCAGCCAGCCGGGTGTCGTCGAGCTCGTCCGACCAGCGGAGCAGCGCTGCGAAGTCACCTATCCGTGCTGCGACCTCGGCGCCGGTCCGTTCCGCCACGGCGGCCGCGTTGGCGCCGCTGCTGAGCACGATCAGCGCCTGCTTGGGCTCGTAGTCCTCGCCTTCGGTCGCGGCCGGCCGCCCGTCGTCGCTCCGCACCTCCCGGGCAACGAGCTGACCGGCGCGGTCATGGAAGACGCTCACCTCGACCGCGAACCCCGGCGTCACGTCCTGCCAGCGATCGGCGTCGCCGCGCCACTCGGTGAGAGCGTCGTGAACGATGACGGTGCCGCCCTCCAGCAGGAGCTGGGTGTCGGTGACGGCCGCCACGACGCCGTGGATTTCGCCGTAGCCCTGCCCGCCTTCGGCGTCGCCGTCGAACTCGATGTCGATCGCGCGACTGTGACCCTCGTCCATCCGGATGGCCTTGATTTCGAGGTACATGCCGGCGGCGAGGCCGTCGTAGCTGCCGATCACCGGATCCCAGGTGGCTGCAGCATCGACCGTGAATCGGGTCCCGTCGGCGAGCGCAAAGCCGTCCGGCGGCTGGAGGCCCGCGACCCGTCCGCGGGTCTCGAAAAAAATCCCCGCTGGCGGTGCGTCGTCACTTTCATCCTCCCCGCTTCCGTCACCGCCCCCGGAGCCCGGATCCTCGCCGAGCCCCGTCACCTTGCGCGCGCGAAGCTCGACTCCGGCGACCTCCCAGGAGCCCTTGACCTTGACGCGCATCGCCGGCGCGAGATCGGCCAAGCTCCTGAGGCCATCCTCCCACTCGGTGTTCGATCCGACCATGACCGTCGCACCCGAGTCGACCACGAAAGCTCCGGGAAGCGCCACGGCAGTCACGGTGGCTTCGAGCTCGACCTCACCCTCATCGTCTGCCGCGGTGGGCCGTGCAAACCCCACCGCGAACACAAGGATGATCGCGACGAGGACCGCCCAGCGCAGCCGTCCCAGCGACCGAGAAGCTCCGAGCGGCAAGCTCGCGCGGCGCCGAACGCGAAGGCGGGAAGGACATCTCATCGTGATCTCCAGGATCTCACATCCCCATATAACTGGAATGTGGCCCAGGTCGCAGGATGTGGGTCTCTCTCCCGCAGACCCGTTACCGCCGCGCGGAACGCCAGGCCCGGATCACCGCTGGTGGCAAGTGCGGCGTGGAAGGCCACGCCGAAGTCGTGCGCGGTGCCGTCCTCGACCCACGCGAGGGGTCCGACCAGACACCGCACCCCGCGCCCAAGCAGCACTCGCAGGAAACCCTCGTAGGGCGACGCGTCCCCGCTGCCAAGGCGGAGGCCGGAGCACACTCCGAAGGTCACCACCCGGGCGCGCACCGGGGCCGCCGCGAGATCGTGGACGGTGACGAACCCGTCCCCCAGGCGCAGGCCCGAGGCTCCGGGAAGACCATCAAGAAAAACCGCATGACCCGCGAGGTGGACGAGATCGAACCGGGCGAGCGCGTCCAGGAAGTCGCCGCGGGTGGCGCCTGCCATCCTCGTCGCCCCGGGTAGCTCGCGGGCGAGCGCTGCGAGCTCGGCGGCGACCAATGGCAGGCTCTCGCCCGCTGCCGCGACCAGTGCCGCACTCCGCGGCGGCTGCGGCGCCTGCGCCAGCAGTGCATCGACCGAGGCACCGCCCGGAACCAGGGTCACCACGCCGCGATCGATCAGGGACCGACCCTCCGGGTCGAGCAGACCTGTCCACGGAACGTGGTAGAGGGTGTGGTGAGGGGCGATCCAGAGCACCTGCCAGTCCTCTCCGGCGAGCGGATCGAGCAGGACCTGTCCGAGCTCGGCGAGGCGCTGCTCCAGAGAGAGCCGGCGCGCGGGCCTGCCGCTGCGCTGGGCCCAGGGGTGTGCGTCGAGGTGGAACCGGATCGAGCCGACCAGCGCCTCGAGGCGGTGCGCAACTCCGGCACGGCGAACCGCCCGCAGACGCCCTGCTCGAGCGACCAGCACCACCAGGTCGTCGCCGTCCATGAGGTACTCGGCGACGACGTGCCCGTTGGGGAGATTCGAGAGGAGCCTGCCCGCTTTCCACGTGGGGAGCACCGGAGCAAGCATCGGGCGGGCTCGCTGAAGCTCGGACTCGACCCGCGCGAGCTCGCGCTCGACCCGCGTGAGCTCGCCCAGGAAGCCGAGCCCTGCGTAGCGCAGGCGGGGCTCGTCCTCTCCCTGGGCGCGCTCGAGCAGGGACGACAGCCTCTTGCGCAACGCGAGCCACCGCCGGACTGCGGCATCGTCACCGAGGTCGGACCAGCGCCCGAGCTCGTCGAGCAGCCAGCCCGACTTCAGGGTATGGACGAGCTCCAGGCAACGCCGACGGTCCCGGGGCCGGCCGCGCGCGAGCAGACGCCGGATGAGATCGAGGTAGACCTCACCGCGGCTCCTCAGGAAGGCGGTCCGGTCGGCCGCCGAAGCCAAGAGAGCGTGAATCCGGTCGGCATCGCGCGCGGCGCGTTCCGCGTGACGCAACGCGGTCCCGGCGTCGGCCGCCGCCCGGGCCAGCACGTGGTGTGAGGTCATCCGCGCCCACGGTGAGGTGTGCCGGGCCCCGAGGACCTCGGCTGCGAGCCGAGTCGCGCGCCGAGTGCGTCCCGCGTCAAGCTCTCGTCGCGCCGCCCAGGCAAGGCCGATGAGACCGCGATGCGTGAGCCCGGCGGCAATCAGGCGCCGCGCAGCCGCGATGAGACTGCGAGCTTCGAGGTCGCCGCCCAACCGGGCAAGGTCGATGGTCAGCAGATCTCGCTGCCGCGCGAAACGGCGGCCCGCCAGCGACCGCAGAGACGCGGCGACGCGCTCGTCATCGAGCCGACCGAGTGCGGCCTCGGCCACGACCCGCAGCCGGACCGCCCGCGCCCGCTCGAGCACCAGGCCCAGCTCCGCAGCCTCTGCCTCGGCGGCGATGAGGCGTTCCTCTGCGACCACCGGACGTCCGAGCTCGAGCTCGGCGGCGGCCAGTTCGAGGTTTGCGGACAGCGCGACCAGGCGGTGGCCGATGGCGAGCGCGCGCTCGGCAACGTGAGCCCATCGACGCAGCGCCGCATCGACCTCACCGAGCGCGAACTCGACCTCGGCGAGGTTCGCGCCAGCTTGCAGCTCGAGTGCCTCCAGGCCGAGCCCGCGCGCGCGCTCGATCACCCGCCGGTGGCCTTCACGGGCAGCGTCGAAGCGCCCGGCCACGTAGGCGGCGTTGGCGAGGTTCGCCTCGACCAGCAGTCGACGACGGTCGTCCGTCCCCGGCGTAAGGCCCGTCAGCGAGCGACGCCACAGCCCAACCGCGCGGTCGACCCGATCGGCGGCATCCTCGGCGCACGCGAGATTGGCGATCGCGATCGCGGAGCGGGAGGCGTCGCCGCGGGTGGCGAAACGCCTCTCGAGCGTGACCGCCAGTCGGCGCGCCCGCGCGACCTCGAGCCGCTCGCCATAGACGTCGACCAGGCTCAGCCGGACCCGGTCGGCGAGCTCACCCGCGTGGCGTGCCGCGAACGATCGCGCCGCGGTGCGCAGGAGAGGCTCGGCGCCGCCGAGATCCCCCTCCAGAAGGCGAACGGTGGCTGCAGACCAGTGCAGCCACGGGCGAAGCCCCGGCGGACCCGGCGCGGCGTCCAGCAGGGCGTCGCTCCAGCGTCGCGCCTCGCCGGGATGGCACCGCGCGAGCGCCTCGGCGTGGACCCGCAGGCGGTCGCCCGCCGCGGCGGGTCCGTCCGACGCCAGCGCCTCCCGCACCTCGTCGGGTAGCAGATCGAGGGGCTGGTCCACCGCGCTCTCCCCGGCTCCTTTCAGCTCTAGGGCTCGGGGTCGAGGTCGACCACCGGGATGACCAGCCCGGTGTCACCGCCTTCAACCTCGAGCCGGTAGCGGCCGGGGCGCAACGCGAGCGCGAACTCGCCGCACGCATCGACCGTCGTCACCAGTCGCGAGCCGTCATCGCCGCAGGCCGTCATCGTTCCGGCAGGCCACGGAAGCTCGCCCTCGGTGACTTGGCCGAGCAGCGCCACGCTGCCGGCGTCATCCCGTGCCTGCAGGGTCAGCCGTGTCGTACCCGCCTCGAACTCCCACAATCGCGCTTGTGTGCCGCGCACCGCCGCGGGTGCAGCGACGGTGGTTCGCAGCAAGGACGCGATGCGCAGGGGCCGCGACGCCTCGTGGAACCTCGCAAGTGTTGCCAGGAGGTGGCGCTCGCCGTCGTCCAGGGGGTTGGCCTCGAACTCCGCGAGGCCGGCGACGATGCGGCGCCAGTCGGCCAGCCGACCGGCACAGCCGGGACAGGAGCTCGCGTGGTCGGCAGCTTCCGGAGCTTCGCCGCCGCGCGCGATCTCGAGCCAGCAGTCGTCCGTCGGGTGTCGCACCTCCGCCTTCCCTTCGTCTCTACAGTGCCGTCGTCATCTCAATCGAGACATGCGTTCGAACGCCTTGCGCAGTCGCTCGAGACAGCGCCGCCGGATCGGCCCGATCGAGGTCGGCGAAAGCCCCTCCGACTCTGCGACCGCCTGATAGGAGTCCGGCGGCTCGGTCAGCTCGAGCCGCACCAGCAACCGCTGGCAGCGCGGATCGATACCGACCAACGCCCGGCGCAGAATGGCAAGCTGCTCGTCGTCAATCAGACGCTGGTCGTGGTCCGGATCCTCGACCACGGTCGCCGCGGTGATCTCTTCTCCCCCGCGCCGCTGGCGGAGCACCTCGAGTGTCTGGAGCCGGGCCACACCGGCGAGCCAGCCGGCGAGCTTGGCGCGATCCCGCAGGCCGCTCAGTTTCTCGACGGCGACCAGCGCGACCCGTTGAAGCACCTCGCGGGCCTCCTCCGCATCGGCGCCGACGCGGCGCGCGATCGCCTTGACCAGCGGTCCGTAGCGCTCCCACAGCACCGCCCAGGCCGCGTCGTCGCCCGCCAGACATGCGCCCACGAGGACTCGATCGGTGGCACGGACTTCTTCCCAGCGTTGCGTCGTCTTCATTCCCC
>CAZQYU010000171.1:0-6985 GCA_964597585.1 uncultured Thermoanaerobaculia bacterium
GCGACGAGGCCCACGACCGTCCTGCGGCTCCCGCAGCCTTCTGGGCGGACGCGCCTGACGTGCTCGCCGGGCGCGACCTCAAGGCCGGCGGAACGTGGCTCGGGGCAACCCGCGGCGGGCGGTTTGCCGCACTCACAGCGGTTCGCGAGCCCGATCGGATCGTCCCCGATGCCCCGAGCAGGGGAGGCCTGGTGGCTGGTTTTCTTCTCGGGGCGGCGGCCCCCGACCAGTACGCCGGGTGGGCGGCGGAGGAGGGTGGTGCCTACAACGGCTTCAACCTGCTCGTGGGCGATGTGTCCGGCCTGTGGTACGTGTCGAACCGCGGTGCTGCGCCGCGCCGGCTCGAGCCTGGAGTGCACGGCGTGTCCAACCACCTGCTCGACACGCCGTGGCCGAAGGTGGTGCGGTGTCGGGAGCGCCTGCGCCGCCTGCTCGAAGAGGAGGCTCCGCCCCGGCTCGAGAGCCTGCTCGAGATCGTCGATGACCGCCGCCAGGCGCCGGACGACGAGCTCCCCTCGACCGGCGTTCCCCTCGAGTGGGAGCGGGCCCTCTCTGCGCCGCTGATCGTGCACCCGCGGTACGGAACCCGGTGCTCGACGGCGCTCGTGATCGGGAGCGACGGCTCGATCGGCTTTGTGGAGCGCCGCTTCGACAGCTCCGGTATTGAGACCGGAATCGAGACCTTCACCCTCCGGCAAGGCCCTTGAGTGATGCTATACTCCGCGCCAGCAGCGGAGCCAATAGTGTGAGTGTTCGTTCCCAGCGCACGGCGACGTCCAACTGGCCCGAAATCCAAGCGTCGCCAGAGCTTCTACTTCCAACGCACAGTAAGACGGGATCGACATGAAGGTCCTGCCGCCGGTTCTGCTCGTGGACGGCCACACCGACGATCGTCGGCTCGCCGGCATCGTTCTCGAGCATGAGTTCGGCGAGCTCGATCTCAGCGAAGCCGGCGACGCCGCCGCGATTGCCGCGGCTCTGACCCAGAAGAAGTTCGGCCTTGCGATCATCGACCCGGACCTCGGGTTCATGGCCGCCGCGGACATCCTCCGCATGGTCGCGGAAGCCCGCCCCGAGGCCGCGCTCGTCATCTTCACCCATGCGGTCGAGGAACCGGTGGTCGCCGAGGCGCTGCGCCACGGTGCAGACGGGTTCGTCGCCAAGGGCAGCGGCGGCTTCCTGCGCCTCCCGGCGGCGGTTCGTGCGGCACTGTTCCGGGCTCGCCGCCGCCGCCTCGATGCGGTCCGCGACGCGCCCTACCGCAGGCTGGTCGAGGGTCTTCCGGTCGGTGTCTTCATCGCGACCGTGGACGGTGAGATCCTCGAGGCGAACCCGGCGCTGGCGGCGATCCTCGGGTTCGGCTCGGCTGAGGAGCTGACGCGGCGCCAGCTCGCGGGCTTCTTTGCCGACCGGCGCGAGGGGGAGGCATGGCGCTTCCGGCTCGACGCGGCGTCCGCGGTTGGCAATCTCGAGGCCGCCCTGCGACGCAGGGACGGCGGACCGATCTGGGTGCGGCTGTCGACCTGGGTCGTCGAGGACGCGGCCTCTGGCGTCGTCCATCTCCACGGTACGGTGGAGGAAACCGCCACCTACCACGAGGCGCAGGAGGAGCTGGTGCGCCGGTCGGCAGCTCTGGCGCGGTCCAATGCCGACCTCGAGCAGTTCGCCTACGTGATCTCGCATGACCTCCAGCAGCCGCTCGGTGTGATCTCTCGTGCGCTCGACCTCGTTCCAGATGCCGACCGTACCGCCCTCAGCGGCGAGGGTCGCGAGTGTCTCGAGCATGCGCGCCGAGGTGCCGACACCCTCCAGCGGATGGTCGATGCCGTGCTCGGCTACTCGCGGATCGACACCCGCGGGGGTCGCTTCGGAGTTGTCGACTGCGGGCGTGCGCTCGAAAACGTTCGAGCGATGCTCGCCGACGACCTCGACGCTGCCGGCGCCGAGCTCGCCGCCGATCCCTTGCCGACCGTCGAGGGCGATGAGGCGCAGCTCGAGCAGCTGCTGCACAACCTACTTTCCAACTCGCTGAAGTTCCGCGCTGCGGCCAAGCCGCGCATTCACGTTGGCGCGGAGCAGAGCGGCGAGGAGTGGATCTTGTCGGTCACCGACAACGGCATCGGCGTGCCCCCTGAGGCAGCCGAGCGGATCTTCGGCATGTTCCAGCGCCTCCACACCGAGGCCGAGATCCCCGGCACCGGCATCGGCCTGGCGATCTGCCGCCGGATCGCCGCCCGCCACGGCGGTCGCATCTGGGTGGAGTCCCGCCCAGGCGAGGGCGCGACCTTCAAGGTCGCGCTGCCGCGGCGGCAGGTGGATCGACCCGACGAGTCGGGAGGGGAGGGTTGATGAGTGCCACCGAGCGACCCGTCGTCACGGTGCTGCTGGTCGAGGACAACCGGGAGGACGCCGAGCTCGTCCGGCTCGCTCTCAGTCGGGCTCGGTCGGGTGCGTTTACCATCGAGCACCGCGAGCGGTTGGCAGCCGGTCTCGACCGCCTTTCCCAAGGGGGTGTCGACGTTGTGCTGCTGGACTTCGCCCTTCCCGACAGCATCGGTCTCGCGACCTTCCGGAGCGTCCACGCCGCCTACCCGACGATGCCGATCATCGTGCTGACCTCCCTCGACGACGACCAGACCGCAGTCACTGCGGTCGCGGAAGGCGCCCAGGACTATCTGGTCAAGCGCCAGCTCACCTCCGGGCTGCTCGAGCGATCGATCCGCTATGCCCTCGAGCGCACCCGCGCCGAGGCGGCGCTGCGCGCGAGCGAGCAGCGCTACTCGCTCGCGGTGCGCGGCGCCAACGACGGGATCTGGGACTGGAACCTCGATGCCGGCCGCGTCTACCTGTCGGCTCGGTGGAAGGAAATCCTGGGATACGAGGAGCACGAGATCGACGAGAGCGAGGAGAGCTGGCTGGCCCTGGTCCATCCCGACGATGTGCCGACCCTGAAGGCGGCCTTAGACAGCCATCGGGAGGGCAACGGCGGTCATCTCGAGGTCGAGCACCGCATGGTCGCCCGCGACGGCAGCGAGCGCTGGGTCATGACGCGGGGGGCGGCGGTGCACGATGCGACCGGGCGTGCGATGCGCATTGCCGGTTCGATGACCGACATCACGGCGCGCAAGCTGGCCGAGCAACAGCTCCTCCATGACGCCTTTCACGACGGGCTCACGGGGCTCGCGAACCGGGCCCTGTTCGTCGATCGTCTCGGGGTCGCCGTCGCCGGCCTGCCACGTCGCCGGGACTCCCACTTCGCGGTGCTGTTCCTCGACCTGGACCGGTTTAAGACGGTCAACGACAGCCTCGGACACGCGGCGGGAGACGAGCTGCTCAATACGCTCGCCCGGAGGCTCGAGCGCTTCGTGCGTCCGGGGGACACCGTTGCTCGCCTGGGCGGCGATGAGTTCGCGATCCTGCTCACCGGTGCGGCCGAGGCGGGGGACGCCATCCTGGTCGCCAACAGGGTCCACGAGATCCTCACCGAGCCGTTTGCGGTCAGGGGCCACCAGGTGTGGCTGACGACGAGCATCGGCATCGCACTTTCTGCGACCGGCGACTCCAGCCCGGAGGGGATTCTCCGCGATGCCGACATCGCGATGTACCGCGCCAAGGCGGCGGGCCGTGCCCGCTCCGAGGTCTTCGACCGGGACATGCACTCGAGCGTTTTGCGCCTGCTCAAGCTCGAGAGCGACCTGCGTCGCGGGGTCGAACGCGGCGAGTTCCTGATGCACTATCAGCCGATCGTGTCGCTCGCGACCGGCCGCATCGTCGGATTCGAGGGCCTGGTGCGTTGGCAGCACCCCGAACGCGGGCTGGTCCGTCCGGCCCAGTTCATCGCGGTCGCGGAGGAGACCGGCATCATCGTCCCGCTCGGCTGGTGGGTGCTCGAGGAGTCCTGTCGGCAGACTCGCCTGTGGCAGGAGGAGTTCCCCTCCGACCCGCCGCTCGGCATCAGCGTCAACGTCTCCGGCCGCCTGTTCCTTCAGACGGACGTCATCGCGCGCATCATGGAGATCCTCGAGCGCACCAATCTCGCACCTGAGAGCCTGCGGCTCGAGATCACTGAAAGCGTGGTCATGGACCACGGCGACCGGGTGATGGAGAACCTTCGTCAGCTGCGCACGCTCGGCGTGAAGCTCGGCATCGACGACTTCGGGACCGGCTACTCGTCGCTCGGCTACCTGCAGCGCTTCCAATACGACGACGTCAAGATCGACCAGTCCTTCGTCTCCAACCTGGTCGAGGGACCGGAGGCGACGACCATCGTCGAGTCCATTCTTTCACTCGCCAGCGGCCTCGGCATCGGCGTGATTGCGGAAGGCGTGGAGACCGCTGAGCAGGTCCGCCGCCTGCGCAGCCTGCACTGCCCCCATGGTCAGGGCTATTGGTTCGCCCGCCCGCTGGACCCGTCCGCGGCGGCGGAGCTGATCGCCTCGGCGCCGAGCTGGTAGCGGCTTCCACGAGCCGCCGCGCGGTTCGGACCCGGCCGCGGTCCGTCCCGATCGGCGCACCGTACGGGCGACTCTGGGAGAGCGCTCCGCCGACGTCCTCGGTGCGACCGCGTCCCGGTGTGTCGGCCCGCCGTCGCACGCCCCGTGACCCGAGTCACGTTCGCTGGGAGACTGCACCTCTCGACGACTCCGCTGCTCCTCCTGATGTCTCGATCCTCGGTCACGGCTCACTGTCCTTGCGAGACACGACAGGTGACGACATCAGGAGGGCGGCCCACGGTGAGCTCGGATTCCCTGCACATGGCGGTATCGTCATCAGCTGTCGCGGTGGCGACGACGGTCCATCTCGCGGTTCTGCTCCTGCGAGCCCACCGCAACCCTCCCGGGCGGCGCTTCGACATCCTGTTGGCACCTTCCCTGATGCTGGCTGCGACACCGTGGCTGATGCCCACCACCTTCGGCCTCGCCGTCGGTCTGGCTCTCCAGCTCGGGTGGTTCTGTGTCTGCGAGCGATTGTCAGGACTCCCGACGGAAGCGGCGCAGGCGGGGCCGCCGAGGACTGCGGAAGCTTCGGCGGGCGCCGCGGCGTCGGTACGCTCGACTGCGCCGGGCCCTCCCCAGGGTTTCGTCGGCGTGCCCGTGATCGCCGTCCTTCGCGAGACGGAGGACATCGCGACCTTCCGGCTGGCTCGGCCCGAGGGGTTCGACTTCGCACCCGGTCAGTTCCTGACGATCCGGATGCCCGTCGACGGGAAGTCCATTGTCCGCTGCTACTCGATCTCCTCGGCACCCCAGCAGAGCGGCTATCTCGAGGTCTCGGTCAAGCGCCAGGGGCTGTTCTCCGGCGCGCTGCACTCAACCGTTCGACCGGGCTCGACCCTGTGGGTGCGGAGGCCGGCAGGTGGGTTCACCTATCCCGCGGGCGATGCGCGGCCGCTGGTCCTGCTCGCCGGGGGTGTCGGGATCACGCCGATGATCAGCATGCTCCGACACGCGGTTGCCGCGGATCCGGGACGGCCGGTGACGCTGCTCTACTCGGTCTCGACGCAGCGCGACATCGCGTTTCGTGACGAGTTGCGGGTGCTCGCGGCGCGCCATCCTCAGGCGACGGTGGTGGTCACCACCACGCGAGGGCCGCACTCGACTGAGGTCCTCTCCGGCCGGATCGACGGCGCCAAGCTCGTCGCCCACGTGCCGGACCCGACCGGCTCGGTCTTCATGATCTGCGGTCCCGAGATGATGATCGAGGCCATGCGGGCGCTGCTCGACCGGCTCGGCGTCCCCCCAGCCCAGGTCCGTTCGGAAGCGTTTGCGGCAGCGGTCGCTGCCTCGGCCGCGCCCGTTCCGGCGGTTGCGACGGCCGGCGGCGGTGAGACGGATGCGGGCTTCACTCTCCGGCTCGTCACGAGCGGCCGAACCGCCGCGGCGAGCTGCCGGGAGACGCTGCTGGAGGCTGCCGAGGCGGCCGGTGCCGACATCCCCTCCGTGTGCCGCGCCGGAGTGTGTGGGACCTGCCGGACGCGCCTGTTGGACGGTCGCGTTGAGTGCGAGAGCGACACACTGGACGATCGGGACCGGGAGGCCGGCTACATCCTTCCGTGCGTGGCGTGGGCGCGCGGGGACTGCGCGTTGGAAGCGTGATGGCGACCCGTTCCGCGGCGCGCAACGCTCGGGGATTTGCCCATGTCGGGCTGCTGGCGGCTCTGGCGACCGGCCTCGCGGTGACCGGCGTGGTCCTGTTTGCCGAAGGCGGGCTGGCCTACTACCGGTCGCCTGTCCGCGCGCGAGGGGCGTTCGAGGTCCACCGGCTGCTCCGTCCGTCGGGTCCGATCGGCAACATCCTCGGCCTGACCGGCGTCACGCTCATGCTCGTCATGCACCTGTACTCGGTACGGCGCAGGTACCCGCATCTGCGCTGGATGGGGACCGTCCCGGCATGGCTGGAGTTCCACATCTTCTGTGGCGTGCTGGGGCCGATCCTGATCACGCTGCACACCTCGATCAAGTTCAACGGGCTGATCTCCGTAGCCTACTGGTCGATGGTCCTGGTGGTCGCCTCGGGCTTCGTCGGCCGCTACCTGTACGTGAGGATTCCGCGCTCCATCCGCGGCCAGGAGTTGACCCACGAAGAGGTCGCCGCACGTGCCGCAGAGTGCACCCGGCGCCTGGCCGCGATGGGCCTGTCGGAGACCGTGCTGAGGAAGGTCGGTGAGCTCGAGGCTCGGCTGGTGCCGGCCAGCGAGGCCGAGGTCACGTGGCGTGGGTTGCTGCTCGGGGATCTTGCGGCGCGCTGGCACCTGGCCCGCTTCTCGCACCGGCTGCAGCTCCCCCGCGGAGCCCACACCACTGTCGTCGAGGTTCAGGGGCTGATCCGTGAACGGGCGACGCTGCTGCGACGGATCGCCTACCTCAAACGCACCCGGCGGCTGTTCGAGCTGTGGCACGTGTACCACAGGCCGCTCGCCGTCCTCATGGGAGTGATCGTGGTTGTCCACGTGGCGACCGCGGCGTACTTCGGCTACGCCCTGGGG
>CAZQYU010000172.1:0-5234 GCA_964597585.1 uncultured Thermoanaerobaculia bacterium
GCGACTCCGACGTCGTCGGTGGCGGTCGCCGTGAGCGTGATGAGGTCGCCGCCGGTGTAGGTGTCTCCCGGCAGGACGGGTGAAAGGACGAGAGTCGGGACCGGGGGCGTCGTGTCGGGCGTGACGGCAAGCTCGAGCGTCGAGCTCGTGACGGACACTCCCGAGATGTCGGTGACGACAGCCTGGAGGACGATGGGGACGTCTCCCGTGGCATCCGGCAGAGCCGTCACGGTGAAGGCGATGTCCTGACTCGTCCCGCTCGTCGAGACCAGCTGTGACGGCGAGGTCGCGGGCCCGGTGGCGTTGAGCCCGACCGTTGTCAGACCCTCGGCGTCCTGGGCGTGGACGAGGACTGTCGTCGAGCCGCCCGCCGGCACCACGGCCGGTGCGCCGTCTGCCAGCGAGAGCGTCGCGCTCGGCGGGTCGTTGGGCAGCACGGTCCATGTCAGCTCGACGGTCGTGACCCGGTCGGCGAGATCGCGGGCGGCGAACACGAATGTGACCGGGCCCGGCAGCTGATTGGCCGGGACCTGCAGGGCAATGCCGGTCGCAGATGCGTTCAGGGGCTCATCGACGAAGACGTCGGTCGTCGATGCGGCATCGAGCGACCACTGGCTGGTCGTCCAACGAAGGCCGGCGGGGTCGTCCGCCGTCCAGCTGATGTACACGGTCTGCCCGACCCGCAGCTCGCCCCCGGGAGCGACATTCGCAGTGCTACTCACGACCGGCGACTCCCCGCGGAGCAGGGCTCGCGCCCCATCCGTCAAGCCGAGCGCACTCCTGTCGTTGAGAACCGGGGCTGGATCGTCTGGCGGCAGGATCGCAAGGTCGTCGGACGTGACGAGTCGCGTCATGCCGGACGCCGATACACTCGCGAAGCGGCTGCGGCCGTGGGCGGCGACGTCGATGCCGCCGCCGAGCAAGGCGGCCAGGTTCGCGAGCTCGTCCTCGGAGACCTCGACGGTCAGTCGCACCTGACGTGGCGATGTGCCAATAACCGTCTCGCAGTGGCTGATTCTCCACAGCAGGGCCGGGTCCCCAAGTGCTGGTTCGAGGACCAGCGTCTCGCCGGTGAGGTCGCCGCTCGAGCTCGGCGCCTCGAGAGTCAGAGCCCCGGTCACCGGATCCACGTCGAGAACGGTGGCGTCGCCGAGGGATGGCAGGGGAGTGACCGCTGCCGGTGATCCGGTGGAGTTGGCCAGCGCCAAGGCGCCGTCGTCGAGCGGGTTCCCCGTCGCGGGGTCGACGAGCTCGACAAACACGGTCCCGGCGCCGCCGAAGCGCTGCTGGGACTCGACCTCGTTCCTCCCGCCATGTGCGCTGATCTGTGTCGATGGATCGAAGCCGACGATCTCACCGACGGAGAGCGCGATGCGGCCGCCGCCTCCTCCGCCCGCGATGCCCAGGTTCCGGCCCGTGCCGCCGTCGGCGGAGAGACTGCCCGGACCCTCAAGTCGTGCAGCGACAAGGCGCACGGATCCGCCGGCGCCGCCGCCACCGCCGTGGGTGTAGCCGTAGTCGCCGATCAGCCCGTTCGCGGTCAGACGACCAGACACGTGGAAGGTCGCCCCCTGGCCGATCAGCCGAATGACGCCGCCGCCCTGGCCTCCGAAGACGCCGGAGCCGTAGCCGCCTCCGCCTCCGCCCGCCAGGTACGGATCTCTCAGGTTGTCGTACGTCGAGCCGGGCGCGTGAAGGTCCGTGTGGTCCCAGAACACGGAGGACGAGCCGTACCACCCTGCGCCGCCGTGGGAGCCGCCCGCCTCGACGGCCGCAGCCCGCTCGCCGGGAATCGCAACGTACTGCTCGCCGCTGCTTCCATGGAGCCCCTTGCCATCCACGTCGATTCGCGACCCGGAGCCCACTGCCAGGGTGTGGCCGATAGCCAGCTCGAGCGGATAGAAGAGGATCGACGAGTCGGCCGAGGTGACCTCGGGCGAGGTCAGGACGGAGGGATGGATGGTCAGGCCGCCTCCACCGTCATCAGTCGCGCCGGAGTACAGCGCGAGACCTTCAAGCGGACGAGGGTGGCCGTCACTGGGTGGGGCCAGACTGACCGTCGAGCCGTCAAGCAGGAAGACGATGCCATCAGGATGGCCGCCCGTACCGAGGAGTGGATCGTCAGCCGGTACCGATCCGGCCGGCACTGCCTCGAACACCCGGCGCCACGAGACGGCGGCGAGGTGCGCGAGGCGGGCGGTGCTCTGACCGCCGGTGTCGACGGCCCGCACCTCGAACGGGATCGACGTTCCGGCCGGGATTCCGTTCGGCAGCCGGCAGGCGGCCTGGTAGTCCCCGGTGCCGGGCCCGGCGGACCCGGCAACGAGACTGGCGGGCGTCGCGGTTGCCGAGAGCACGATCTCGTCGCCGTTTCGCTCAGGACACGTGATCTCGACCGCGGCGATCTCGCCCGGGATCGGATTGCCGTCGCCGTCCACCGAGGTGTCGGCAACGCGCGCCCGGACCAGGAGATCGGTGCCGTCGGGGTTGTGGGTCGACGTCCAGGCCGCGGGCCACGGACCACCCTCCCACGGGGTCAGGAGCTCGACGGTCGGCGCGGTCGGGTCGGGCTCGGGCGAGACCTCGAAGGTCGCCGTGTTGACTCCCTCGTTGCCGCCGAAGTCGTGGGCCGTTGCCGTGGTGACGACTGTCGTTGGCGGGTCGTCGGGTGCGCCGACGGGCACGGTGAGGACCTCGGTCCGCCACAGGTCCGCGGCGCCGCCGACCGGCGTCGCGGTCTGCGGAGTCGGGAGGATCCCGTCGAAGGCCACCTGGACGTCCTGGACGGCCGTCTCGTGGTCGCGGGTTCGGACCTCGACGTAGATCTGCTCGTTGAAGTGAACCTCCGTGCGCGTCTCCCCGCCCGATGCGGAGCGAACGACGACTGACTCGATCACGGGTGCCGCCTGATCGTCGGCGACCGGGATGACCTCGCTGTCGACTGCGACCGATGCGCCCGACGGGTCGGTCGCGTGCACGCGGAAGAGGAGAGCGCTGCCCTCGGGCTCGGCGAGCGGCACGGTGAAGTCGAACTGCTGCGGCGCCAGGTCAGCCCAGCTCCCGGAGGCGGGGCGGTTGACCGTGCGGGTCGGGCTGACGGCCATCGGAGAGGCGTCGCTGGTGCGGCGCATCTCGGCGACCACGGTCAGGCGTGCGCTGTCGTCATCGCCGAGGCCGGATGCCGTGACCCGGACCGTGGACCCCGCGTAGAGGGCGCCTGGGATGGGGGCCAGGGCGGCGGCGGTCACGCTCGCAATCGACGGCGGTTGGTTGGGCAGCACGAGCATCGCAACGTGGGCGATGTTCGACTCGTTGGTGCTGGTGTCGAGTGCCCGCACCCAGACGTCGAGCGGCCAAGGGGTCGTCCCGTCGCCCTGGTAGACGGCGACCAGGGTGAACGCGAAGGGATGGAGCTGGGACGCGGCGACCGCCTGCCCGCCGGTCTCGGGGTCGGAGAGGTAGTACTCGACGCGGTCGATGTCGCCGCCCGGGTTCTCGAGGGTGACGTCGTCGAGGTTGGCGAGGGCCGGCACGAGTATGTAGGCGGCGCCAGGGTGGAGGTCCGTGCACACCGTGCCGGAGGGGCACGGCAGGTCAGTGATGACCGGCGGGTTGGCATCCCAGATCCGATAGGACCCGCTCCAGGGCGTCTCCATCGCGTTGTCGCGGGTGTCCTCGAGGTTCGACACGGTCAGGCGCCGCTTGAGGGAGTCGTCCGTCAGGGACAGACCCTCATCGGGCTGGACGAGAATCGAGAGCCCGCTCCGGGTCGACGACAGCGTGGCGGGGTAGGGCTGCCAGTCGAGACCGCCCATGCCGTCATCCTGCCCCCACTCGAGCTCGACCTCGGTGTCGAGAGTGCCGTCGATGGGCCGTACCGCCTCGTTGAAGTCGATGCGGACCACGCCGGGAGGCTCGACCGGCCGCTCGAGGGTCGGGCTCGTGCCGACAACGGTGGGTCCCACGCTGTCGGATGTCCGGAAGGTCGAGCCGACGTTGCCGCTCTCGGTGAGCGGACGTCCGACCCGGTCGCGAATGCCGCTCGGGCCGCCGACGATGGTGAGACCGTAGAGCGCCTGGTTGGCGTAAGGCTGTGAGGGCGTGAAGGTGACGATTTGGTGGCCGCTGCCGTCGATGGCGGCCGACCACGATCCGGGGGCGAGGTTCTGCTGGGCGTCGCGGAGCGCGAAGAATGGCGAGGTCGGGCCGCCGGTCGGCAGCACCGACGCGAGCAGGCGCTCGGAGAAGGTGATCTGTACGGCGGCCGTTCTCGAGACTTCGGTCGCGCCCGGGGGTGGCAGGATCTCCAGCAGGCGCGGCGGCGACGCGTCGAGGACGAGGTCGGGGAGCGGGTTGTCGAATCCGTTGGGTCCGGACAGCGAGGCTGTCATTGACGCGTACTGCTCACCCGTCGAGTCCTGTGACGTGATCGTGCAGGCGCCGATCGGCAGCGCCGTGAACCGGTACGCCCCGTCGTCGCCAGTGGTGACGATCTGGATCCCGCCGGACGAGTCGGTGAGCTCCACGATCGCCCCCGCCTTGGGCGGCAGCGTGCTCGGATCCGGGACGTAGACGTCGTTCGGCGCCGGTTCGCGCACCATGCCGTGAGCCGAGACGGCGGGCGCGAGGGCGATCACCAGGTTGACGGTCTGGTCGTCGTAGGTCAGCGTCGCCCAGGCGACTCCCGCGCTGCCCCCGCCAGGCGCGGTGGCGGTGGCGCTGATCGAGCCGGCCGGAACGGCGTAGAACGTCACGGTCCCGTCGCTGCCGGTCACCGAGGGGAACGTCGCACCGGGCGCGCTGACGCGAACCGAGGCTCCGGCTATGGCCTGGCCGTCGGCGTCGTGAACGTGGACGGTCACCACGCCCTTCGGGCCGAGCACGAGCCGGTAGGGATCGGACGCGGTCCCCGAACCGTGGCCCGGGACAGGGCCGGTCAGATTCTGGAAGTTCATCCCGGCGCTACGCTGCTCGCCGCCGAGCTCGTGGGTACCCGCACTCGCCCAGCGCTCGACCAGGACCGACGGTAGGATCCACGTACCGGTGTCCGGGTCGGGATCGATCCTGGTGAAGCTGTAGGCACAGCCCCGGCTGGTGCAGTCCTGTGTGAGGGTGACGCTGAAGGTTCCGGCCCCGGGGTCGACGGGCGTGACGCCGCTCGTGAGCTTCTCGTAGACGCGGAAGTGGACCGTGTCCTCGGCCTCGAGCACCATGTCGACCTGGGCGATCGGGGA
>CAZQYU010000172.1:5334-6961 GCA_964597585.1 uncultured Thermoanaerobaculia bacterium
CGACCTCGCCTCGGCGGTCGAGGATGAGGGTCAGGTCGCGATGCTGCCCGTTCTGGTTCAGGGAGAATCCTGAGCGCGCGCTGCGGCCGCTCGGAGCGTGGAAGGCGGTGATCGTGTAGCTGGCCAGGGGGAGGGCCTCGAAGCTGGTGAGACCGCTCGCATCGGTGACCCGAGCTTCGCCGTTCGAGAGCTTGACCTGAGCGTCGGGGACAGCCTCGCCGGTGTCGGGATCCACCACTGTCACTCCCAGTGAGCCGAAGGCGGTGCTGATGTGGATCACGGGCAGCTCGATCACCTCCCAGTCGGAGCTGATCGTCCCGCCCTTGGAGCCCTGGCGATCGAGGTGGGCGGGGTCGCGCGCGATCACGGTCACCGGGCCCGCGTAGACGTGGGAGACCTGGTAGCAGCCGAGTCCGTCCGCGGTGTACCAGCCCGATCCCGTAGGCAGTCGACGGCTCGGGTAGCTGTTCTCCTGGAGGTAGAACTGCGCGCCGGTCAGAGGGGCAGGTTCGCCGGTCGTGTCGTCGACGACGCACCCGGTCACGGTGCCCTGCGCCTTCATGCGGACCGTCAGGTCGAGGACCTGACCGGGGGTGTTCACCCAGCCGCTGGCGATCCCGACCCGCTCGACCGTGCCCGCGTCTGAGACAGCGGTGATCTGAACGGACCCTGGCGGTACCAGCTCGAACCGGAACTGGCCCTGGCCGTCGGCGATCTGAGATTGGGGCGTGAAGCGACCGGCCTTCATGGTCACCTGAGCGCCGGCCACCGGCGTCACGCCGTCGACGTCGAGCACCTGGCCCGTCACGGTGCGGGACTGCTCGAACACGATCTCCACGTGGCGAACCTGACCCGGGTAGTCGATGCTGGTGGCGACAGTTCGCAGGCCGTAGAAGGGGTTGGCCGCGGTGAGCTCGACGGAGCCTACAGGGAGCTCGAGCTGGAGGTGGCCAATCTCGTCGGTCGCGGTCTCGACGTGGGCGCCCTGCTGCACGATGCGCTTCTCGGCCGTGCTGAACACCGTCGGCCGGTAGTACAGCGGCGTCGGGACGCCGGACGAGCTTGCCGTCCGGGTGACGACCTCGACCACGCCGGCGCCTCGCAGGTGGATCGACACGAACGGCCGGTGCCCCCCAAAGACGATCGTGGTCGATGCGCTTCCGAAGTACCCGACCCGTCCGGGCTGAAGCCCGTCACCAACATGAGCATAGAGGTCCCACTCTTTGACGGGAACATCGTCGAACGAGAACGTCCCGTCCGCCCGGCTGGCCGTCTCCGCGAACGGGTAGAGGACCACGCCGACACCGCCCATGGGCCGGCCGAGCGGGTCGAGAACGACGCCGTCGATGCCGCCCCGCATCTCGCGCAGGACGACAGGCTGCGCCGCGATCTCGGGAGGCGACGCGTCGAGAATCGGGGGCAGCAGGGTCTCGCCCTGGAGCTGCCGCTCGGTGTCGATCACCGTGACCCTGTAGCTGCCGTCGCTGGCTCCCTGGATCGGGACGTTTTCGATCCGGTAGGTCCCGTCGCTTCCGGTGTACGCGAAGACCCCCGGCCCCTTGATGAACGCGACCGCCTTGTCGATCGGCAGGTCGGTGTTGGTGACGGGGTCGTGGAAGTAGACCGA
>CAZQYU010000173.1:0-6881 GCA_964597585.1 uncultured Thermoanaerobaculia bacterium
CGATGAGCGTGACCTCTCCCGCGCTCGTCTGACAACTTCTCGCCAGGACTTGACAGTTGCAGGAGCAGAGAGACCCATGGTCACGCGCTCGGTGGCCCGCAGCGAGAGCGCCGGTCCGGGGTCGGGCGACAGGCAGCGGGTGGCAGGCCCCCGGCCGGGGGTCGGACGGCCGGGGGCCGCGGTGCATCACGCGGGCAGGTTGCGGCGACCCACCGCCCACGCGACCAGTGCGATCAGGAGCGCCGCGATGGCGACCGCCAGGCTCGGCAGGTGGACGGGGAGCGTGGGATTCTGGCCCGCGAGGTCTCCACGCCCCCTCGACTGACCGGCCTCGGAGCTGCCGTCCCGTCGTCCTCCAGGAACCGCTTGTGCGGCGCGTCTTCTTACTTCGATCGGCTCAGGGTCCGGTCGCTGCGCTGCCGCCTCCCGGAGCCTGTTCGGATCACGGTCCGAGCTGGACACCGCGGCCGGATCGCTCGCCGCATTGGCGCTTCGAGCCTCTTCAACGGCCGTCGCCGGGCGTGCCTGCGCGACGGCGCCGCCTGGGTGCGTGTCGGAGACGCTGCCAGCCTCGTCGCGTGCAGCAAACGCGATCGACCCCGGTTCGCGTGGCGGCGGGTCGGGGAGCGGGACACGGCGGCGCTGTGGTGCTCCGACACGCATCAGCGTGCGCGGAGTGGTCACCACCATCCCTGCTGCTGAGCGGGCCGCACCAGGTGCGGCGGCAGCTTGTCGGTACTCGACCTTCTTCGCTGTCATCGCCCCCTTCACCTCCCCGAACACGCCCTGGTACGACACTCCCTCGGGCATCGGCACGGGCTGGTCGACGGTCACCAGCTCGCCGTCGTCGCGGACCTCGGACGGGTCGACCGCGACGAATGAGGTGAAGGCCGTCATCAGCCGGTGGGCGAGCGCCAGCGAGGTGATCTCCTCGACCACGGAGGTGGGATCGCCGGCGCGGACCCTCTCCATCTCGAGCCGCGCGATCCGCGCCCGCGCCCACAGCCTGGCCTGTGCGGCGTTGGCGGGCTCCCTGTCGGGCAGGACCACCCGTTCGCGAAGCTCGATGCGCCGGGTTCCGACCCAGCCGCGCAGCGTGACCGTGGCGCGGCCAGAACTGCGATAGCGTGCGTGGACCAACAGCGGCTGGCCGGCGAACAGGTCGGGCAGGGCCGCCGGCTCGACGTCGGTGACGTCGAGCCCGCCCCAGTCGAGCTCGAGTTGCGTGAAGACGGGGTCCGTGATGCGCTGGTAGAACCTGGCCACCAGGACGTCCGGCGACTCGCCGGGGCGCAGGTACTCGGCAACCCCTCGACCCGCCTCGGCGAGGCGGTCGAGGAGGAAGCGGTTGACCGAGGAGCCGACCCCGAAGGAGAAGATCCGGGCGTCGCCGAGCACCTCGCCGATCCGGTGGAGGATCTCCCCCTCGTTGCCGATGTAGCCGTCGGTGAGGAACATCACCATACGCAAGCGGTAGGGGTCCTTGGCCGCCTCGAGTGCGGACCGGACGCCGGCGAGCATCTCGGTACCACCGCCGCCACGCAGGTTGTCGAGCCACGACAGGGCGCGCTCGAGGTTGGTCGCGGTCGGCGGCAGGGCGTCACGGTCGAACACGCTCGAGTCGCCGGCGAAACGGATCAGCCGGAAGGTGTCGTCGTCCCGCAGGCCGGCGAGCGCTCGACGCACGAGCTGCTTGCAGGCGGCGATCGGCTCTCCCGACATCGAGCCGGAGCTGTCGATCACGAACACGACCTCGCGCGGGACGACCTGTTCAGCGCGCGGCTCGGCCGGCGGCTGCAGGATCAGCGTCAGGTAGCCGAGATCGTCGACCCGATGCGCGAGCACGGTCGGCTCGACCGCGTCACTCGCGGTCGACCAGGTGAGCACGAAGTCCTTGTTGGGGATCCGATCGCGGGGCGCGAGCTCGATCACGGCGCGATCGCGTCCGTGACGGTCGGTGACGATCCGGTGCGAGCTCGAGCCGAGCTCTCGGATCGCGAAGCCGGGCGCGAGCTCGACCCGGATCGCGAGATCGTGTCCGGAGCGCTCCCCCGGCCGGAGCACCGGCGGCGTGATCCGCGACGCGTCCGGCACCCGGTCGGTGTCCGGCGACCACCCGTGTCCGGTCGCTCCGATCGGTGCGCCGGGGATGTAGCGCGGACCGACCACGGTCGGAAAGACCAGCCGCCAGGTCCCGTGGTCGTAGTGGAGGTCCTCGACGTAGTGGATCACGACCTCGACCGCCTCGCCGGGCCGCATGTTCGCGATCCGCTGGGTGAAGATGTTGGGCCGCTCCTGGTCAAGCAGCCCGGCCAGGTTGCCGCGTGCGACCGCGTCGTCGTAGATCCGCCGCGCCTCCTCGCGGCGGTGGATTTCGCCGCGGATCAGACGCTCGCCGACGCGGATCGACATGTCGTCGATCGCGGCGCGGTCCGGAAGCGGAAACACGTAGACCGCCTCAAGCCGGGTGCTGAGCGGGTTCGAGAAGCGCTGGGTGACCGTCACCTCGGAGACGGTGCCGGAGACGCGGGCGAGCACGTCGGTGTGCTCGAGGGGCAACCCACGAACCTCCCCGGACTCGGGGTCGACGTAGCGCAGCGCCCCCTCTGTGACGCCGTCGTCGCCAGCCGACAACGGACCGGCGGCGAGCACGAGCGCGACTACGGCAAGCAGAAGGATGGGCAGACGGGTCACGGGCCTCATGGGAAGCTCCTCTCGTTCGTGCCGCGACTGGCCCGCCGCGGCGGTGGCTGATCAGGCGGTGTTCATCCGGCGACTGGTCGGCCGCCCTCTGCGGGGTGAGACGCGCCACGCTCGCGCGAGTTCCGTCGCGTAGAGGTCACCCGCACGCGGCGGACCGAGGGCCGCGGGGCGTGGGCAGATGCTGGCTTTCTCGCCCTGCCGCCGGCCCCGCCCCGCGCCATCCCGCTCCTGTGCCCCCTTTCTGCATGCGGCAGCCTGCAGGTCTCGCCACGTGGCGATGCGAGGGCCGAGAGAGGTCGTGAGCCGTGGCGATCTCGCAGGGTGAGCGAGCGAGGCGTAGCCCAGCTACGTTGAGCGAGAGAGGCCAAGAAAGCGCCGCGGATCGGGGCCTCTCTCGGTCCGCAGCCGTCACGCTGGCGAGGCCTGCAGGCTCAAAAGCCCAACTTGGACAGCAGGTCCATTGCCCACAGCGCACCGGCACCGCCGAAAGGCAGGAGGACGGCGCGCAAGATCGGATGTTGGCTCCAGCGAGCGAAAGCTCCCTGCCGGATGCCCTCGACATTCTCGATCGCGAGCTCGATCTGTCGCGAGCGGCGGGCAGCCTCCTTCGACTCGTCGGCGACCAGAGCGATCTGGCGCCGGCGCAGACTCGCGAGCGTGGCGCGACGGGCGCGCTCCGCCGCCAGACGGAGCATGACCGCCGAGCCGAGGCAGAAGCCGAACAGGATCACAAACACGGCGACGATCGCGAGTGGCCAGGTCCAGCCGTCGAACAGACCGGTGCGGGACAGGATCATGAGGAAAACCGCGACGAAAGGCGGCACGACGAGCCGGCTGACGACGTCGGTGTGCTCCGCAATCAGCCGCACCTCGAGGACCTCTGCCGCCTCGAAGCCCTCGAGTCCGGTCTCCGCGCGAATCCTCTCGACGGCGGCCGGGGGCCAGATGGTCGCCCGGGTCGCAAACCAGCGTACCAGCTTCTCGGAGAGCCGCGTCACGTCGAAGACCCACAGGGTCAGCAACCAGACACCGAGGACGCTTCCCACCAGGACCACCCTGTCGGCCCACATTGCGAGGGCGCCCCGCGCCGGCACCACCGGCCGCCCGAGCCCGCTCATCATCAGCGCGAGAGCGGCGATCAGACCCGCGAGCTCGACCCAAACACGGCGCCAGCGAATGCGCGACCGGCCGAGCTGCAGGTAGACCCGCCACAGGCCCGCCACGGGAACGGCACGCGCAGGGTCGTTCTCGTCGCAGGGTCCCAGGTCGCGGTCGTCTCTCCAGGACGACAGGCGAAGCCACTGCAGGAGGCCCGGCAGCGGCCGGACCTCACTTTCTCCAGTCGGCAGGGGTTGTTCGTCCGCGTCGGCGGTGTCTTCCGGGAGGCCGTACCGCTGCGCGAGACGACGATGGCTCTGGCGCAGGTCTCCGGCTGCGTGAACCAGAGCTACGATCGAGAACACGCCTGCGACGAGGCGGAGGATCTCGGTCGGCCAGATGCTGATGCCCTCGAGGATCGCGAACGGCTCGCCGCCGGGGTCCGTGGCCGAGATCCAGATGACCGCCACCAGGGCGACCGCCACCGCAGCCGAAAGCCACCGGGCACGGCGCAGCTGGGCAACCTCGCGTGGGTCGGGGGGCCAGCAGTGCGGCGAGGTCCGGCGCATGAGGCGCGGCGACGCGACGACCAGCACGGTGCCCACCAAAGCGGCGGCCAACCACATCGCACTCAGCGCAAAGGGCACCTTGGCCGGGGGATCCGGGTGAAGGTGTGTTGCACTCCCTTCGGGCTCGCTCAGGTCCCAGGCTCCGCTCCGGGCGACCTCGAACAGTCGGGGCGCAGAGGCGCCGATTCTCACCCGCTCCGCCATCTCTGGGTCGGGAATGTGGCCCCCGGGCCCCGCGACGGCCAGGAGGCAGCCGACGAAGGTCGATGCCTGGTAGCAACTGCGGAATGGTGGCACCCACCAGCCGAGGGAGGCCTGGAGATCCGGATGCAGCTCGAGCCCGTAGGACGAGCCGATCACCAGGTTGCGGGCCCAGGCGTACTGGCTCGGGTGGATCAGGCGGGCGTCGAGGTCCGTGGTGAAGAAGACCGAGTCCGCGAAGCTCGAGTGGAGCGCCTGCAGAATGAGCTCCTTGTCGTACAGGTCGCTGCCCACGACCCCGATCGCGGCCAGCCGAGCTCCCGATCGCCGGAGCTCTCGCTGGTGCCGCTTCAGCCGATCCGCGAGGCGCTGAATCGCGTCGAGCTGGCTGCGCCCCTGGGGCCGCTCCATAGCGGTGATCCGTTCGCGCTCACTGAGGTTCGGGTCGCTGGGATCCACGACAGTCTGATCGGCTGCCCGTTTCGGCTTCTCACCCGGAAGCTGTCCGTCGATCCCGCGTAGGTAACGGAAGCTCTCCACCTGTGCGTGCTCCTCCGGGTCGATCTCGTCGTCCTTGGCGAGGTCGATGATCTCGGCCCGTACCAGATCGCCGAGCGTGCGCGCGTAGGCCGTGTCCCACTCACCGACCAGCGCGATGCGGTTCGACGGCTCATCAAGATCGACGCCCCGCCGGTCGAGCTCTCGAAGGATCGTCCTGATCACCTTCCGGTCGTCCGCGATCGTCGAGGTGAAGCTGCGCACTCCGAGCCACCCGGCGAGCCAGCTGTCATCTGGACGCGCGATGGGACCGTGCCGAGGTTGGCAGGCGTCGGCGGTGTCGATCGGCGCTGGGCGCTGCTCCGGCATCTGGGCCCCGGCTGCCTCGGGGATTCCGGCACGCGCACGGAGCACGTCGAGCGGCGCCGTCGCCCGGGTCGAGATGACGTCCGCGCACTCGAGGAGCGAGCCTCCGATGGCGCCCCTCGGGTTGTCTTTCTGAGCACGGATCAGGGCGAGCAGGGTCGTGGACGTCGCGGGTCCGAGGACCACGAACTGGACGTGCCCTTTCTCCAAGTCCTCCGTTCGATCCAGGAGCCTCTCGATCAGGTCCTCGAGCCTGCCCAGCGGCCGGACCAACCCCGAGGAACTCGTCGCGCAGCGACCTTCGTCGATCCATAGCACCAGGACCTCTCGCGGCGCCGACGGGGCGCCCCCGGGGTTGAGAACGCGCTCGAACCACTCGAAGGGCACCTCGAGCGCCTGCCCGCTCGCGATGTCGGCCTTGGTGTCCGCACCATCTGCCGCGGTCGTAAAGCCGATATGGTCGGCGCTCTCAGGCACAAAGCCGCGCAAGCCGAGGGCCGACACGACCGCCTGGCGCTGTTTTCGCCGTTCCTCGACCTGCTCCGCGTACCATCCACCTTCGACCATGACCGCGAGCACCGTCATCTCCGGCACCGAGTACGACTCTCCGGTCGTGCCACTGAGCCTGTCACCCAGTTGATTTCTCAGTCCGCCTTCGCCGGAGACCCAGTGCTGATCACCAGTACCGCCGGTGTCGGCCCCGGCCGCACCTCGAACCCGTTCGACCGCGGAGAACGGGTCCTCCCAGAGCCGTGCCGGCACGTCCTCGTCGGCAGCTGTCGCGACGACCCGTGCCGCCGGTGCCTCGGGACGAAAGCTACGCATCGGCGAGGGCAGCCACAGCCAGCCGGCGAACAGGGCCGCGACCAGGAGTAGCCCGGAGGCCGGTCCTGCGAGGTTTCTGCTGTCTCCGTCGCCCATCAGCCCATTCCGCGCACCTCAACCGATGGCGCGTGGTTCACCACCGTTGCCCAAATCGCGAGGTGCGACTCTTCGTACTATCTACCTTTTCTGTCTACAGACAAGATGCAGCCTCTGAGATCGAATGTCAAGCCCAACTTCAGTCGGCGGCTCACGCGCGCGCTATGCTGTCGCGGTGCCCCCGTCACCGGCAGACCGGATCGCGAGCTACCGCGACCCTCAGTTGAGGGTCCTGTTCGCGGTCACGCTGATGGCGGTGCTCGGGGTGGCCTCGATCGGACCCGCGCTGCCGCTGATGCGCACCGAGCTCGGAATCGCGGTCGAGAGGGTCGGCCTGGTCGTGACCTGCTTCACGCTTCCAGGTGTGATCCTGACCCCGTTTCTCGGCGTGCTCGCCGACCGTTTCGGCCGCAAGCACGTTCTGGTCCCGTCGCTCGTGCTCTTCGCACTCGCGGGCTCAGCCTGCGCGTTGGCCCACTCCCTCGAGGGGTTGCTCGCGCTGCGCCTGCTCCAGGGTGTCGGCGC
>CAZQYU010000174.1:0-6877 GCA_964597585.1 uncultured Thermoanaerobaculia bacterium
GCTGAGCGAGGACCAGGTCAACCAGTGGAACATCCTCATCGCCGACCACCACGCGATCGCCGAGCCCTTGCGCGAGGCACGGCGCGCCGCGGCCGAGGATCTGCGCGCCCTGCTCGACGCCGATCCGCCGGACGCTACGGCGATCGGGGAAAAGGTGCTCGAGATCCACGCACTCGACCTCCAGCTCCAGGATGCAGGCCAGGGCTATGTCGCGGGGTTCGAGGCGCTGCTCGATGGGGACCAGGCGGGGAGGCTCGGTTTCATGCGCCGCGCCGCGCACGCAGAGCCACTGATCCCCGCCTTCCGGGCGACGGGCCTCCTGGCGCCGCCGCCTCAGGGGGACGGTGGCGGCGGCGAGCAGGGCGGTGACTGGGGAGCCTTCGGCGCCGGCCGCTGAGACCTCATCATCCCGACGTGCCTGTCGAGGGCCCGGCGCCGCCGGGCCCCTTTCTTCGATCGGGACGTGAGGGTCGGGAATGTAGCGTCGGATCAGTCGGCGTTTCGGTCTTCGGCGTCGGCGACCGTTGCCAGCCAGCCGGTCGGGCGTCCGTGGGAGGCCCGTAGCAGCTGGAAGGTCACCATTCGTCCGGCACCCGCGATCTCCACCTGACGAGGTGCGTCCTCGTCAGTCGGTTGCCCCTTGAGATGACGGGCTGCAGCCTCGACCGCTCGCGTCGCCGGGTCGTCGGCGGAGGAAGCCACCACGAGCCCGTCGAGCGCGACCACGACCGCGGGCCCGGCGAGGTTGCCGAGCAAGCCGAGCACGAGCAAGCGCTGCTGGCCGAGCAGGCCCTGTGCGCGCCCTTCGAGGCTCTCCTGGGCGTCGAGCATGCTGTTGAGCTGGCGTGCCACGACGCCGAGCTCGTCGGTGCGCGTCGCCGAGGCCGAACGGCGTCGTCGGTCGCCCTCGGCGATCGCCTGGGCGACGTTGCGCAGCTCGGTCAGGGGCTCGAGGATATCGCGGCTCATCGCGCGGGAGACGAGGGCGAGCGCGAGCAGGGCAACGCTGACCAGCACCCCGTGCAGGATCGCTCGCCGGGTGGCGCTCCGCTGCGCTGCGCGGTCGGCCTCGACCATGGCCCGGTGGTTGGCCTCGAGCAGGTCGAGGACCCGAGCCTTGACGCCGTCGAATAGGGGGAAGGTCTCGGCCTCGTATGCGGCCAGCGGGCGCTGGGGACGCGTCGCCAGCAGCGAGTCGCGTGCGGCCCGATAGGCGGCGAACCGGGTGTCAATGTCGGCCAGGATCGCCGGCTCCTCGGGCAGCGTGATGTTGGCGCGCGCGCGAGCCAGAGCACTGCGGAATGACGACTCCGAGGCGGTGATCTCGGCCGGGCCTTCGCCGAGGAGAGCGGCGAGGAGGGCGCTGTCCTGCCGCTCGAGGGCCTCGAGCATCGCGGTCACGGCCTCCATGGAGGCGACGTTGTCGGTGAGCACGCGCCCGATCGAGCTGCCGAGCTGGTGGAAGCCGAGGGCCGCGCCGAAGGCGCTCGCGACCAGCAGCGACACCAGGAACCCGTAGCCGAGCAGGATGCGAGTGCGCAGGGTCATGGTCAGGCGCGGCCGGCGAGCCGCCGGATGGCGTCCGGCGTGCCAAGGGTGATGAGGACGTCGTCCGGCTCGATCCGCTCCGAGCCCTCGAGAGTGGCGCGGATGGCGCCGGCGCGGCGGATCGCGACCACGGTGACGCCGAATCGCCGGCGGACGTCGAGGTCGACCAGGGTCGAGCCGACGAAGGACTGCGGGGCGGCGAGCTCGGCGAGCTCGGCGTCGTGGCCGAGATCGAAGCGCTCGATCACGTTGGGCTGCGCCAGCCGGCGCGCCAACCTGAGGCCCATCTCCGCCTCCGGGCTGACCACCTCGTGGGCGCCGACGGCCTGCAGCACCCGGGCGTGCAGCTCGGTGAGTGCGCGGGCCACGATGCGGGGTACCCCGAGCTGGCGCAACAGCGCCGTGACCAGGATCGAGGCCTCCATGGACTCGGCGCCGATCGCCACCACGGCACAGGACATCCGGTCGACGCCGATCTCCCGCAGGGTGCTCTCGTCGGTGGCGTCGGCGCAGATCACGGCGTCGAGCTCGCCGGAGAGGACCCGGACCTCGTCCTCGTTGCGGTCGATGGCGAGCACCGTTTGACCGGCGCGGGCGAGGTTGAGGCAGACATTACGGCCGAAGATCCCGAGACCGATGACGACAAACTGCTGCGCCACGCTTAACCCACCATGATTCTCGCCTCAGGATACCCCACGCGGCTCTGGCGGCGACGGCCGAAGAGGAGTGCGAGGCTGAGCGGACCGACCCGGCCGACGAGCATCACCACGACGATGACGAGCTTGCCGTAGGTGTCGAGATGCGCCGTCGCTCCAAGCGACAGCCCGACGGTTCCAAAGGCGCTGACGGTCTCGAACAGGAGCATGTCGAGCCCGACGCTCTGGGTGACAAGAAGCGCGACGGCGGCTCCCGAAACCACGAGCACGCCGAGCACCGTGACCGCCGCGCTCCGGTAGACGGTCTCGAGCGGGATCGTGCGTCCGAAGACGACCGCGTGCCTCTCACCCCGAGCGACGGCGGCGACCGAGCTCAGCAGGACAGCGGCCGTGGTGGTCTTGATACCGCCGCCGGTCCCTCCGGGCGAGGCCCCGATGAACATGAGCAGAAGCGTGATGAGCAGCGTCGCGGGGTGCAGCCGGTCGAAGGAGACCGAGTTGAACCCCGCGGTCCGCATCGTCACGCTCTGGAAGAGGGCGTTGCAGGCCTTGTCGAACGGGGCGAGCCCGTCGAGGGTGCGGTGCCATTCGATCGCGCCATAGACGAGAGCGCCGCCGACAAGCAGAATGAGCGACACGGTGACCACCAGGCGTGCCTGGGTGGCGAGGCCCAGCCCGCGCTTGCCGCCCACCCGCAGCCAGCCGAACGCGAGCACCGCGAAGCCGAGGCCGCCTAGAGTGATCAATGCGGCGACGGTGAGCAGGACCACGGGGCTTGCAGCGTAGCCGATCAACGAGTTGCTCTGAAGGGCGAAGCCGGCGTTGCAGAAGGCCGACACAGCGGTGAAGAGGCCGCGCCACATGGCGATGGCAGCGGGCTCGCCGCGGTGTGCGAAAGCCATCGTGAGGATCATGGCGCCGGCCGCCTCGACGGCGAGGGTGCTGACCACGATGAAGGCGACCAGGCGTCGCGGCGAGCGCGTCGGCTGCAGGTCGAGCACCTCGCCCAGCGCCTGCTCTCCGCGCAGGCCGAGACCCTGGCGCAGAAGCAGGGCGGCGAAGGCCGACAGCACCATGATGTTGAGGCCGCCTGTCTGGATCAGGAGCAGTATCACGAGCTGTCCGGGCCAGGAGAAGTCGCGTGGGGTGTCGAGCACGATGAGCCCGGTGACGCAGGCGGCGCTGGTCGAAGTAAAGAGGGCGTCGATGGGCGACACGGGCTCGCCGGTGGCCGACGCCATCGGGAAGCTGAGCACCAGAGTCCCGAGCGCGATCAGGACGATGAACGAGACCAGCACCAGGAGGGCGGGTCGACCGACGAAGTGCTCGATCACCTCCGCCGCCGCCTCGCTGCGGACGACCACCAGGAGCAAGACCACAGCCTGGTATGCGGCGAGCCATCCGAGAGCGGCGGCCGGTCGGCCGGCGGAGGCGAGGGCCGCGAACAAGAGGGTGACGGCCAGCAGCGGGGCCCGCGAACCGGACCTCAGGACCCGGGCCAGGAAGCGCGCGGTGTAGGCGGTGACTGCCGCCGCGAGCCCGAGGCAGATGCCCCACGGAACGCCGCTCGCGCCGATCCCGTAGCCCACGACAGCCGTGGTTGCGATCAGCGAGACCGCCGTGAGATGGCGGGCAGCGGCGCCGTTCTTGGACAGCCAGCGGTCGAGCGCGTCGGTCGCCGCGGCCGACCGCGCCTCCTGAACCGGCACCAGTGGCGCGGGGAACAGGAAGTTCCCGACGAGCACCAGGCACCACAGTGCAATGCTGCCTGCCACCACCGGGCTCTCGGCGAGCGCGCCGACGAAGGCACCGATGACGAGCGCGAGGGCGGCAACGGCCGCGAGCGGCGCCCACCGCCGACGACCGAGCAGGCCGAGCACCGCCACGGCCGCGAGCACCACCTCCGCCGTCGCGAACGCGATACCCGTGGGCGTCATCCGGTCAGTCGGGCCGAAGTAGCCGTGCGGCATGTCGATCGCGAACTGACCGAGCCCGGCGAGTGCGGCGGCGCCGACCAGGCGGGCCGCCGCGAGGCGTTCGCGAGCTGTGCTATGCACGGCGGGGGCCCTCGGGCGGCCGGGAGCCCGCGATGCGGTCGGAGCGTCCTGAGTCGGAGTTCACGGCGAAAGTGTAGGACGGTAGGCCGACTGACGAAAGTCCGGACCGAGACGTTCGATCAGCGCTGGACCGTGATCTTGACGACCTGTACCGGCGTCTCCGGGCGGTCGCCAGGGCCGGTCGGGGTGGTCTCGATGGTGCGGACGACATCCATGCCCTCGGTCACGCGGCCGAAGACCGGGTGCTTGGAGGGTCCCGGGGTGAACCAGTCCAGGTAGGCGTTGTGGACCGTGTTGATGAAGAACTGGGAGCCGCCCGAGTTGGGCCTGCCAGTGTTGGCCATCGACAGCGTGCCGGGCTCATTGGAGATTTTGGCGTCGGCCGGGTGCTCGTCGGGGATCGTCCCGTGGGGTGGTCCGCCGGTTCCGGCGAGGCGGCTGGACGGGTCCTTGGAGTGCGGGCACCCGAACTGGATCATGAAGCCGTTGATCACGCGGTGGAAGTGGAGCCCATCGTAGAAACCGCTCTCGGCGAGGTCGAGGAAGTTCTTGGCGGTCGTCGGCATCGCGTCAGCGAAGATCTCAGCGGTGAAGCTGCCGAGGGTGGTGTCGAAGCGGGCGGTCGGGTTGGCCATGGATGGTCCTCCGGGTGACGGGGTGCGGTGCCGGCGAGGGGTCACCGCCCGGTGCACGGTAGCACGTCGCGCAGCGAGGCGCGGGGAGCCAGCGTTCGAAGGGCTCGAGTCCGCCAGGGAACGCATCTCGGATCCGTGCTCGAGTTGCCCCGCGCTGACCGCGCCTCATGGAACCCTCAATGAGGCTTCTGAATCCGAGCTTCACAGGCGCGACAAGCCGTCCGGGGCATGTTGGCGGCGCCGTGACCGTTCTATGATCACAGGGACACGAAGGAGACCTTCATGACCGATACTCCGATGGATCTCGCGCCACGCGAGTTTCACGTCGCGCGCTCGGCCCGCGACCGCTACCGCTTCGACGACCGGCTCTTCACGCTGACCGGAAACGTGGTCCTCGCCGACTTCCGCGCCGCCCGTCAGTTTGCCAAGTGCATGAACGACCGCCGCGACCTGCTCAGCTACCCGGAGCAGGCGGTCTCCGCCGGCGAGATCAACGCCATGGGCCTGATCGACGAGATCCTCCACCTCGTCGTCCGGCAGTTCTGCGAGCACAAGGCGCCAGGGCTGCTGTCTGAGGCCCTCGACCGCCTCGAGAGCCGGCTCGGGGACGACTCGGTCGACGGCGCGCTGGCGGGCTTCGTCGACGAGTTCCCTCCGGTGGCGGTCTACCGTCGCGAGCTCGACGGGACCGACTATCTTGCCGGCGCCACCGGCTCCGAGACCCACCGTGAGGTCACCCTCGAGGAGCTGCTGCTGCTCTGGCTCGCCAACGCAAACCCGGCCTTCTCGCGCTACCTGGAGCTGTTCGACGACGGCCACCTGCGTCGGGTGACGGCCTACCTGCCGATGATCGACGAGCTGGAGACTTTCCTCGCTGACAAGGGCCCTGCCGGCCCCGGTGGGGAGAACCTGTTCCAGCTCCTGCGTGCTCCCGCACTGGTCTCGCCCCACTCGCTGGAAGGCCAGCTCGAGTACATCCGCACCCACTGGGGGACCTTGCTCGGCGGGGCGCTGTACCGCCTGCTGTCGAGCCTCGACCTTCTTGCCGAGGAGAACCGGCCGTTCTTCGGTCCCGGCCCCGGACCTGTCGAGCCCTACGAGTTCTCCGGTCAGGAGCTCGAGCAGGAGGCCTTCAGCAGGGACAAGGACTGGATGCCGCGCGTGGTACTGCTGGCCAAGAACGCCTTCGTGTGGCTGGACCAGCTGTCGCGTCGTCACGGGCGGGCGATCCACCGCCTCGACGAGATCCCCGACGGGGAGCTCGACCGGCTGGCGGCGTGGGGGGTGACCGGGATCTGGTTGATCGGGGTCTGGCAGCGCAGCCGCGCGTCGCGTCGGATCAAGCAGCGAATGGGCCAAGAAGACGCGGTGGCATCGGCCTACTCACTCGCCGACTACGGCATCGCGGACGATCTTGGCGGCCAGGCGGCATGGGATGATCTCAAGCAGCGCGCGTGGAAGCGCGGCATGCGGCTGGCCTCGGACATGGTGCCGAACCACATGGGAATCGACTCGCGCTGGGTGGTCGAGCATCCGGACTGGTTCCTGGGCCTCGACGGGAGCCCGTTCCCGAGCTACACGTTCAACGGCCCGGACCTGTCGGACGACGACCGGGTCGGCATCTTCATCGAGGACGGTTACTGGGACCGGCGCGATGCCGCGGTCGTGTTCAAGCGGGTCGACCGCTGGACCGGCAGCGCGCGCTACATCTACCACGGCAACGACGGCACCTCGATGCCGTGGAACGACACCGCACAGCTCGACTACCTCAACCCTGCGGTCCGCGAGGCGGTCATCCAGACCATCCTCCACGTCGCGCGGCTGTCGCCGATCATCCGCTTCGATGCCGCCATGACCCTGACCAAGAAGCACTACCAGCGGCTGTGGTTCCCCGAACCGGGCTCGGGCGGCGACATCCCGTCGCGGGCCGGGCTCGGGCTCACCCGGGAAGCCTTCGACGCGGCGATGCCGAACGAGTTCT
>CAZQYU010000175.1:0-6869 GCA_964597585.1 uncultured Thermoanaerobaculia bacterium
GAGATCACGGTCACCGCGAAGGGCTGGAAGACGTGCTCGCCGGAGCCGATCCCAATGGCCGTCGGGACTAGCGCTGCGATGGTGGTCAGGCTGGTGGCGAGCACCGGCCGCAGGCGGATCCGGACCGCCTCGAGCACGGCCGCCTCGGCATCGGCCCCCGCGGCCCGCTCGCGGTTGGCGAAGTCGACCAGCACGATGCCGTTGTTGACCCCGATACCGAGCAGCGTCAGCACCCCGGCAGCGACCGCGATGTTGAGACCCGTGGCCGTGACGGCGAGCCCCGCGGCGGCACCGGCCAATCCGGCCGGGACGACCGCGAGGATCCAGGCCGCCTGCCGCACGCTGCCGAGCTGGACCGCCATGATGGCCAGGATCAGCACCGCCGCGCCCGCGAGTACCAGCGCGAGGTCACGCGCGGTCTCGAGCAGCACCTGAAACTGGCCCGTGACCTCGGCGCCCACCCCATGCGGCAGGTCGAGTGCGTCGAGCCGGCTCTGGAGCCGCGCCGCCTGCCGCGGCAGGTTGCCCTCGACCTCGGCGAGGACGGTCAGCTCCCTGCGGCCGTTGAGCCGCGTGATCTCGGGAGCGACGCGCTCGAGCGTGAGGTCGGCAACCGCAGACAACGGGACCGCCGACCCGTCGCGGGCCGCCACCGGCAGCGCGCCGAGGTCGTCGACCGTGCGCGCGCTGCCGGCGAGGCGGACCCACACCGGAACGCTCTCGCCCTCGCGTACGATCTCGAGCACCTCGGCCCCCCAAACCGCCGCCGCGAGGGTCGTCCGGGTGGCGGCCGGATCGACGCCGAGGGCAGCGCAACGCTCGCCGTCGAGGCGGACAACGAGCTCCGGGCGGTGGAAACGGGAGTTGTCGGCCACGCCCGAGACCGCGGCGTCTCCGCGCAGCATCGCGGCCACCTGGCCGGCGGCGTCTTCGATCGAGGCCTGGTCGTCGCCGTACACCGTCACGCCGAACAGGGCGGGCAGGCCGGAGAAGCTCTCGTCCATCTTCTCCTGGGTCGGCTGATGGAGCAGGAGCACCACACCTTCCAGGTTCGCGCTCGCCGCGTGCAGCTGGGCGAGGACGTCGTCCGCCGTCACCCGGCGCGCGGCGAGCGGCGCCAGCTTGATCAGGAGCTCTCCGCGATTGACGCCCTCGACCTCGACGCCGCCGGCCGGCGCCCCGACCCGCGACTCCACCATGACCACTCCCGGAAGCGATCGTGCGATCCCCGTGATCGTGGAGGCCACGCTCTGGCTCTCGGTCAGGGACACGCCCGGCGGGAGCACGTACTCGACCAGCAGCGCGCCCTCGTCGACCGGTGGCAGCAGCGACACCACACCGTGGCGCAGGAGGAGGCTCGCGGCGAGACCGAGCGAAATCAGCAGCGCCACCGCAAGCGTGGCGCGGCGTCTGGGCAGGGTCTGACGGAGCAGCCTGACGAGGTGATCGCCCACCGCGGCGACCATGCGGGAGCCGAGACGCGCCCGCTCCGGGCGCGGGGCGACGCGGCCGAAGGCGAGCATGACCGGCACCGTGGTCAGGGACAGCGCCAACGACGCCAGCAGTGCGCTCGACACCGTGACCCCGAACGGGCGCAGAAAGACCGAGGCGAGCCCGCCGACCAGCAGCAGAGGCGCGAACGAGGCGACCGTCGTCAAGGTCCCGGAGGCGTCCGGGCCGGCGATCTCGAGGGTGCCCTCGAGCGCGGCGGCCATCGGCGACGCACCCCTCTCCCGGTGACGAAAGACATTTTCCGCGACCACGATGGCATCGTCGACGACCATCCCCACCGCAAGTGTCAGTGCCGCGAGCGTGATCACGTTGAGTGTCTCGCCCAGAAACCAAAGAACTGCCACCGTCGCGAGCAGCGCGAGCGGGATCGTGGTCGCCACCGCGACGGTGGGACGCAGCTCCCCGAGCAGCAGCCATAGCACGGCAACCGCAAAGACCGCACCGAGCAGCAGGTCGTGACCGATCGCGGTCCGCGCGGCGTGGAGAACCTCCGCCTGGTCGTAGAACTGGCGCACCTGAGCCCCCGCAGGAAGCACTCCGCTGAGACGTTCGAGCTCGCGGCGGACGCCGTCGACGACCTCGATGGTGCTCGCGCCGGGCTGCTTGCGCACCATCAGGGCGACTGCCGGCCAATCATTCGCGCGGACCTCGCTGTGCCGCGGAGCCCTACCGGCACCCACCGCCGCGATCGCGTCGAGACGCACCGTGCGGCCGTCGGGGAGCGCGACCGGAACGGCCGCGAGGTCGGCGGCGCCGCGCAGACGGGAGTCGGCGCGGACCACGACGTCCTCGCTCGAGCGTTCGATGAAACCGGCCGGCTCCGCGCCGTGCGCCCGTCGGATCGCCGCCACCAGGTCGTCGACTCCGAGCCCGAGCGCGAGCAGCCGCGCCGGAGGCGCGTCGACCCACAGCGCCGGCCGCTCGCCGCCCAGAACCTCGACCAGGGCGACGCCGTCGACGCCCATCAGCCGCGGGGCCACCTCACGCCGGAGCAGCGACCCGAGCTCGACGGGGTCGCCGGGCGAGGTCACGGCCCAGCCCCCGACCTGCTGCAAGGTCGTGCCGATCTGCTCGAGGCGCGGGACCGCCCCGGTCGGCAGACGCGGCATCACCTGGGCGATCGCGGCCATCGCGGACTGGCGTGCGGCCTCGACTCCGGTGCCCCAGGTGAACTGCGCCGTCACCACCGAGATGCCTTGCTGGCTCGACGAGGACACCCGCTGCATGCCGGGGGCGCCCCGCAGCGCTCCCTCCAACCGACGGGTCACCAGCAGGTCCATGTCCTCTCCGGACAGCTCGGGAGCATGTGTGATGACGTTCACGACCGGCACGTCGAGGTCAGGGAAGAGGTCGACGCTCATGTGGAGCAGCCCGTAGCCGCCCGCACCCGCCAGGATGAGGGCCAGAAACGCGGCCTCGAGAGGTCTCGCGAGGAGGCGAGCCAGCACCCGGCGCATGGTCAGTCCGCAGCCGTGAACGAGGTTGCGAAGCTCGCCCACAACAGCTCGTAGGCGCCCTCGGCCACGACGATCTCACCGGCCGCCAGGCCGGAGGTGACCTCGATCCGCTCTCCGAGGGCGATCCCGAGGACGACCGGTCGCCGCTCGAACGGCGCGGCAGGGCCCACGAAGACGTACGGATGGTCCTGGTCGTCGCGGACCACCGCTCGCGCGGGAATCACGATGCCCTGGTGCCGCTCGGTCACGACCCACCCGCTCACCGCCGCGCCCGGCGGCATCTTCGCGAGGCCGTCACCCGTCACCCAGACCCGGGCTGCGCCCGCTGGGGACGCCACCGAAGCGACACCGGCAACCCGCGCGGTCACCACCTCGCCACTCTCCGAGGCGATCCGCGCCTCCTGCCCGGCGCGAACCGGACGGTCCGTGGCGGCGATCACCGTCGCCGCGACCCGTCCGCTGGTCGCGTCGGCGAAGCGTGCGAGCTCCTCCCCCGACGTGACCTCCTGGCCGACCGAGACCCTGCGAGCGAGGAGCCGGCCTGCAAACGGGGCGCGGACCTCCCGCGCGGCGGCAAGGGTCCGCAGCCGCGACCCAGCTGCAGACGCTTCGCGCTCGGCGGCGGCGAGGCCGGCCCGCGCGTCGGGGACCTCGGAGGGCCCCGCGAGGTGGTCGGACTCCCGTCGTCGCGCCCGCTCGAGCTGCTCGGACCTCGCAGCGACGGTCTCTCGTGCAGCCGAGGCGGCGGCCTCGGCGGTTGCCAGCGCGGACTCGAAACGCCCTCCGCCGAGGCGGAAGAGGACCTCCCCAGCGGGTGCCACCGCTCCGTCCGCGACCTCGACCGCTTCCACACGGGCGTCGGCGAGCGCTTCGAGGCGAACCACCCGGGCGTCCTCGACCACGCCCACGAACGGGACCCTGGCCTCCACCGGGGCGAGCTCGGCGACGGCGGTGGCGTGGGGGATCGGCACCGGCTCGGGAGCTGTCGTGGCGCGACCGCACCCGACGGCCGTCGCGAGGGCGAAGGCGAGGCAAAAGGTCTCAGTGCGCACGGGGAGCAACCTTCGCGCCGCCGAGCAGCACGATCAGCGCCGGCAGGACCAGCAGTACCAGCGGAACGGTCAGCAACAGCCCGGCGATGATCGCGATCGCCAGCGGCTGCAGCATCGCCGAGCCCTGACCGATCGCGAGCGCGAGGGGAAGCAGCGCAAGGATAGCGGCCGCCGCGGTCATCACGATCGGGCGCAGGCGGCGGCGGCCGGCGGTGGCGAGAGCTGCGAGCGGTTCGCTCACTCCCGAGAGCAGGCTCCACTCGGTGAGGAAGAAGATCGCCGCCTCGGACGAGATGCCGATGATCATGGTGAGGCCCATCATCGACGAGATGTTGAGCTCCGACCCGGTCCACCACAGTCCGGAGAAGACCCCGGTGGCGGCGAGAAGATCGACCGCGAGCACCGAGATGGCAACGCTGAACTTCTCGTACACCGCGAGCAGCAGGATGAAGACCAGCGCGGTGGCCGCGGCGAGCACCATCAGCAGGCCATGGAACGACTGCTGCTGCTGCTCGTAGAGCCCGCCATAGGCGACCGAGGTGGCCGCGGGCAGCCCGACTCCGGCCACGGCGCGCTTGACGTCCACCATCACCGACCCGAGGTCGCGGCCGGAGATGCGGCCGGTCACCGCGACCATCCCCTTGAGGTTCTCCCGGGTGAGCTGCGGCTGGCCGACGGCGGTGGTGAACGTCGCCACCCGACCGAGCCGGACCGTGCGCCCACCGCCGATCGGCAGGCGCAGCGCCGCGATCAGGTCGAGCCGCGATCGCACCTCCTCGGGGGTCCACACTCGGACGCCGACCATCTTCTCGTCGCGCTGAACCTCGGTCGCGACCTCGCCTTCGAGGGCGACCCGGGCGAGGCTGGTCACCCGGTCCGGATCCAGTCCGAGAACCTCGGCCTGCGTCCGGTCGACACGGATGTCGACCGCGTCGCCGGCGAGGACGACGCCGTCTTTGACATCGACCACCCCGGGTACGCCGGCGACGGCCTTCGCGACCTCGGACGCCTGGGACCTGAGCTCCTCCGGTGACGACCCGAAGAGCTTGACCTCGATCGGCTGCGGCACCGCCGTGAGGTCGCCGATCAGGTCCTCCATGAGCTGCGCGAACTCGACCTCGAGCCCCGGCACCCTGGTCTGGACCCGAGCGCGGGCGTCGTCGATCACCTCGTCGATCGGACGCCGCGGACCCGGGACCAGACGGATGAAGAAATCGCCCTCGTTGGCCTCGGTGATGCCGCCGCCGAGGGCGAGCCCGGTCCGCCGGGACCACGTCTCGACGTCCGGGATGTCCTTGAGCTGGGCCTCCAGCAGGCGCAGCCGCCGGTCGGTCTCGGTCAGCGAGGTCCCCGCGGGAGCCACGTAATCCAGGATGAAGCCGCCCTCGTCCATCGACGGCATGAACCCCGAGCCGACCTGGCGCAGGCCGAGCCAGCCGAGGCCGAGCAGCGGCACGATCACCAGCGCGACCATCGCCGGGCGCGCGAGCAGCCGGCGCACGAGGCGCTCATAGCCGTCGAGCACGTGGGCCAGCCACCATCCGACGTCGTCCGCGTGGGCCTCGCGGGCGCCGAGCAGGCGGTCGGCCAGGGCCGGGACCGCGGTCGCGGCGAACAGGAAGGAGATCGCGAGCGCAGCGGCCATGGTCACGGAGAGCGCCTTGAAGAAGGCCCCCGTCACGCCGGTCAGGAACGCGAGCGGGACGAAGATGATCACGGTCGCCGCCGACGAGGCGGCGAGTGGGCCGAGCATCTCGCGGGCCGCGATCGGTACCGCGTGGTGGACGTTGTCCGGTTCCTCGCGGAGGCGGCGTACGACGTGCTCGACCACCACGATGCCGTCGTCGACGATCAGTCCGACAGCGGCGGCCATGCCGCCCAGGGTCATGATGTTGAGCCCCATCCCGAGGGCCTTGAGCACGAGCGCGGTCGCGGCGAGCACGACCGGGACCGCGAGCGAGACCACCAGGGTCACCTTCCAGCTGCGCAGGAACAGAAGCAGCACCACGATCGCGAGCCCGATGCCGATCAGGATCGCGTCGCGGACGGAGCTGGCGGCGGCCGAGATCAGGGTCGACTGGTCGTACCAGGTTCGCACCCGAATGTCGCTCCCAACCTGAGCCCTGAAATCCGCCAGGCGGGCGCGGATGTCGCGAGAGATCCGAGTCGTGTTGCCGCCCGGCTGCTGGTAGACGTTGACCAGGACCGCGTCCTCGCCGTCCGCCGTGACCCGCGTCCACTCCGGCTCGGTCGTGTCCTCGACGGTCGCGACGTCGGACAGGTGCACGACACCGGTCGGCCCCCGCCGCACGATCACCGCGTCGAGATCGGCGAGCGCGAGGAAACGCGTGTCCGACAGCACCAGGTAGAGCTTTTCGTTCTCCTCGAGGCGACCCACGGCCTCGACCACGTTGGCCGCCGAGACCGCCTGCACCAGCTCTTCGAGTGTGATCCCGGCAGCGGTGAGCCGCTCGGGGTCCGCGACGACGCGGTACTCCTCGGTGCGCCCACCGAGGATCTTCACCGACGCGACGCCCTCGACCGTCGACACCAGAGGTCGCAGTCGATACAGGCCGATGTCCCGAAGCTCGACCGGCGATCGGGTCGCGGAGGTCAGGCTGAGGCCCATCACCGGAAACACGGTCGGATCCATTCGCCGGACCTCGTAGCCGAGCCCCGCGGGCAGCGTGGAACGGACCTGGGCGATCGCCGACTCCACCTCGAGGGTCGCCGCGATCATGTCCAGGCCCCAGTCGAAGTTGACCGAGATCTCGCAGCTCCCGCGGCTGGTGTTCGAACGCACCGAGCGCACGCCGGGGACCGCGCGCACCGCCTCCTCCAGCGGCCG